>JAGWTZ010000014.1 GCA_028868695.1 Alphaproteobacteria bacterium | reverse complement strand
ACATGCCTTCCGTCGCGGAAGATGGTGGCCCGGTCAGCGATGCGCATGATCTCATCCATGCGGTGCGAGACATAGATGATGCCGACACCTTCAGACTTGAGCTTGCGCAGGAAGGTGAAGAGCCGTTCCACGTCATGGGCGGAGAGCGCCGTTGAGGGCTCATCCAGAATGAGAACCCGCGCCTTGCGGGAAATGGCCTTGACGATTTCAGTGAGCTGGCGCTGCCCCGCGCCCAGATCGCCCGCCAGCGCCTCGGGATCAACGTCAACATCCAGCGCCTTGAACAGGGCGCGGGATTTTTCGATGGCTTGCCGGTCATCCAGAAGGCCCAGATCGGACTTGATTTCCTGATTGAGGAAGATGTTTTGCGCCACGGTGAGCGTGGGCACCAGGCTCATCTCCTGGAAGATCATGGCGATGCCGGCGCGTGTCGATTCATCGGGCGTATGTTCGGAGAGGAGGTGCCCGAAGACTTCGACACGGCCCGCATCCGGCCTGTGCACGCCACGCAGGATCTTGAGAACTGTGGACTTGCCGGCGCCATTGCCGCCGAGCAGCGCGTGAATCTCGCCGGCCTTGACCTCGAGATTGACGTCATTCAGGGCGCGCACGCCGCCGAAAGACTTCGATACGCCCGTCAGGCGCACCGCAGGAACGCTATCGGCGGCGGCGGTGTTCATCAGTTCCCCACTTTCACCCATTTTTCAGTCTGCCCTGACTCGAGAATCGCATCAGCGATCACCGAGACGCGCCAGCCATCTTCAAAGCTGGGTGAGGGCTGTTTGCCGGTGACAATGGCGTTGAAGAAATCATAGCACTCGATGATCTTGGTTTCACCATAGCCAATGCCCAGGGCCGGAATGGGCCAGAGGCCATGACCATAGGGATGATTGGGTCCGGTATAGACAGTGCGGAAACCGCGCGCGTCGGCCACGTCATCGGCGAACATCACCTGCAGCTCATCCATCCGCTCATAGTTGAAAGAGATCGAGCCCTTGGTGCCGTGGATTTCAAAGGTCAGGTAGTTGTTGCGGCCATAGGCGTTTCGCGTAGCCTCAATTGAACCCACCGCGCCGTTCTGGAACTTGAGCAGCGTGATCATCTCGTCATCCACATCGACGACAGCCTTGGGGCCTGAGCCAGACTTGTCTGAAGCGCCCAGCTTGTCGAGATTGCCCTGTTGCAGCGGGCGCTCCTTTACATAGGTGTGCACCATGGCCTGCACGGCAGAAATTTCACCCACGAGATAGCGAGCAAAATCCACCACATGGGTGCCGATGTCGCCCACTGTGCCCGAGCCAGCAATATCCTTCTGGAAGCGCCAGGAAAGCGGCCCGTTTGGATCTGCCGACCAATCCTGCAGATAGGTGCCGCGGAAATTGAGGATCTTGCCGATGCGGCCTTCGTCGATATATTTCCGGGCCAGGGCCACGGCCGGCGTGCGGCGATAATTGAAAGCCACCATGTTGATGACACCGCTCTTCTTGGCGGCGTCATACATGGTCTTGGCTTCGGCCCCGGTGCGGGCCAGCGGCTTTTCGCAGATCACATGCTTGCCTGCCTCCAAGGCGGCAATCGCAATGGCGGCGTGGCTGTCATTGGGGGTGACGATGTCGATGACATCAATGTCCTTGCGGGCAATCACGGCCTTCCAGTCATGGGCGGATTCATCAAAGCCCAGGCGCTCGGCGCCGTTGCGCGCGGCATCGGCAGTGATATCCACCAGAACCTTGCGGCGCGGGATGGCGGGTGCCGGCCAGAAGAACATCGGCATTGCGGCATAAGCCATGGCATGGGCCTTGCCCATGAAGCCGCCGCCAATCATGGCCACATTGAGTGTCTTTGTCATCGTGTCACCTTTCGGGAAAATGAAGGGATGGCGGCGAGGGAGGAACCGCCATCCCGCCAGACCATTACTTCATGCTGGACTTGATCTTGTCCGTGGCCTCGCTATGGTAGATTTCCTTCCACATATTGAGGAGCGTGTCCTTGGTCACCGGGCCGGCCGGCAGGGCCACATAGGCCGGAGCGGGCTTGCCAAGCAGCGCATAGGCCGCAAGTTTTGCCTCAATGATGCCAGCATCATAGGGGCGCTGCGAGGCGAGAGCCTTCACCATGCCACCCTTGGCCATTTCAATGGCGACGTTCTCGCCAAGATCCATATTGACGATCTTGAGGTCGGTGCGGCCAGCGGCGCGGGCGGCAGCCATCACGCCTTCGGCAGGCACATCCCATACCGCCCAGATCGCCTGGACATCAGAATGCGCGGTGAGAATGGCGCCGGCGGCTTTTTCAGCATCGCCCGCAAAATCCGGGCCACCAATGCCTTGTTCATCAATGATCTTGATGTCCGGATATTGCTCAGTGATCGTCTTCTTGAAGCCGTCATAGCGCTGCTTGGTGACGAAGAAGTCAGCGGCGTGGAACACGATGCCGATCTTGCCCTTGCCGCCCAACTGCTTGGCCATCAGGTGCGCCGAGGCAACACCGTTGCCGTAGTTGTCTGCCGAGACGGAGCTCACATAATCCTTGCCGGCCACAAAGCCCTTGGGGATGTTATCCATGAACACCAGCTTCACGCCCTTATCGGCCGCGGCCTTGTAGGCAGATGCGGTGGCAACGCCATCGGTCGGGATCGACACGATGATGCTGGGCTTCTGCGCCAGCACGGTTTCAATGTCAGCGACCTGCTTTTCAGGCTTGAAGCCCGCGTCCGTGACGGCGATCACCTTGATGCCTTCGGCTTCGAACTGGGCCTTGAGCGCCTTTTCCTGGGCCTGCGACCAATCATTGCCACCATAATGGAAGACCAGCGCCGCCGTGGCGTTCATGGCCTTGACCTTGGCGAGCTCATCGTCCGTCAGCTTGATGTCGGCGGGGTTGGCGGGGTCTTCGCCATTGGGGCCCTTGCTCATGACCTTGGTGGCCAGGTCTTTCAACGCCGCATCCGGATCGGTTGCAAAGGCCGGGGCGGCGAAGCCGGTGATGAAGATGGCGAGGGCGGCAACGCCACCCAGCATGATGCGCTTGTTCATTTCAGTTCCTCCTGTTGGACTTTATGTTTTCGAAATCAGTTCTTGGCTTCAGCCGCGCGCAGGAATTCCATGCTGCGGATGGCGCCTTCCTTGGGATCGGGCCAGCTGTCGAGTTCGGCTGTGACCCATCCCGAGAAACCAATGTCATGCAGTGCCGTGGTGATGGCCTGCATGTTGAGCGTGCCGCGGTCGAGCGGCGTGAAGAGGAAGGGCTCTTCCTGCCAGCCCTTCAGATGCACATAGGAAATGCGTGCGGCGTGTTCGCGGATCATGGCGGGCACATTGCCGCCAGCGGCTGCAAGGTGCGCCGTGTCGGGGCAGAAATCCAGCCCACATTCCTTGAAGATGGCGCGCACGGCATCGGGCCCTTCCACGATGGTGGTGAGATGCGGATGATAATGGGCGCGCAACCCGAAGCCTTCGGCAATGGTGCGGGCCTTCTCGAGGCCAGCCCCCAGGCGCTTGATGTCATCAGGCTGGATGCCTGAGGCGCGCTTGGCGCCGCCACCGATCACCAGATGCTCGGCCCCAAGTTCAGCGGCCAGCGCCGCGGCGCGGCGGATGCGGGCAAGCTCTTCGTCCAGGATTTCGGCAAAGATGAAATTGGCGCCGGAATAGGCGGCCACCAGCTTCAGGCCGGTGTTGTTCAGAATGCTGCGGAACGTGGCGGGCTTGCCCTCGTGGTCGAGCAGATTGCCGTCGAACAGCTCGGTGCCTTCATAGCCCGCTGCAGCAATGTCCTGCAGGGCGCGCTCCATGTCGGCGAAAGTGCGGTAGGTCAACTGGGAAATTGATGTGACGCCAACGGCGTTGCCGCCCAAGGGGCCCCAACAATTGGCATGATAGGCCTTTTTCCAGACACTCATTCATTCCTCCTATGGCGCTGCCTTGTTTCCAGGCATTCGTCCGTTTCTTGATTTCATTTATGCAGAATTTAACATCATGTCAAAGCATTTTCTGCAAAAGTTATTATATAATCTGCAAAAGCATGATTCCATTATGCAAAAAGCCAGAGCTTTGCTAGTCATCTGCGATGCGATTTGCGTTTTTCAGGCTTCAGGCGAAAACTTTGCGGGTTAGCGCGGGACAAAAACACTATGTCTGACGGGATCACCCACCCTCTGGAAGATGATGACGGCCCCGCCGAAACCCTGTGGGCCGGCACGGGGCGGGCCAGCAAGCGTGAAGATTCTGAACGCCAGTCACTTGCCCAGATCCTGAACCTTATCCGCAACGGAACAGCCAATACGCGCTTGGAACTGGAGCGTATTTCCGGCCTTGGCCGCGCCATCGTGGCTGACCGCCTTGAAACCCTCAACCAGTTGCGCCTCATCGACGAAGATGAATTGGGCCATGCCAATGGCGGCCGCGCGCCAAGAACCGCGCGCTTTCGGGAAAGCCAGGCGCTCTATCTCGTGGCTGTGCTTGAGCAAGGCTCCATCGGCATTGCGGTCTCGACCATTGCCGGAAAATTGCTCCTGGAACATCACGAACCGCTTGATGCCTTGGCCGAGCCCGCCGCTGTGCTCAAGCGGCTACACACTCTGTTTGACTGGGCGCTTGAGCAACACCGCAAGGATCGCGACATCTGGGGCATTGGCATTGCCCTCTCCGGGCCGGTTGAGACCAGCGCCGGCCAGCCATTCGCATCGCCCCACCTGCCCTTCATGCCGGGCTGGGAGGGGCTGGAATTTGTTGAATCACTCGTCGCCCGCTATGGCGCGCCCTGCTGGGTGCGCAGCAAGATCGAAATGATGACGGCAGGCGAGCTGCTGGCGGGCAGCGCCCAAGGCGCGCACGACATGCTGTTTGTTGATCTCTCGCGAGAGATCAGTGCCGGCCTTGTGCTGGGTGGAAAACTGTTCAAGAGCGACCAGGGGCGGGCTGGGCTTGTCGGCCACATTGCCGTTGGCGAGGACACCACCACGCTTTGCAAATGCGGCAATGTGGGCTGCCTTGAGGCCGTAGCCGGGGCTGATGCGGTGGCGCGCCTTGCCCTTCAGGCTGCAAGCGGAGCGCAGAGCCCGCACCTCGCCGAGATGCTGCAGGCCGATGGCGAGATCACGGCCATGAGCGTTGGAACCGCTGCCCTGATGGGCGACACGGTTTCGGCCGAACTTCTCTCACGCAGCGGGCGTCACATTGGCAACACCCTTGCCGCACTCACCAACAGCTTCAACCCTTCGCTCATTGTCATTGGCGGAACCATGGCAGAAAGCAGCGACATTCTTCTGGCTGCCATCCGTGAGGCCGTTTATCGCCGGTCCCACCCTTTGGTCAGCCGCGACCTGCGCATCGTCCGCTCCAAGATCGGGGCCTCATCGGCGCTGATCGGGCTTGCCCGCTCGGTGGCTGATGAAGTGTTTGCGCCCAATATCCTGCCGCGCTGGATTCTTCAGGGTTCTCCGGTGCGCAACAAGGACACGGAAGCTGTTGTTGCTGCCATTCGCACGGCGGTGACACGTTCGGCGCGAAATCTTCCACCGCCCTTCGAAAGGACGCCCGCATGAACAAGCCTGTTTCCGGCCTTGGCCCACATGGCGAGCGCCCTGCTCCGGCTTCGGCGCTGAAGATCACGGAGGAGCAAGCCGCAGAGCTGAATGCGCGGCGCTACACCGTTGCCGTTGCCCTGCACACGGTGGGCAGCGATTGGTCGCGCCAGGTCATGGCTGGCCTGGCCGCCACCCTGGGCCGGCATTCCGCAGCGATTACCGAGGTTGCCGACTGTCATTTTGACAGCGTCGAACAGAGCCGCGCGCTTGAGCGCATGCTCATGCAGAGGCCCGATGCCATCGTGAGCATCCCGGTTGACAATGCCGCCGTCGCCGAGGCCCATTCAAGAATTGAAGCGGCTGGCGTCAAGCTCATCCTGCTCGACAATGTGCCTACTGGCCTGATGCCAGGAAAGGGCTATACGACCATGGTGTCGGCTGACAATTTTGGCTTGGGCCAGATCGCTGCTGAGCTTCTTGCCGCGCGGGTGCCCGCGCGCTGCACCATTGGCCTTTTGGGATATGACGTCGACTTTTTCGCCACTCATGAACGGCAGATTGCCTTCCTGCGCTGGATGGAAACGCACCGGCCGGACCTGAAGGTGAAGCAAAGCAAGTTCGAATCGAAGGAAAAGGCCGGAGTGGCCATGGAGCAGTTGATTGACTCCACACCAGACCTGGCGGGTTGTTTCGTGGCCTGGGATGAACCTGCGGTGCGCGCCATGGCGGCACTGAATGCGCGCAAACTCAATATCCCCGTAACGACAGTTGATCTGGGCAATGATGTGGCTGCAGCGCTGGCATCAGGGCCTCTTGTTGGGGGCATTGCGGCACAACGGCCCTATGATCTTGGTGTTGCGGCGGCCAACGCCGCCTTGTTGTCGTTGATCGGCAGCCCACTGCCAACGTGGATTGCCCTACGCGGCATTCCTGTCACGCGGGAAAATGTGCTTGAGGCCTATCAACTTGTCTGGCACGCACCGGCACCGTTGCAGCTCAGAAATGCTGTGAGGCAGAGGTCTCATTCCTGAGAACATCTGAGGTACGATGGTTTAGGCGGTCGGAAATAGAGCTATTTCAGAGGCTCAATCCGCAATGCATCTATTCCAACCTGCTCTTCCCAAACCGAGCCAGATAGGTTCAGAGAAAATCAAGCTGCATGGCCTTCGCAAGCGCGATCATGAAACCCCTTTGCCGTATTCCTTCACGTGCGGTCTGCGCGGTGCATTCAGCCGGCTGCTACCGTGTAAGCACTATGTAAGCAAATTGTGAAGAATGCCAGGGCTATTGTAGTAAAACCCTAGAACACGAAATTGTGCCAACACGTTGTTATTCAATATTCTAATGAGATTTCGCGCAATCCGCTGAACATCACGGTTATTGACTTAACGCGTCTACGAATCTGGGGGTCAGAGGTTCGAATCCTTTCGGGCGCGCCATTTTCTGTGGCACTTGTTGTTTTCATTTTATTTTCTGGAACGTATCCAACGTTTCACTGTGTCTTGAGACACAGATAAGCCGGCCGTTGCAAGGCCCGCAAAAGACAGAAGCGATGCGCCGGAAAAGCTGCTGGCTTTTTCGATCAGCGATCGGCAAAAAATTTCATTACGAAAACAAATACAAAAACCACTGCCGCAGAAATGCGCTGCGCGTTTTGCCTTTTCAGGGATGCCCAAACGGGCCGCTTCAGCCGCTCCCCAGCAGCAGCGCCTTCTTCTTAGCCAGGTAGGCCATCAGTTCATCCGCCACAGCGCGGATGCGGGCGGAGTCGCGCTGGCTTTCGTGATAGACGATAAAGGCAGGCTGGATGTGGAAGCGTTTGGGAAAGACGCGCACCAAGCCCAGATGCTCGGCCCCCTCATAGGCGGGCAGGCCGCCGATCCCTGCGCCGTCCAGCACGGCGCGCAGGGCTACGCCGGTGTTATTCACCCTAGCATATCTTTCTCTGCCAGACTTGAACTGGTCCAACCACGCAAAACCCGGAAGATGGCTTCGGTCCTCGCTGTAGAGAACAAGCCGGTGATCGCGCAATTCGCTCTCGGTCTTGGGCAGGCCGTAGCGGGCGACGTAGTCCCGCGAGGCGTAGACACACCAGCCCAAATCGAAGGCCTTGCGCGAAATCAGGTCAGGCTCCTTGGGGGCGTACATGCGGATGGCAATGTCGGCCTCGCCGGCCGCGAGATTGACAACATGGTCTGAGTCATCGACCATGGGCTGCAGGGCGGGATGCTTGGCGCGCAAGATGTCGCAAACGGGATTGAGCACGTGGAAGAACGAGCCGACCGTTGAGATTATGACCTTGCCTTCGATCGCCTGCTTGGCGGACTTGATGGCCGAGGCGGCCGAATTAATTGCGGTTTCCACGGCCTCGGCAGTTTGCACCGCCATGTTGCCTTCGGCGGTGAAGCGAAACTCACGCCCCCCGCGCAGAAGAAGACAAGCGCCCAAGGCCTCCTCGGCGGCGGCTAGCCTGCGGCTCACGGTCGAACTGTCGACACCCAGAATGCGCGAGGCCGCGGCCACCGACCCGCCACGCGACAAGGCCAGAACCACCTTGAGATCGCCCCATTCCAGATTGGACACGCCCTTCCCCGCTTCTGCCACGGCAATGAAGGCTATGAGACACCTTGCATTTTTGCAAGGGCACGGTGCGCGGACCGACCCGGTTTTTCGCAAGCGGCGATTGCAGTGGCGGGCATCGACGGCCTATCGGGCAAGTGTTAGCTTTTCACCATTGAAAGCCGCAAAGCCCAGGACCCCCCACATGAAACTCTACTATCACCCCGCTTCCACCACCAGCCGCCCTGTCATGCTTTATCTCGGCGAGACCGGCACTGAAATCGAGATGGAAGTGGTTGATCTCTTCACCGGTGCAAACTACGGCGCCCCTTACACCGCTATCAATCCAAACCAGCTGGTTCCCGTGCTCGACGATGGTGATTTCCGCCTCACCGAGTCCTCGGCCATCCTCAAATACCTGGCAGAGAAGTCAGGCTCATCGCTGTACCCAACTGGCCTGCAGGCGCGGGCGCGGGTCAATGAACGCATGGATTGGCTGAACACCCAGATGCGCCGCGAGCTCAATTTCTCTCTTGTCTATCCGCAGGTTTTCAGTTTCCACAAGTTTGACAGTGCCGAAGGCCAAGCCGAGAAATTGCGGCGCGGCAGGGAGCAGACGCTTCGCTACATGGGTGTTTTGAACAACCACATCATCGGCCCGAAGCCTTATCTTTGCGGCGACCACCTTACCATTGCGGATTTGTTCGGCGGCTCGATTGTTGCCATGGCTGAATTATTCGGCAGCGATCTCAGGAAATATCCGAATGTGCAAGGCTGGCTTGGACGCCTGAAAGAACTGCAGAGCTGGAAACCCACCTTCGCGACCATCGAAGGATATGCCGCCAGTGTCCGAAACCCGGACCTTGTGGTCCTGTAGGAAAGCCACGGGTCTGCGGCCTTGAGGCAGACGCAAGCCACCAGCTTCCTGAGCGTGCTGTTCTCTTCCTGGCTGGGCGTGACCCTGGCACGAACGCCACTCTATCTGATGCCAATGGCCCTGTTCCTCACGCTGCGAAATGATATTTTCTCAGCGTTTTGCGTCGAGCTTGTTGATGGCCTCGACATTGGCGGCTGATGCACCCTTGGGATCGAAGTCTGACGCAAGGAACGCGTCAACAATGGATTTCGCCAGCTCCGGCCCGATGACGCGGGCGCCCATGGTGATGATCTGGGCATTGTTGGAAGTAGCCGCCTTGCCCGCGGAATAGGTGTCATGCGTTTGCGCGGCGCGGATGCCCGGCACCTTGTTGGCCGATATCGCCACGCCGATCCCCGTGCCACAGCACAGGATGGCGCGGTCATACTTTCCGGCCAGAACGTCTTTGGCCACGCCGGAGGCGAGATCGGCATAGAAGCCGCTGGCGCTCAGGTTGGTCACCTCATGCTTGCCGCCCGCCTTCAAATGCGCCTCCACAATATCCACGAGGGGCTTGCCGGCGCTGTCTCCTGCAACTGCGATTTTCATTTGAGTGACTCCATGACTGAGTTGATGATTCCGATATAGCCCTGCACATCCCAGGCCGAGCGGCCGATGAACAAGCCGTCAATATGCGATTGTCCGGCAAGGGCCACGCAATTCTGCGGATTGACGCTGCCGCCATAAAGAATGGGCAGTGAGCCGCCCGTGAGGTTCTTCACCAGGGCCGCGATCTTGATGTGCTGCTCATTGGCAAATTCCGGCGTTGCGGGAATGCCGCCGTCGCCGATCGACCACACCGGCTCATAGGCGATGACCACCTTGCCCAGCGCATCCTTGGCCACATATTTGAGCAAGCCGCGCACCTGCCGTTCCAGCGCCTGTGCCGTTTGCCCTGCGTCATATTCTGCCTTGGTGTCGCCAATGCAGACCAGCGCGGTGAGGCCGTGTTTCAGCGCGGCCTGGGTTTTCAGGGCCACGGTTTCATCGGTTTCGCCAAAGTGGGTGCGGCGCTCCGAGTGGCCGAGCTCCACAATCGTGGCCCCGCAATCCTTCACCATCAGGGGCGACACTTCGCCTGTCCACGCGCCCTGATCGGCCCAGTGCATGTTCTGCGCGCCCACCTTCACCATGGTGCCGCCGAGGATTTGCGCGACTTCGGCAATGTAGGGAAAGGGCGGGATGACGAAGGGCTGGAACTCCTGCCCCTGCGCAAACGGCGACGCCGCCAGGGCACGCGCAAAGCCCTGCGCCTCTGCCCGCAGCTTGTTCATCTTCCAGCTTGTGCCTATCCAGGGGGTTTTCTTGCTCATGAGTTTTCCATTCAGGCGGCCGCCTGGGCCTTGTCCGGGCCAGCCAAGCGGATGCGGTTGCGGGTTCTGAGTGCCGAGGCAAGTTCGCTCACCTCTTTGATCTTGCGGGCTTCGCTCCAGCCCAATTCCTCTGCCAGCACGCCGGCGATGGCATGGATGCCGCGCAGGCTCAACTGTCCGCCAAGGGCCAGCACCGTGCGGCGCATCACGGTGTCAGCCAAAGTCTGCACCAATTCACGCCGCGCCATGTATCTAAATTCACCCACGAAATAATCCGGCGCATCTTGCAGGCGTTCTCCAAGGCCAGATGCCGCGAGATTTTCCAGTAGTGCTGAAGCAGTAGTGCCATATCGCATAAAGAGTGTTCGCGCGTCTTCAGCAGGAATGCCAAATTTGTTTGCCGGAACACTGATCCATGTTTCCGCCTCAGCCGGATAGTCGCGCCCGCCGCCAATGGCCAAGGTTGCCGTCGAAAGCCGGCGCGGCCTTTGTAGCCGCTGCAAAACCGCGTCGGCAACTTCTTCAGCAAAGCCGCGAAACGTCGTCCATTTTCCACCCACAAGCGAGATGACCGGGAAAGCCCGCTTATCTGCAGGTTCCATCACCGGCGCCGAATGATCGCGGCTGATCAGGCCCTCGCTTGATGCATCAGATGCTGGCAGAGGCCGGATGCCACTATAGGCATAGATGATTTGCCCTCCATCAAAATGCATGGCGGGCAGCAAAATGCGCAAGGCACCGAGGAAGTAATCTATCTCCCAATCCTCACAGGCAACATCATCGGGGTTGGCGGCCTTCTGGTCGGTCGAACCCACCATCACATGACCTTCGTAAGGATAGATCAGAAGTATGCGGCCATCGTTGGATTCAAAATAGACCATGCGGCCCTGAAGCTGGCGCAACAGTTCAGGGTGGTCGATGAGAATATGCGAGCCCTTGGTGCCGCCAATGAGCTTTGTGGGCGCGCCAAGCTTTTCATTGACCGCATCAATCCAAGGGCCCGCGGCATTGATGACAATGCGGGGACACAATGAAAACGCAAATCCATTTTGGCTTTCGAACTGCAATGCACGGCCATCGCAATCCTGCAAGGCGCAATAATTGAGTGCCGCCGAATTTGGATTTGCGGCCAAACCATCCTGCAGCAATTCCCACACCAGCCGCTCGGGCCGCGCTATGGCTGCATCATAGTAGGTTCCTGCCGCAACGATGGTTGGCGCAAGTGAAGGCAGCTCGCGCAGCGCCCGTTGCCTGCTCCACATGGCATGGCGCGGCATGACCCGCGCACGGGCTCCGTAGAAATCGTAAAGCGCAAGACCCACTTTGATGAGCAACGCGCCACGCGAGCGGGCCGTGGCCTTGAAGCCTGCCAAGGTTTTCAACGCTGGCCAAACACCCTTGGCCCAGGAAAAGATGGGAACCACAGTTTCAATTGGCTTCACGCAATGCGGCGCGTTCTTGAGCAGCAGGTTGCGTTCATAGGTGGATTGCGCCACGAGGCCCAGTTCACCTGTTTCGATGTATTTCAGGCCGCCGTGAATGAGGCGCGAAGGGGCCGCACTGGTGCCGGAGCCGAAATCACCCTTGTCAACAATGGCGCAGGAAACACCTTGTTCACACAGGTCGCGGAACAGGCCTGCGCCGTTGATGCCCGCGCCAATGATGAGAACATCGACGCCTGCGGCCTGCAGTGCCTGCAGACGGCGCTGCTGCTCTTGCAATCGAGAAGGCAATTCCGGCGCCATGCTCAACCTTTGCCCGCCAGCGCTTCGAGGCGCGGCCAATATGGCTTCATTGCCTCTGCCATCCCGCAGAAAAGCTGATAGCGTTCTTCATGTTTTGCGGCACGGTCTGCCTGTGGAAGATAGGTTTTGCTGATGGCCGCGAGATCGCGCGGGTCGTCCAATGGCGAAGCATAAAGGCCAACGCCTGCGCCTGCACAAAGCGCGGCACCCCAGGCAGCGGCCTCCTCCGTTTCCGTCACTGTGACCGGCATGTTCAATACATCTGCGAACAGCTGGTTGAAAAGTGAACTGCGTGACGGGCCGCCCGTGAGCATGGCATTGGAAAATTCGAACACGCCGCGCAGCGCATCCACATGGATGCGGTGATTGTAGATGGCACCCTCCAGCACGGCCCGCAGCATCATGCCACGGTCATGCCAGCCGCGCAGGCCAAGGAATGCCGCGCTGGCTTCCGGGCCAAAAGGCGAACCAAAGAGGTAGGGATGGAACAGCAGGGATGATGGCTTTTCCAGCGCAGCGCCGATTTCGCCTGCCATGACGTCGTGAATGGAAATGCCCGCCTGCACTGCGGCCCGTTGATCCGCCTTGCACAGCGTATCGAGAAACCAATCATAGTTGGCGGAAGAGGCGGGCGAGATCGCCATATTGTTCCATTGCCCCGGCAGCAAGCCATTGCGGCAAAGCCAGCGCGTGCTAATCTGCGGCTTCAGCGAAACAACCTGGTTGATGGAATAGGTGCCGGCCACGATGGCCACCGTGCCCGGCCGGTGCCCGCTCATGCCCAGCGCTGAGGCCGTCACATCGTGCAGGCCCGCCACCACGGGCGTTCCAGCCACAAGGCCCGTCTGCTGCGCGGCTGCTTGCGTCACGCCGCCAACGGCGGACTGGCTTTCTGAAATGGCCGGGAGGGCATTTTTCAATTCACGCAAATCAAACAGCCGCAGGATCGCATCATCATAATCCTGCGATTGGACATTGGTGAAAGACACGCTGGCTTCGGTGCGGTCGGTTCCGATCGTTCCTGCCAGACAAAAGCGAAGGTAGTCCTTGCACGCGAAGGCGTGGCCGATTTGCGCGAAGCGCTCCGGCTCATGCGCCTTGATCCAAGCCAGCAGAGACGCGCTGGCAGACGCCAAAGGCAACTGGCCAGTGAGATGCAAGGCTTCCGCACCAACCGCAGAAGCCTGCCAATCCCGCGCCATTTCCGCAGCGCGGCTGTCGAGCGAGAGAATGCCGTGCCCCAGGGGCTTGCCGGCTTTGCCCAGAAGATAGAGACCATCGCCATGCGCCGTGGCCGCAACGGCAACAATGTCGGTAGGGGTGCGCCCGCATTTGGATATTGCTTCGCGAATGGCTTCGGCCGTGCCGCCCCAAAGGGCATCCATGTCACGTTCAACATGGTGCGGCTTGGGCATCAATTGCGGAATGCGCCTGCGCGCCACTGCAAGAACAGCGCCGGAAACATCAAAAACCACCGCCTTGGTGACGGTCAATCCACAATCTATTCCGAGAAGGCTGGGCATGGGCAATGCACTTCAAAGCAAAATGCCGAGGCTTGAGCAACCACGATCAAGCCCCGGCAGTTTGGAAGGCGGGCACCAGGGAGTGAAGTGCCCGCCTCTAGGTGTTTTTACTTCGAGAGCGTGAAGGGTGCCGTGTACTTGTCGACATTGTCCTTGGTGATCAAGGCGCAGTCGAACAGCTGCTTTTCAGAATCGGCACCGGTCTTGCCGGTCTTGATCAGGCTGTCGGCTTCCTGGATGGCCTTTTCCGAGAACACGGCCACAGGCTGCAGCACGGTGTAGGCCATTTCACCGGCCTTCACAGCGGCAACTGCGTCGGGCGAGCCGTCAAAGCCGCCAACCTTCACATTGGCCAGCTTGCCAGCTTCCTTCAGCGCGGCGATGGCGCCCAGGGCCATTTCGTCATTGCCCGAGATCACGCCATTCACGTCCGGGTTGGCCTGCAGCAGAGACTGCATCTTGTTGTGGCCCTTGGTGCGATCCCAGTCGGCCACTTCCTTGCCCACCTTCTTCAGGTCAGGATATTGCGACAGAACTGTTTCGTAGCCGTTGGAACGGGTGGCGGCGTTGTTGTCGGCGGGGTTGCCGAACAGCTCAACATATTTGCCCTTGTCGCCCATGGCCTTCTGCCATTGGGTGGCACCGAGGGCAGCGCCCTGGGCGTTGTTGGACACGAGTTGTGCCTTGGCCAGGCCTTCCTGGTTGATTTCGGCATTCACGAGGATCACCGGGATCTTGGCGGCAACGGCCTTCTTGATGGCGCCGATGGAACCATCAGCATTGGCCGGATCGAGGATGATGGCGACAGACTTGTTGGTGATGGCGGTGTCGATCATCTGGCTTTCGGCGTTGGTGTCGCCCTTGTGGGCCGATACATTGGCCTTGTAGCCCATCTTTTCGGCGGTGGCCTTGGCCACATTGCCTTCCGTCAGCCAATAGGGATTGGCCGGGTCGGTCACGATGATGGAAATGAGGCCGCCATCGGCGAAAGCAGCGGTGCTCAGCATGGTGCCGAAAGCCGCAGCGGCGAGAGTGAGGCGCAAACCGGTCTTGAACATTGTATTCTCCTTGTGGTTTCCTTCTGTGCCGGCGGACCGGCGGTTTTTTCCGTTGCCAAAAAGCGTGATGCCGCCTCCCCGCGAACGAAACTCTTGATGCCCTGGTCAGGCGGTTTTTCTCCCGCGGTATTGAATTGAATTGAGCAACACCGCGAGAACGATGACAGCGCCGGTGAAAACCGTCTGCCAATAGGATGAGACGCCGATGATCACGAGGCCATCCGAGAGGAAGCCAATCACGAAGGCGCCAAGCATGGTGCCGCGCACCGTGCCGCGCCCGCCGGTGAGGGCAGCGCCGCCAACCACCACGGCGGCGATGGCGGTGAGCTCATAGGTTGTGCCTGCCGTTGGGCCGGCCGAGGTGAGCTGCGACGAAAGCACCAGCCCCGCAATGGCCGCGCAGATGCCGGAGAGCACATAGACGCTGATCTGCACCCGCTTGACCGGAACGCCTGACAGCTCAGCTGCGCGCATGTTGCCGCCCGAGGCATAAAGCCAGCGGCCAAAGGCCGTGCGTGACAAGAGCAGGCCCGTCAAAATTGCGAGAACGGCCAGCACCAGCACCCCAATGGGCACGCCAAACAGGTGGTTGAAGCCCAGCCAGTCAAAGCCCGTGTTTCCAAGTTCAGGCTTGCCCGCCAGCGCATTGAAGGTGAGGCCATTGGTGATGAGCAGCGCAACGCCACGCGCCACATACATCACACCCAGCGTGGCCACGAAGGCGGGCACGCGCAAATAGGCAATCAGCACGCCGTTGACGGCGCCCAGCAGTGCGCCGGCAACGCAGGTGAGCAACGCCACCACCCAAACGGGCTCAAACAGGATGACGCCCAGGGATTTCAATTCAACGCCCTGCATCAGGTAACCGGCGATGATGCCGGAGAGGCCGAGAACAGAGCCCACCGAAAGATCAATGCCGCCATTCAGCACGACCAGCAGCATGCCGATGGCCAGCAGGCCATAGATTGCCACATGCGAGGCCATGATGAGGAAATTGCTCACCGAGAAATAGTTGGGCGAAAGAAATGAGAACACGGCAATGATGACAATGAGCGCCAGGAAGGCGCGGCCCTCAAGGAACAGTTCGCCCAAATCGAACTTGCGGGCCTTGCCTTGTGAATTATTGCTCATGCTTTTGGTTTCAGCCATTGCCGTTCCTCATGCCGCCTTGGACTCGCCAGAGGCGGCCATGATTTTTTCCTTTGTCGTGTTTGCCGTGAATTCGGCCGAGATGCGCCCGCGCCGCAAAACCACGATGCGATGTGCCACGCTGAAGCACTCGCCCACTTCTGATGTTGAATAAATGACAGCAAGCCCGCGCTTTGCGCCCTCAGCCAGCAGCTTGAACACTTCGCCCTTGGCGCCCACGTCGATGCCGCGGCTGGGTTCGTCCAGAAGAAGGACCTTCGGGTTGGTAGCCATCATCTTGCCGATGACAACCTTTTGCT
Organism: Alphaproteobacteria bacterium; assembly: GCA_028868695.1. Classification (GTDB taxonomy): domain Bacteria; phylum Pseudomonadota; class Alphaproteobacteria; order Rhizobiales; family Aestuariivirgaceae; genus Aestuariivirga. The sequence continues at coordinate 46,177 of JAGWTZ010000014.1, read as the reverse complement.
GGTTGCCGCCCGAAAGGGAGCCGATGGCGGCCTTGCCGCCGGATGTCTTGATGTGCACCTGCTTGATTGACTTGCCGATCAGAGCCTGCTCATCGCCATTGGAAACAAACAGCCCGCGCACAAAGGCGCGGATGGAGGCCAGCGAAAGATTTTGCCCGACGCTCATGGTTTGCACCAGGCCATCACGCTGCCGGTCTTCCGGTACCAGCGAAAGGCCGCGCGCTATGCGCTCGCCGATGCTGAGGCCTATCACATCCTGGCCTTCCAGCAGCACCCGGCCGCCTGATGACTTCAGCCGCCCCGCCACGCATTCCAGCATTTCGGTGCGGCCAGCGCCCATAAGGCCATAGATGCAGACAATTTCGCCGGCTTTCACTGACAGCGACAAGTGATCAACCACATTGAAACCCGCTGCACCCTTGGCGGGAACCGTAAGATCTTCTATGGCCAGCGCCACGCTGCCCATCTCGTGGCCTTCGGGAGGCGAACCCAGGTCATAGTTTTCGCCCACCATGTTGCGCACGATCCATTCCAGGTCGATCGACTTGCGGGGAGCATAGGCTGTCATCGTGCCATCGCGCAGCACTACGGCATAGTCGGTGATCAGCAGCGCCTCTTCAAGGTGATGCGAGATGTAAACAATCGACACGCCCTTGGCCTTGAGGTCATGCACGACCTTGAACAGCACTTCCACTTCAGTGGCCGACAGCGCGGAAGTGGGCTCATCCATGATGAGGATGCGGGAGTTCACCGAAAGCGCACGGGCAATTTCCACAATCTGTTGCTGGCCCAGACGCAGGTCTTCCACCTTGGTGAGCGGGTCGATGCTTTGCTGCAACTCCTGCATGAGGCTGGCGGCCTGGCGCTCTTCCTCGGCAAAATCCACCTGGCCATTGCTGATGATTTCGCGGCCCATGAAAATGTTGTCGCGCACGCTCAAGTTTGGCGCGAGGCTCAACTCCTGATGGATGATGGAGATGCCGCGATTGCGCGCATCAGTGCTGGAAGAAAAAGTCACCGCAGCGCCGTCCAGCAGGATCTCGCCGCCCGAAGGCTTGATGATGCCCGAGAGAATCTTCATCAAGGTGGATTTGCCGGCGCCGTTTTCGCCGAACAGCGTTGTCACCTTGCCCTTGTGAACCGCAAAATTCACGCCTTTCAGCGCATGGATGTTGCCAAAGGATTTGGAGACATGCCGCGCCTCCAGCACCACCACATCGCCGGGCTCGCTGCTCGCTGATGAACTGATGGCGGCGCGGGCCATGGTCATTTCACCTCAAGCTTGACTGGCGTCACCAGCCAGCCCTTGGGATTGATGAGTTTAAATGCTCCAGTCACGGAAATGGTCTTGCCCGTCAAGTTGGCGGTGTCGACGGGCTGCAAGACCTGTTTCTTCATCTCGTTGTTGATGGCCGATCCTGCATCCTGATATTCGATCTGGTTGGTGAACTGGCCGAACTTGATGGTGCCAGAAGCATCGCGCAGCTCCGTGCCGTTGATTGCTGGCCCCGTCTGCACCCGCACCAGAATGCCATCCAGGCCTTCAACCGCGACCTTGTAGATGCCGGACGACGCTTCGCCGGCAACGCCCGTGAGCACCACCGGGATGACAGGGCCAGTGCCGGTTTCAATGCCGTATTTCTTGCCGGCGGCCGCAGGGTCTGCGGCGATTGCCGCACCCAGTTCCTTGGCATCCACCGCATGCTCGACAACAAACTTCTGCACCTGCGGGAAGGTGGCAGCGCCATATTCATCCTTGGAGAAGACTTTCTTGCGCACATCGTCGCTTGAGCCAATCACGACGACCTTGGTGCTGGCGGCAATGGCAACCAACAGGGCAAGGCCCGCAATGGTCAAGACAGCAGGCACCTTGCGCTGGCGCATTGGGGTTTGCGACGCACTCATTGCGCAGCCACCACTGTGTGCCGCGTCATTCCAAAGCCATGCACGATCTGCTTGTGAGGCAAGGTAAAAATCTCTCCCTGGTCAGCAGGCCCTCTGCCGGGACCCTTGGCTTGTGAAAGTAATTATTTTCGCAGACTGGAGCAAATTTCACCGAGAGTCAATAACGCGAAGTGAAATATTTTTCTTTCCTTGAAATTTTATTCCGCACTGCAGCATGAAACGATCTGCCTTTCGCAGCCGCACTCCAAACAGCAAGCACGGTGTCCAGACATCAGAGATATAATTCAAGGCCAATTTACATAGATATTCTGCAATTCTGCCAAGGCACGGCAGGCCGGGCATTTCGACGCATCCAAAGGTGGATTCGAGCGGTTGAGTTTGAGGACGCTCTTGACTCCTCAAAATTCCGCTGAAATAATGTACAGCCAAAATAAAAAATTGCAGCCCCACACAAACCTTGCGATGGGGCTTTAGGGAAGGTTGCAACAGAAACAATGGCCGCACAAGTCGCAGCGACAGACATTATCATCGGCATCGACGCCGGCACTTCGGTGATCAAGGCCGTGGCTTTCGATCTTTCCGGAAGGCAGCTTCAAACCGCTGCAATTCCCAACCGTTACAGCACCACTGCCGAAGGTGCAGCCACGCAATCCTTGCCGCAAACCTGGGCTGATTGCGCAAAGGCACTGCGTGATCTTGGAGAAAAAGTGCCTGGGCTTGCTGCGCGCACCGCTGCCATTGCCGTGACAGGCCAGGGAGATGGCACATGGCTGGTGGGGCGCAACAACGAGCCCGTGGCAGATGCCTGGCTTTGGCTGGATGCACGCGCTGCGGCCACGGTTGACCGTCTCTCCAATTCCAGCGCCAACCGCGCGCGCTTTGAAGCGACGGGCACGGGCCTGAACACTTGCCAGCAGGGCAGCCAGCTGGCGCACATGAAGGCCACCACGCCAGAACTCCTGGCCAAGGCTGCAGCCGCACTGCATTGCAAGGATTGGCTCTATCTCAACCTCACGGGCGTTCGGGCAACCGACCCTTCGGAAGCCAGCTTCACCTTTGGCAACTTTCGCAATCGCCAATATGATGATGCCGTCATCACCGCGCTTGGCCTGAATGAGCAGCGGCATTTGCTGCCGCCCATCATCGATGGCAGCGAAACCACGCATCCTCTTTCGGCCCCGGCGGCCGCAGCGACGGGCCTGCGCGCCGGAACGCCGGTTGTGCTGGGCTTTGTGGACATGGCGATGACGGCGCTGGGTGCCGGCGTTTACACCGGCGACAAGGACGCCGCCTGCTCGGTTATCGGCTCCACTGGCGTCCACATGCGCGCTGTGACATCGGAAGATGTTTTTCTCAACGCTGAATGCACGGGCTATGTGATCCCCCTGCCCGCCCACAACATTGTGACCCAGGTGCAAACCAACATGGCGGCCACACTCAATCTCGATTGGGTGTTGCGCCTTGGGCAACAGGTGCTGAAGGATTTCGGCCAAGAAGCCAGCCACGGCGACATGGTAAAGCAGGTTGACCGCTGGCTGGCGCAGACCAGGCCGGGAACGCTGCTTTATCATCCTTACATTTCGGAAGCCGGGGAACGCGGGCCCTTTGTCGATGCTTCGGCCCGCGCCAGCTTCACCGGGCTTTCCAGCACACACGGTTATGCCGATTTGGTGAGGAGCGTGATCGAAGGCCTTGGCCTCGCCATGCATGATTGCTATGCCATGATGGGCGGCATGCCGAAGGAGTTGCGCATCACCGGTGGTGCTGCCCGGTCAGGTGCCTTGCGCCAGATCATTGCTGCAAGCGTGAATGCGCCAGTGCGTGTCTCATCGCGCGAAGAGGCGGGCGCGGCCGGTGCCGCCATGATGGCCGCCGTTGCAATCAAGGCCTATCCCAACATGGAAGCCTGCATCAGCGAATGGGTGACGCCGCTTTTGGGCGCGGCCGAAAAGCCCGAGCCTGCCAATGCGGCCCATTATGCCCAGCTTTTTGAAATTTATCGCGACACGCGGCAACAGCTTGCTCCCATGTGGAAGCGCCTCGCCGCAGCCCGCTCATCCTCGGCCAATTGATTCACGGTGCAAATGCCCAAAGCCAGCCCCCAAACCAGCAATTCTCACTATGATCTTGTCGTCGTTGGCGGCGGCATCAATGGCGCGGGCATTGCCCGGGATGCCGCAGGCCGCGGCCTGAAAGTGCTGATGTGCGAGAAGGATGATCTGGCGCAGGGCACGTCATCCCGCTCGGGCAAGCTGGTGCATGGCGGCTTGCGCTATCTTGAGTATTATGAATTCCGCCTGGTGCGCGAAGCGCTGATCGAGCGCGAAGTGCTGCTCAATTCCGCAAGCCACATCATTTGGCCCATGCGCTTTGTTCTGCCTCACAGCCCCAATGACAGGCCCGCCTGGCTGGTGCGCCTCGGGCTGTTTCTCTACGACCATCTGGGCGGGCGCAAGCGCCTGCCCGGCACCCGCACGCTCAATCTGCGGCGCGACCCCGAGGGTGCGCCCATCCTTCCGCAATATACCAAGGGCTTTGAATATTCCGACTGCTGGGTGGACGATGCGCGGCTTGTGGCGCTCAATGCGCTGGATGCCGCTGAACGCGGCGCCGAAATTCTCACCCGAACGGCCTGTGTGAGCGCGCGGCGCGAAGGCAACTCATGGCAAATCCAACTCAAGAGCAAGCTTGGCGTTCGCAATGTGACGGCCAAGGCGCTGGTCAATGCCGCTGGTCCCTGGGTGAATGACGTGGTGAACCGCGTGGCCGGCTCCAATTCCAGCCGTGGCGTCCGGCTGGTGAAGGGCAGCCACATCATTGTCGAAAAATTCTGGGACGGCGAACAGGCCTATCTGGTGCAGAACCACGACAAGCGTGTGATCTTCATCAATCCGTACGAAAACGGCAAAGCGCTGATTGGCACCACCGACATTCCCTATTCCGGCGCCGCCGAGGATGTGAAGATCGACGAGTCCGAAATTGAATATCTCATCGCTGCCGTGAATCGCTATTTCAAGCAGAAGCTGCGGCGCGAAGACGTCCTGCATTCATTCTCCGGCGTGCGGCCGCTGTTTGACGATGGCAAGGGCAACCCTTCCGCCGTCACGCGCGACTATGTATTTGACCTCGACGCCAATGGCGCGCCGCTGCTGAGCGTTTTTGGGGGCAAGATCACCACATTCCGCAAGCTATCCGAACATGCCTTGCAAAAGCTCACTCCCTTCTTTCCCACGATGGGGAAAGACTGGACGGCAGGCGCGACACTGCCCGGCGGCGAAATTCCAAACGCCGATTATGAAAGCTGGGTGAACACATTGCGCGGGGCCTATCCATTTCTGCCGCGCGGCCTGCTGCAGCACTATGGCCGGTGCTATGGCGCGCGCACGGCGCAATTGCTGGGCAAGGCCACGTCTCTCGCTGATCTGGGCAAGCATTTTGGAGCTGGGCTTTATGAGGCCGAGCTGAACTATCTCATGGCGCATGAGTGGGCCGAAACGGCGGAAGACATTCTGTTCCGCCGCACCAAGCTTGGCCTGCGCATGAGCGAGGGCGAGCGCAACGAGCTGGAAGTCTGGCTGGGCAAGAACGCCAGCCGCAAGAGCGCGTAGTGACCGACATGCCACTGACCCTTTCGCTCAACACCAATCCGCTGGTCAACCGCTTTGCCGAGCCTGATGATCTGATCAACACGGTCGCCCGCGAGTTGAAATTGCGTGACCTGCAGCTGACCCATGAATTCATCAATCCCTCATGGCCCGCGCCCGTGATCAATGCCCTGACCCGCCAGATGGCAGCAGCCATGAAGAGCACGGGCGTGCGCGTCACCTCCGGCATGACGGGGCCTTACGGCCGCCTCAATCACTTCGGCCACCCGGACAAGGCTGTGCGGCGCTACTACGTCGATTGGTTCAAGACCTTTGCCGACATCATTGGCGATCTCGGCGGCTTCTCCGTGGGCACGCAATTTGCCATCTTCACCTACAAGGATTTTGATGACGCAAGGCGGCGCGAAGAGCTCACCCAAATCGCCATTGATTGCTGGGCGGAAGTTGCCGAACATGCGAAATCCGCCGGCCTCAAATATGTGTTCTGGGAGCCGATGAGCATTGGCCGCGAATTCGGCGACACCATCGCCTCATGCCTTGCCCTGCAGCAGCGTCTCACGGCCGCCAACATGGCGGTGCCCATGTGGATGATGGCTGACATTGACCATGGCGATGTGACCAGCGCCAACCCCGATGACTATGACCCCTATGCCTGGGCGCGCGCTGTTCCAGCCTATTCGCCCATCATCCACATCAAGCAAAGCCTGATGGACAAGGGTGGCCACCGGCCCTTCACCGGTGCCTTCAATGCCAGGGGCCGCATTCAGCCCGGGCCCCTGCTGGACGCTTTCGCGGCAGGCGGCGCGAAGGACAATGAAATCTGCCTTGAACTCTCCTTCAAGGAGCGCGAGCCCAATGACCGCGAGGTGATTCCCCAGATTGCGGAAAGTGTGGCCTTCTGGGCGCCGCATATTGACACCGGGGCCAAACATTTGAACATCTAGGAAAAAGGAATCGCAACTGCCGTGAACCAGGCCACCGACGAACGCTCCCTCGCCATCCGCGCTGCCTGGATGCATTATCAAGGCGGCATGACGCAGGCCGCCGTGGCCGAGCGTCTGGGCCTCACTTCCGTAAAGGCGCATCGCCTCATCGCCCGCGCACTCGCTGAGGGCCATGTGAAGATCACCATTCAGGGTGACATCGTGGAATGCGTTGAGCTCGAGAACGAGTTGCGCACGCGTTTCGCGCTTGATTTCTGCATGGTTGCACCGGACCTTGAAGAAGAGGGGCAACCCTACAAGGCGCTTGGCCTTCTGGGCGCCAACTACCTCGTCCGGCAGATCGAAAATGGCCAGCACCACGTGATTGGCTTGGGCCACGGGCGCACTTTGGCGGCAGTGGTGCAAAACCTGCCGCGCATGAACGTCTCTCAGACAAGGTTCGTTTCGCTGCTGGGCGATGTGACGCCGGATTATTCCGTGAACCCGCATGACGTGATGCACAGCATTGCTGCCAAGACAGGTGCCCGCGCACATGTCTTGCCAGTGCCGTATTTTGCAAACTCGGCAGAAGACCGGGAGGTGCTGCTGGCGCAGCGCGGGGTGCACGACATCCTCGACCTCGCCAATCAAGCCACCTTGAAAATCGCGGGCATTGGCACTGTGGGGTCTTCAGCCACGATTGCACTTTCGCGCATGCTGGAACAGCGCGACATCAAGGCGATCCAGTCGCAGGGCGGCATTGGCGAAATACTGGGCCACTTCTTCGACAAACACGGCCGCGTGTTGGAAACTGCCTTGAGCAACCGCACATTGTCGGTATCCTTGGGCGGACTCGGCAGGGACCAGATTGTCGCCATCGCGGGCGGTCGCGACAAGCAAGAGGCCATTCACGCCGTTTTGCAGAGCCGGAGATTGAGCGGCCTGATTACCGACGAAGCCACAGCCAAAGCCTTGCTTACAATGTAGACTTCTAATTCCAGCAATTGCCTGTGAGCGGTGGGATCACAAATCTGGCCCAAGAATAGCCAAATTTTGCTTCCTCAGATTCTTGATTGTTCAAGAGATGCGATTTTTGATTTCACAAAATGATCATCGTCTTCCAATTCGACACCGCTGATGTCACCTTCCAAGCCATTGAAGGCCGAGTGGCGTCACTCGAAAGAGAGCTTGAGGCGACTGCAGTGATGAAGTCTAGCGCGTCCTTGCCGGAAAGCTGCGCCACGGATACCACTCGGATATTCAGCGAAAGTGGCTCTTTAAACGGTGCTGTTGGACTGGTTCGAAGTCACTTGAGATATTCGTTCAACAGGACTTGGCAAATAAAACTGCTCCGTCGATCTCGGTAGCGGTTCAATTTGAGATTGCCTCACCTCAATGAGCCCGCGATCGCGTGACCCGGCCAAGACCTCGTTCACGCCAGCAATGCGCCCGCGCCTTTTGGTTGTTCCCGCGCAGAAGCCGAAGCTTCGCCGAACCAATTGCCGTTATGATTTTCCATGCAATTCTGTGTGTCTGGTGATTGCTTGGAATTTCAGGCTAAGACGCTCGGGCTCAGGGGCGCGCGGCTGATCTTACGACTGTCGGGGTGGTTCCGAACTGCGCCCGGAACTGGCGGCTGAACTGGCTTTGGGTGTCATAGCCAAGATCGAAGGCGATCTGCGAAATTGGCTGCTCGGTGTTGACGAGCAGGACCTTTGCCTGCTCCATGCGGATGCGCTTGAAGATGGACCTCGGGCCCGTTCCATATTCCTGCTTGAACAGCCGCTCAAGGTGGCGCCTGGTGATGCACAGGCGCGACGCCAGCCATTCAACATCCCACCTCGCATCAACAAATTGTTCCATGATCTGGATGGCCTGCCTCACCCGGCTGTCCTTTGGCACAAACTGCCCGATGACGATGCGCGCCTGGAAATCCGCACCGCTGCGGCGGCGCTCGATTTGCAGAATTTGCGTTGCCTTTGAGGCCAGTTGGCCGCCGAGATGCTTCTCGACAAGGTCAGCCGCCAGATCCGCGGCGGCAGTTCCGCCCGCGCAGGTGAAGATGTTGCCGCTGCGCACGAACAACCTGTCTGAAACCGCGGTTATGTCCGGGTGGCGCATTTGAAACTCATGGCGGTGGAGCCAGCTGACACAAGCCAGTTTTCCGCCGAGCATGCCTGCATCAGCCAGAATGAAGCTCGCCGTGCAGAGCGCGATGATGGTGCCGGATTTGCTGCCAAATTGGCGGACATATTCAATCTGCGCGGCGCTTAAAGGTTCATCAATATTGAGGCGCCCGCCCACCACCACCAGAAAGTCATAGCTTTCGCGGGGATTGAGGCGGGCTGTTGGGGCCACAAAAACCCCGCAGCTCGACTTGATCAATTGCGATTCATCGCTGAGCACATCCCAATCCAGATACTTGCGCCCGGAGAAATCCTGCTCATCACTTGCAAGGCGCAGCGTATCAACGAACAATGAGAATGCACTGAGCGTGAAATTCCGCGCCAGCAGGAAGCCCACCCGCAGGCGCTTTTTCTGTTGCACATTCCGGGTGCCGTCTGGAGGTCCTCGCATGTTACACCCAACGGAAAAGTGGCATGTGGCACCTCACTGTCTGGCCAAGACATGGGCCCGCGAGACAGGCCAGCTTGCAAAGAGCTTTTTGCTGCCCTTGAAATCAATCCCCTCAAGCTCCCGCTGCCCCACCTGGACCTTCAGTTCCGAGCCATCCTTTGCTTCCAGGAACAAGGTGACCGTTGTTCCCATGAACTGTTCGGAGATGACCTGGCATTCCACAATGTTGTCCTCCGACGGACGCTGTGCCGAAATCTGCACCAGATCGGCGGCGACAACAAAGCTGAGCGGATCATCCGCCTTGAAGGTGCCCTTGGTGCCGGTTGGAACGCTGAAGGCGCCCAGCGGTGTTGCGACAACCGTGTTGGCGGGCGTGGATTTCAGGACCTTGCCTTCAAAGATGTTGTTGCGGCCGACGAACTCGGCGACAAACTTGTCCGATGGCGCGCGGTAGATGTCCTTGGCCTTGCCGATCTGCGCGATTTCACCGTGGGACATGATCACCACGCGGTCTGCCATTGCGAAGGCTTCGGATTGGCTGTGCGTGACATATACAAAGGTGATGCCCAGCTCCTTTTGCAATTTGGTCAGCACGCTCTGCATGCGGATGACGAGGTGGGCGTCGAGCGCGGAAAGCGGCTCATCCAGCAGCAGGATTTTCGGCTCAGTGACAAGCGATCTTGCCAAGGCCACGCGCTGCCGCTGGCCGCCGGAAAGCTTGGCCACGTTGCGCTCGGCGAATTGGCCGATGCCAAGACGGTCAAGCCACTCCAGGGCCTTCTTCTTGCGCGTGGCTGAATCTACACCGCGCATCTTGAGGCCGAATTCGACATTCTCGCGGGCATTGAGGAAGGGGAAAAGTGCCAGGGATTGCCACACCAGCGGCATGTCACGCTCATGCGGCTTCACATTGTTCATCACCCGGCCTTCAAAGCGGATTTCGCCCGCCGTGGGCGCCTCAAGGCCCGCCAGCATGCGCAAGGTGGTTGTCTTGCCGCAGCCGGAAGGGCCCATGATGGCAAGAAACTCGCCGGCGGCAATCTCAAAGCTGGTTGGCTTTACGGCAACGAAATTTTCGAAGCGCTTCTCGACGCGGTCGAAGACAACGAGGGGAGTGGTCATTGCGTGGCTTCCTTTTTGCCGCCCTTTGAAAGCATCAGCATCTGGGCGGTGACGATGAGCGCAATAGAGATGATGAAAACGAAGGTGCCGATGGCGTTGATCTGCGGATCAACATTGCCTTGCAGGATTTCGAGGATCACCACCGGGATGGTCTTGTTGAGCCCTGAGACGAACCAGGCCACCGCAAACTCATCAAACGAAACGGCAGCGGTCAGGCACAGGGCAGCGATGATGGATGGCATGGCGAAGGGAATGACCACTTCGCGCATGGCCCGCCATTCCGATGCGCCCAGGTTCCATGACGCCGCTTCGAGATTGGGGTCCATGTCATTGAGCCGCAGCCTGATCACCGCCATTGCGAAGGGGGCGGCCAGAACCGTGTGGGAAATGATGATGGAGATCACCTGGCCGGACAGGCCGATCTGGGCCAGCCAGGACAGCATGGCCAAGGCCATGATGATGAGCGGAATGGTTGGCGGCAGCATGGCCAGCGCGAGATAGGCCTGCTTGAACATGAAGTGATAGCGGAAGTCGGTGTAGGCGGTGCAGAAGCCGATGAATGTGGCGAGCAGCGAAGTGCAAATGGCAACGGTGAGGCTGGTCACCGCCGCCTGCAGGATTTCTGGCCGGCTGAGCACCGTCTCGTACCATTTCAATGAAAAGCTGCCCAAGGGCAGGCTTGGGAAGCGGTCGGAATTGAAGGAGAAGATGAAGCTCCAGATGACCGGCGTGAAAATGAAGGCGAAGGCCAGCGCCACATAGGCAAAGAGCGCCCATTTGAGGGCTTTTTCGGCGTTCATCCGCGCCTCCTGTAGGCAGCCGTGACCGATGCGAATGCCACGGTGAGAAGCGAGATGATCATCATCACCGCAATCACCGCGGCGCGCGGCCATTGCTGGCCCGACTTGGTGGAGTCAATGATCATGATCGAGAGCGTCGGCGGCTTGGAGCCGCCGAGATAATAGGGGCTGACAAAATCACCGAAGGAAAGAATGAAGCAGAACAGGGCCGCCACGATGAGGCCCACCTTTGCGGCCGGAATGATGACGGCGAAAATGGTGCGCAAGGGCCCGCAGCCAAGGTTGTGGGCCGCCTCGATGAGGTTCTTGTCGATTGAGGAGAGCGAGATTGTCTGCAGGATCAACACCAGCGGAAAGGTGAGCGTCAGATAGCCCACAAGGGTGCCGATGGGCGTGTTGAGCAGCGACAGTGGCCCGAGGCCAACAAAGCCCAGAATGGCCGAGATGATGCCGTTGCCAGCCAGCACCACCTGCCAGGCATAGACACGCACCAGATAGCTGGTGAAGAAGGGAATGATGAGGAAGAACAGCGCCCAGCGCCGCGCCGCATCGCTGGCCTTGAAGGCAAGCGTGTAAGAGGCCGGAAAGGCAAACAGTGAGGCGAGCGCCATCGCCGCGGTGGCAAGCGCCAGCGTGTAGCCATAGGCGCGCCAAAAGATTCCCCAGGTGAGTATCTTCAGCCAGTTGTCAAGGGCGAAGGCCGGCGTCATCCGGTAGTCCTTGACCAGCCAGAAGCTCATCACGAACATGAAGCCCAGCGGAACCACGAAGAAGAGCACCTGCCAAATGAGCAATGGCATGCGCCAGAACCAAGCGTAAAAATCCCTGTGTGTGGCATGTGCCATTCAAAGTTACCCGGGGTTGCACAAAGTGAAATGTGCCGCATTCCGCGATGCGGGCCCGCCCAATTGCTGGGCATGGCCCGAAGCAAGCAAAGCCGATTGCGGCTGGATGCCGCCCACCCTTTGCCTGGGTGAGCGGCCAAGCTTGAAATCAGGCCGCGGCTAGGCGCCCTTGTATTCCGACCAGAAGTCGTTCCAGACTTCGAGGCTCTGCTGCTTGGGAATGTCGCGGTAATGGATGCGGCCTTCCTTGAGCAGCGTGACGGGATCATTGGCTGCGCCATCCACCTGGCCGGTGCGCTGGGCTTCCTTGGGGTCCTTGTCATTCAGCGCCTTGCGGCCGGCCTTGGTGACGGCGAAGGCCGGATAGGCGGCCATGCGCGCCGAGTGCACCTGGCCTTGGGCCGAGAGCATGTATTGGATGAACTTCTTGGCGAGGGCCGCATTTTTGCTGCCTTTGCCGATGGACCAGGACTCGGTCCATTGGATGCCGCCTTCCTTGGGGACCACAGAGGCCACCTTCGCGCCATCGCGCTCCAGCACGCCGGTGATCCAATCGCCGATGCCTGCCATTGCCAGCATCTCGCCGTTCTTCAGGCCGTTGAAGGTGCCGCCATAATCGAAGAAGCCACCCACTTGCGGGCGCAGGGTTTTGGCCGTGGCCTTCACCTTGTCCCAGGCGCCGCCGTTGATGTCGAAGGGCGAGGCATTGCCGTTGTAGAGGCTCAGCTGGCCCAAGGTTGGCAAGTGCCAGTCGAAATGGCCAAGCTTGCCCTTGATCTCAGGCTTCCAGAAGCACTTGTAGCTTTTGGCTTCCTCGGCCGAGATGGCGGTGGTGTTGTAGGACACGCCCAAATGCCCGCAGCGCACCATCACGGAAAAGAGCTTGCCGTCTTTCCAGTGGCCGGGAAACTTCTTCCAGTCGTCATACAGGAAATCGTCAAAGGGATAGTCAGCCGGATTGAGTTCATCGATATAACCGGCCTGGTTGAGCTGTTGCACGAACTCGGCATCGGACAGGACAACATCATAGGTTCCGGGCGGAGACTGGGCGATGAGCGCCAGCATGTTGTCGCCGCCGGCATAATATTTCGGCTTGAACTTCACATTGTTGGCTTGCTCGAATTCCGCGACCACGTCCGGCTCACCATGGCCATACCAGGCGAGCATGTTGAGTTCCGTGGTTGCCGCCCATGAACGATTGACGAAAGGCATGGCAAGAGCGCCGCCCGCGACGCCGATTTTGAGAATATCGCGCCGGCTGGGTTTCATTACTGTCTTCATGAAGTGATCTCCCTGACGCGGGTTGTGTGGGTAGCAGGCTGCCGCGTTGGGCCGGTAACCAAACACACTCAGGGCATAAATAGAAATTGAAGATTCAAATCGTTTGATGAGTTTCGCTTATGGCCGAGATTCCGCCGAAAGCCGCTCCATGCGGACAAAATCGGTCTGGCCAGACTCCTGCAGCGACTGCATGATGAAATTGGCCAGCAGAAGCGCAGATGTTGAAGCCCCCGTGTTCTTGAAGAAAAGGCCAACATGAATGTCCTGCATGGGCGGGTAGCCATCGCTTTCTGAAAGGGCCTTCATGCCGCGCATCAAGGTTCTTTGTGTCAATGCCGTGATGCCAAAGCCGGATTGAACGGCCTGTTGCAGGCCGCTGATTCCCGGGCTGGAGTAAACCACGCGCCAGGGCCGGCCGATCTGGTCGAGGCTCCTGATCATCCGCTCACGATAGTGGCATCCCTCGGGATGGGCCGCGATGGGAACCGGCCTGCGCTTGTGGACTTCGGTGTCTGACGCCACCGCCCAAATGGGCCGTTCCGTCCAGGAATAAACCAGCCCGGTGGGCGGCCTGTCATCATACATGGCGATTACCAGATCAAGATCATCCGCCTCGAAACGCCGCAAGAGATCCGGGCTTGTTTCGCAATCAATGTAGAGCTGCACATCGGGATTGAGCCTGGCGAAATCGGTGAGCGCCCGCTGGAAAAAGGCCACTGCATAGTCAGTCGGCAGGCCGACGCGCAGCACGCCAGAACTTTCCTTCTTTTGCAGGCGGGCGACAATCTCATCATTCATCACCAGCAACTGCCGCGCATAGCGCGCGAGGCTTTCACCTTCAGGCGTCAGCGAGATGTTGCGGCCCGATGTGTCCATCAAGGTCATGCCCACAAGCTCTTCGAGCTTGCGGATCTGGAGGCTGATGGCGGGCTGCGTGCGCCCCAGAAGCTGGCCAGCCTTGGTGAAGCTGCCGAGATCAATGACAGCCAGAAACGTGCGCATGACGTCGGTTGGAAGATTGATGGCGACCATGACCCTGCCCCAAGCAAAACTTATCAAACGATAACTTAAATGAATTTCCCATATCAAGGCAACAGACTTATTCCTGCCGCCCAACAGCAACAACAGCCGCGGGAGGCAGAATTGAGTAAGCTTGGGCCCTTTGCAGCAGAAATGCCATGGCCGGACTTTCACGCAAGGATGAAGGATGGGAACACGCCCATCCTCATCCCCCTGGGCTCCATGGAGCAGCATGGCCATCACATGCCGCTTCATGTGGATGTTCTGTTGCCCACCGAATTTGCCCGGCGCGTGGCAGAGCGCGTGGGCGGCCTTGTGGCCCCTGCCTTCACCTATGGCTACAAGTCCCAGCAGAAATGCGGGGGCGGCAACCACATGCCCGGCACCGTCAGCCTCGAAGGGCAGACGCTGGTGCACCAGCTGCGGGATGTGATCAAGGAATTCGCGCGCCACGGCGGGCGCGATTTCTGCATCGTCAACGGCCACTATGAGAACTCATGGTTCATCAATGAGGCGGTTGATCTGGCCCTGCGTGAACTGCGGTGGGATGGCATGGCCAATGTCAAGGTGGTGGTGCTGTCCTATTGGGATTTCGTCACCCAGGAAACCATCGACAAGCTCTATCCCGATGGATTCCCTGGCTGGGCCGTCGAACATGGCGGTGTGCTCGAAACATCACTGATGCTGGCGCTCTATCCCAGGCTTGTGCAGCTTGAACGGGCCGTTGATCACCCGGCCGCCACCTTCCCGCCTTACGATGTCTATCCGGTCAAGGCCGAATGGACGCCGGCCAGCGGCACGCTCTCTTCGCCGAAGCATGCATCACGCGAAAAGGGCGAGTTGATGCTCAGCGTCTGCGTGGACGGCATCGTCCAGGCCCTGCGGGACGAATTCAACATCAAGGCCAGCGGCAAGCGCGCCGCAGCCTGACCCCAAACCCCAAAACCAAACCAAGCGAGGATGCTATGATCAGAGAAAGACTGCAGGACTATCAAGGCAACGGAACGCCCGTTGTGCCAACCTTCTCGGCCAAGGAAATGCAGAGGCGCCAGGACAACATCCGCCGGCACATGGCCGAAGCGAAGATTGATGCCGCGCTTTTCACTTCCTACCACAACATCTGCTACTATTCCGATTTCATGTTCTGCTATTTTGGCCGCCGTTACGGCCTGGTGGTGGACCACAAGGGTTGCACATCCATTTCTGCCGGGATTGACGGCGGCCAGCCCTGGCGCCGCACTTTCGGTGGCAAGAATGTCACCTATACCGATTGGCAAAAGGACAACTATTTCCATGCCGTGCGCGGCCTCACCAAGGGTGTGAAGCGCCTGGGCATTGAGTTTGACCACATCAACCTCGACACCATGGCGCTTCTCAAGGCTGAGTTCCCTGACATGGAGTTTGTCGATATCGCGCAGCCCGCGATGCGCCAGCGCATGGTGAAATCGGCCGAGGAAATCGCCCATATCGAGAAGATGACGCGCATCGCCGACATTGGCGGCGCGGCCTGCTGCGAGGCCACCAAGGCCGGCGTGCCGGAACACGAAATTGCCCTGCATTCAACATCAACCATGGTCAAGGAAATCGCCCGTGTTTGGCCACATGGCGAGTTGATGGACACCTGGACATGGTTCCAGTCCGGCATCAACACCGATGGCGCCCACAATCCTGTCACCAGCCGCAAGGTGGAAAGGGGCGACATTCTCTCGCTCAACTGCTTCCCGATGGTGGCGGGCTATTACGTGGCGCTGGAGCGCACGCTGTTCTGCGAGACGGCCAGCAATGAGAACCTCCGCCTTTGGGATATCAACATCAAGGTGCATGAACGCGGCATCGAGCTGCTGAAGCCCGGCAACAAGTGCTCGGACGTGGCCAAGGAATTGAATGAAATTTACGAAAGCCACCAGCTGCTGAAGTACCGCTCCTTCGGCTATGGCCACTCCTTCGGCGTGCTCTGCCACTATTATGGCCGCGAGGCTGGCCTTGAGCTGCGCGAGGATTGCCACACGGTTCTGGAGCCGGGCATGGTGATTTCCATGGAGCCGATGATCACTGTTCCCAACCATCTCCCTGGTGCGGGCGGATACCGTGAACATGATATCCTCGTGATCACCGAAAACGGCAACCGCAACATCACCCATCACCCCTACGGCCCGGAGAAAATGATCATCCGGAACTGAGGCGAACTGGCAGCACCCCGCGATCCGATGCCGGGTGCTGCCACACTTCTCTCCAAGCGCTTGCATGCTGAAATGGAGGTTGCCATGTCCCCATTTTTCCTCGCGTCACGGGCCGCACCTGGCCTTCCATTGCAAGATGGGAATTCATTTGCGCGCGAAGCAACCAAGCGCTTTCGCGGGATGTCCGCCACCGCACTTTCACGATTTTTACAGCGTGTCAGACTGACTGGTGATCACTCGGCTTGGCCGGCCGCCGTGGCTGGCCGCCACATGGCGGAAAAGCCCTCGGGCCAGAACGAGAGAGCGGAGTTGCCTTGGATTCCACTTCTCTAGGAGCCAAGGTCCGCCATTCCCCCGCTCAATGAGTGAAGCGTGCCGATGCCGCCCTTGCACATGGGCGGACAGGGGTACTGAACAAGTTCAACCTCCCAAAATTTCCGCACCCAGCTTCAAGACGGCCTCCACCAGAAGGTCGAGGTCCCCGGTCTTGGTGCGATGGTTGGCGATGGCGGCGCGCAGGCAATGCTTGCCGTGAATGGTGGTGTCGGAAGGTGCAGCAATGCCCTGCTCCTGCAGGCGCAGCATGATCTCGGTGTTCAGGGACTTGGTCGCCTCTTCATCAACCGAGGGTGAGCGATGGCGGAAACAAACGATGTTGATTGCCGGCTCCAGCATCAGTTCGAGCTTTGGTTCCGCACGCACGAGCCCGGCGAGATAGCGCGCCTGGGCAATGTTCTGGTCGATCAGGCGCCCAAACTTCTCCGAGCCATGCTGCTTCAGCATCATCCAGACCTTGAGCGCCATGGGGCTGCGGGTGAGCTCGAGGCTATAATCCGCCAGAAACTCTCCTGATCCAATGCCCCGCGGCTTCTCTTCGAGATAGGCATGATGCAACGTGAAAGTGGCGCGGTGCAATTCACGGTTCCTGATCAGGGCGCATGATGTGTTGAAGGGCGCCTGCATCAGCTTGTGCGGGTCCAGTGCCAGGGAGTCCGCCCTCTCGATGCCCTTGACCAGCTGCGCATGATTTGCCGAAAGCTTCAGCAGGGCGCCGATGCAGCCATCAACGTGAAACCAAATGTTTTCACGGCGGCAAATCCGCTCAATGGCTTCGATGTCATCAATCGAGCCCGTGTTGGTTGTGCCGGCGGTGGCGATCACACAGACAGGCTTGAAGCCTTTGGCCCTGTCACCGGAGATTGCCACCTCCAGCGCGCCGATATCCATTGCGAGACCGGCATTTGAAGGAACAATGTGCAATGCGCGCGCGCCCAGCCCCAATATTTCCAGGGCCTTTTGGCCACAGCTGTGCGCCTGGTCCGAGGCATAGAAACGAAGCGGCTGCGGGAGCGATGTGATCCCTTCGGCGCGCACATCATTGCCTGCCATGGCATTGCGCGCGACGTTGAGACAGAGCAGATTTGCAATCGAGCCCCCGCTTGTCATGGTGCCGGAAGCTGTTTCTGGAAAGCCCAGCAATTCCTTGAGCCAATCGACGGCCTGCAATTCCAGCGCCTTGGCGCCCGTGTCGCCGCCGCCAAGATTGCTGCCGTCAATGGCGCCGAGGAATTCCGCAAGAGCGCCCGTGAAATTTCCAGCCCCCATATACCAGGCCCAAAACCGCGGGTGGATGTTGCCCATGCTGTGGGGAAGGAGATTTCGCTTCAGCTCATCATAGATTTCATCCAAGGGCGCGGGCTGGCGCGGCGCTGGCTGTTTGAAGAAGGCGCGAACCTGATCAGGCATGGGCTGCCACACAGGCTGGCCGCGCAGGCCTGCGAGACGGTCTATCGATTCATCGACCATGCGGTAGGCGGCGGCACGCGTGCTTTCCCAATCGAGAGGATCAAGGGTCTCTTCCACCGGCAGCCTGTTTGCTTTCATCATCTACCTCACCAGCAATGCCGGGAACCTAGATGAGAATCTCCGGGGCAGCAAACGGCAACCGGGTTTGCGGGTGGCGATGTTGCCGCTTGCCTGGGGTGTTTCAGCGGGTTGCCAGACGAAGCTTCTCATGCGGCCGAATTTCTGCAGCCGGAATGGCGGACGCGAGGCAGGCGCAAGGCACAAATGGTGAATTGAGCTTCGGCCCGCCTGGGACGATTGCTGTGCACCAAGCCCGGCTACTGGGATTGTTTCAAGATGCCTTTGGCCAGCAAGATATCTTGAACATGGCTGCTGATTTCCACCCCTGAAATCAGTGGGAAGTAATCGCGTTCCAGCCAGTGGAACCCGTATCCCTCCTTGCGGGTCAGGCCGAAAGTGTTCTTCACATAAATGGCCTTGATGTTGCCGTTTGCGCCTTTCTTGAGCCTCAGCGCGAGAACATAGTGGCCAAGCAAATCGGCAGCATCCCAATTGAGGCGCCGCGGCGGCTTCAACCCATTCACGCGGAATCCGATGCGGTCACGCTGGTGTGCCTCACCGATGTACCAATATGAAATCAGGGTTGGCTCGTGGTTTTGCAGCGAGATTTCCAAGGCCTTGAAAATGTCCTGCTGATTTCCCGTCCAGTAATTCACAAAGGCATGGCCATCGAAGGCCTCTTCCACTGTTTTCTCATTCTTGGTGCCCGGCCAATAGTTGAGCTCGGTGGCATTCGCCTCGTGCAAGTTCGCCAAATATTTCGCGGCGAAACTGCGCGCGTCGTAAGTTGCGCCCTGGACCTTGAATTCCGCTGGCGGGCGGCCGAGATGCCTGTCGAGAATTGCCTCAATGCGCGGGCGGGTGCTGGCTTCGTCACGAGGAAGATTTGGGTTTGCATCATATTCCGCAAACAGGCGGTTGATATCGCGAAACAGCTCCTCATCCTCCTTGGGGAAGCCGGGATAGGCAGCCTCGGGGATCGCTCCCTCGAGGGTCACGGCCTCCACCGCATCGGCAAGCACGCCCCCCTGTTCGTAATAGATGGCTTCCGGCTTGCAGAGTTCACACAGGATTTCTTCGTGTTTTTCAAACTTTCCAGCATGCAGCCTGATGATGACTTCAGCCCTGGTCTTTGCATAGAACAGGTAGCGCGCGGAAATCTTGAGGGGAACGCCTGCCGCGCGGCTCGCAAGCAAGTCCAATCTCGAGGCAATGGCCACGGCCCAGCACTGCAAGGTGTCGCCCTGGTCTGTGACTTCGGTTTGCCCGGCATCAAGTGTTGCACCACTGGCCCCGGCGGCCATGAAACAGGCAGCCACGGCAACCAAGGCAAGCAAGCGCAAGTTCAAGACATGGCGCACAACCGCGGAAAATCCATATGGCCCAGCCGCCTTCATTGCTGGCAATATTACTTCAATCGCGTTTGGCGTGACGAACAAATTCAGCAAGCACAATGGGTGGCTGGCCAGTGCGGCGCGCAGGCCTGCATTAACCTTTCGCCCGGCAAGTTGCCCCGTTTGGCGCAGGCGCGCATAGAATGTGGCGGCAATGATTGCCCTTGATTACAGCGCTGCAAGACTTTGGCTCTGGGCAGGTATGTCGAATTTTCTTGCATACGTATGCCAAAACAGGCACTCATTTGCATCGAACTTGGTTTCCGGGCGGCGCAACAGGCTTGCCCGGCCTAGCGCAGGAGATTGGTTATGGCAGTGAAGGGTGAGGCGGCGCCGTCTGGCAATGAGCCGGTGCCGATGAAGGCTGAACGCGTCAAGCAGGTTGAGCGCCATGACTACCCCGACCTTGCGCCGCAGAATGCGCCGCGCTCGCAATCGCTGCGCGGCTTTGATGACATCTACACCGACATTGTCGACTATATCGTGCGCTGCACGCACAAGATCTGGGACGAGCGCGACATCGGCCTGATCTATACGCATTACACCCACAACTGCGTGCTCTACGGCACCACCGGAACGATCTACACGCGCGAGGAAATCGTGCGCGACACGATCCAGCGCCTGGTGTCGTTCCCGGAACGCCGCGGCATGGCCACGCATGTGATCTGGAAGGGCAATGACCGCGACGGCTTCTACACCTCGCACCTTGTCACGGGCACGGGCCGCCACAGCCAGAACGGCCATCTTGGCCCGGCCACGGGGCGCATGTTCACCTCGCGCACGGTGGCCGATTGCATGATCTATGAAAACAAGATCTACCGCGAATGGGTGGTGGCGGACACAACCGCCATCCTGCAGCAGCTTGGCCTTGACGTTCAGGCCTATGCCGAGCGCATTGCGCGTGCCTCCTTTGAAAAGGGCGTGGTTTCACTTGATATCGGCGAAAACCGCCTGATGATTGGCCAATATCCGCCGGAGGCGGAAGCCGATACCTCCATCGCCGCAACAGACCTGGAGCGCCACACACTGCGGTGGCTGCATGAGGTGTTCAACCGCAAGATGCTGGGCACAATCGCCAAGGTCTACGCCCCCACCGTGCAATATCACGGGCCGCTGATGGCAGAGCTTTATGGCCATGCCTCGGTCATCCACCAGACGCTGGGGCTGATCGGCTCTCTGCCCGATGCCGTGTTTGCGCCGCAGCACATTTGCTCCACGCCTTGCGAGGAAGGCGGCGAGAAGGTTGCCGTGCGCTGGATCATGGAAGGCCATCATACGGGCTATGGCACGCTCGCCCATCTTGGCGCCCCCACGGGCAAGCGCGTGCAGATCATGGGCATCAGCCACTACCATTACAAGGATGGCAAGATTGTTGATGAATGGCGGGTGTTCGATGAGGCCTCGGCGCTGGTGCAGGTGAAGCTGGCGCAACTGGCAGACGTGAAGGCCGCCGCAGTCTCCGCCTGAATCCTTCGATAACCGGAATTCAACGCCCGGCCCCTGAAAGGGGGCCGGGCTTTGTTTTTACAGCCGCCTGCCCTGGCCTTCAAAAATGTTTGCAATCGTATGCACTAGGTGCTTAGGTTTGTTCCTCACCATGGATGTGGTGGACAAGAATCCCGGCCCCAGGCCAGCAACAAGCAGAGAGGAAAGCCTAATGAAGATGAGTGTTACACGAGCCCTCGCGGGCGGAGCGATCAGCCTGTTGGCCCTGGCCTTCAGCGCCAATCTCGCCAGCGCGGATTGCGGCATCCAGGGTGCCGGGTCTGTGCGCATCCTGTCGAACGACTTCGAAGCGCTGCGGGTGGTGAACGAAGCCGCGGCTGCCTGCGCCACGGACAAGGTGACGGTGAAGGCCAATGCCACGGCCGAACACAAGAACATCCAGGGCCCGGCCCTTTCGGCCAATCCGGCTGAATACACCGTGGCCATGGTGGCCAACAATTCCATCGTTCCGCTGCTGAATGGCGGCCTGATCCGCCCGCTGGATGAACTGGTCGCCAAATATGGCTCCTCGCTCAAGCCCAACCAGCTGATCAAGATTGACGGCAAGATCATGGCGATTGCCTTCATGGGCAACGGCCAGCACCTTTTCTTCCGCAAGGACATCCTCGACAAGGCCGGCCTGCAGCCGCCCAAATCCTATGAAGACCTGCTGGCCGACGCCAAGATCATCAAGGACAAGGGCCTGCTGGAATATCCGCTTGCCGCTTCGGACAAGCCGGGCTGGGATCTCGCCGCGGAATTCGTGAACATGTATCTGGGCACCGGCGGGGAATTCTTCGCGAAGGACTCGGCCGAGCTGGCCATCGACAATGACAATGGCAAGAAGGTTCTCGAAACCATGCTGGCCATGACCAAGTTCATGAAGCCGGAATACCTGACCTATGACGCCAATGAGCTGAACAAGGTTTGGGATTCGGGCAGCGTGGCGCTGATGAACCAGTGGGGCTCGCTTGCGGGTGCGGCCATCGACAGTGCCAAGGCCAATCCGGATGTTGCCAAGAACACCGGCTTTGCCGCTGCCCCCACCATCAATGGCGGCAAGATTCCTGCCGCCGCCTTGTGGTGGGATGGCTTCACCATCGCCAAGAACATTCCGGATGCTGACGCTGCCGTCTCCTTCCAGGCGATGATCCATGGCATCAGCCCTGAAACCATCGCGGCCCATCCTGCTGCCGCAACCTGGCTGGTGGCTGGATATACGCCTGGCCCTGCCGCGGTGGGCGTCATCGGCAATGCCCAGGGCGGTGCCCGCGCCTATCCGATGCAGCCCTATATGGGCCTGCTGCACACGGCGCTCTCCTCCGAACTGGCTGACTTCATCGCCGGCAAGCAGGACGCCGCTGCTGCCCTTGCCAAGGTGAAGGCCGCCTACGACACCGCCGCCAAGGCGGGCGGCTTCCTGAAGTAAGCCGCACATCGCACACCAAATGGCCCGGCTGTTCTCCCTCAGCCGGGCCATTGTCCAATTCCGCGGGCGCGGCCTTGCCATGGCCGCCGGCTCTGCCAAACTCACAGGTGCCCCGGGCGCTTGCCTTGTCTTCCTTCCTGACTGGACAAAGTTGATGCCACACCGCACCTTTTTCGCCTTCATCTTTCCATCGCTGCTGGCGATGCTGCTGTTCATCACGCTGCCGATTGTCTCGGTGGCGGTGCAATCGCTGTTCCATGAACATGAGGCCATTCTCACTTCGGTGGAAAGTTGCGACCCCTTCGGCTGCCAGACCCAGACCAAGGTGGACAGTGCCGCCATGGCAGCGATCAAGAAGGAACATCCGCTAGGGCAATTCGCCGGGCTTTCGAACTACACCGACCACAACCACCTCGCCCTCAAGGACCTTGGCCAGATTTTCGCCAGTGGCGCGGGGTGGCGCGGCATAGCAAGCCAGATCATGGACCTGCCCTTCTACCGGGCGCTGGCCTTCACGCTGGTCTATTGCTTTGCGGTGACGCCGCTGGCGATGGTGCTTGGCTTCATCATCGCGCTGGCCGTCAACACCATGCCGCGCTTCTGGCGGGGGCCGGCCATATTTGTCTCCATCCTTCCGATGATCATCACGCCGCTGGTGGGCTCGCTCATCCTTTCGTGGATGTTCAACCCCGCGGGCATCCTCGGCGCCACCTTGCAAAGCCTGTCGGGCGATCCGCGGCTTTCGCTGCGCGCCTCGGCAACGCTCACCTGGCTTGTGCTGCTGACCTATGGCATCTGGACCAATGGGCCATTTTCCTTTGTG
Source organism: Alphaproteobacteria bacterium (assembly GCA_028868695.1). Lineage (GTDB taxonomy): Bacteria > Pseudomonadota > Alphaproteobacteria > Rhizobiales > Aestuariivirgaceae > Aestuariivirga. Next base: position 22,922 of record JAGWTZ010000014.1, on the reverse strand, counting down.
GTTTTTTACGCGGGCCTGCAGACTGTGCCGCTGGACACGCTGGAAAGCGCCAAAATCGACGGGGCCTCGCGCTGGGAATCAACGCGCTTCGTCATCATTCCGCATCTGCTGCCGCTGGCCACCTTTGTGGCGCTGGTGCAACTGATGGACAATTTCCGGGTGTTTGAACCGATCGTCGGATTCTCCGCCGAGGCCAATGCCACTTCCCTCTCATGGCTGGTCTACAATGATCTGGTGAGCCAGGACGCCCAGCAATTCGGCTCCGCCGCGGCCACCTCCATGATGACGATCATCGGCGTCATAATTCTTCTTGTGCCGGTGCTGATCCGGACATGGCGGGAATTCTCCCGCAAGGTGGTGTGACATGAGCGACGCTGTCAATGGCCGGCCCGCCGGCCTGCGTGTCCTGACAACCGCATTCCTGGCCGCCTGGCTGATTGCCGCCCTGTTCCCCTTTGCTTGGACGGTGTGGGGCAGCTTCAAGGTGGAAGGCGATTTCTTTTCGCGCGTGAGCTTCTGGAACGCCATCCATGGCACCCGCACCATCATGCAAACCGGCGGCGCCTATACGCTGGCCGGCTATGACGGCGCGTGGATCAAGAATGAATTCTGGCGGCCAGCCATCAACACCGTCATCGTCACCCTCTGTGTGACATGCATCTCGCTGGTTGTGGGCACGCTGGGCGGCTATGCGCTGGCCCGCTCGGGCCACCGCTATGCCTTCTGGGTGTTGATTGCGGCACTGGTGTTCCGGGCCATGCCGCACATCACGCTGGTTTCGGGTTACCTGCTGCCGTTCTTCCAGATGAACATCTGGGGCGTGCTGCCCACCACCATCATCGTGCTTGTGGCCATCAACCAGCCCTTCACGCTGTGGATGCTGCATTCCTTCTTTCTTTCCATTCCGAAGGACCTTGATGAGAGCGCGCTCGTGGATGGCTGCTCGCGCTTCCAGGCCTTCCGGCTGGTCATCATTCCCGTGATGTGGCCGGGTGTTGTCACCACCGGGCTGTTCAGCTTCCTGCTCGGCTACAATGATTTCACCGTGACCTCGATGCTGCTGTCGCAGGAAAACCAGACGATGATCCCCAAGATCGCGTCTTTCCTCGGCTCCATCGAGAACGCGGGCAATGTGATGTTCGCCGTGGCCGCGGTGGTTTCGGCCACCGTTCCACTTTTCATTCTTGTGCTCTTTTTCCAGCGGCAGATCGTTTCCGGCCTGACGGCTGGTGCAGTGAAGGGATAGTCCATGGCCCGTATCAGGCTGAACAATGTTGCAAAGCGCTGGGGCAGCGTCACGGGCGTCAGCGAGATGAATCTCGACATCGCCGACGGCGAGTTCCTTGTGTTTCTCGGCCCCTCTGGCTGCGGGAAAACCACCACGATGCGCATGATCGCCGGGCTGGAAAGCATCACCGAAGGCGAAATCTGGATTGGTGACAGGCTGGTCAACCGGCTCGAACCCAAGGACCGGGACATCTCCATGGTGTTCCAGAGCTATGGGCTTTATCCCAACCTGACGGTCTATGAGAACATCCGCTTTCCCTTGCGGGTGCGCCGCGTGCCCAAGGCCGAGCATCATGAGCGCGTGATGCGCGCCGCCGCCATGGTGGAGCTGGGCGATTATCTTGACAGGCGTCCTTCCGCCCTTTCCGGCGGGCAGCGGCAGCGCGTGGCGCTGGCGCGTTCCATCGTGCGCGAACCCAATGCCTTCCTCATGGATGAGCCGCTTTCGAACCTGGACGCCAAGCTTCGCGTTTCAACCCGCGCCCAGATCAAGAACCTGCACCACACGCTGAAGACCACGACGATCTATGTCACGCATGACCAGATCGAAGCCATGACGCTGGCGGACCGTGTGGTGGTGATGAGCAAGGGCAAGATGCAGCAGGTGGGCACGCCGACCGAGATCTATGACCGGCCGGCCAACACCTTTGTGGCCGGCTTCATCGGTTCTCCGGCCATGAACCTCGTTTCCGGCCAGATCAGCAAGGGCACATTCCGCGCCGAAGGCATGGAGGTTACAGGCCTCAAGGCGGCGGATGGGCCAGCGATCCTGGGCTTCCGGGCCGAGGATGCCGCCATTGCCGCGGCGGGACGGCCTTCGCAGATCAAGGCGCCGGTTTACACCATGGAACTTTTGGGCGATGCCACGCTGGTTACCGTTCGTGTCGGTGGCGCGCTGGTGGCCACCAAGGCACCCAAGGATTTCCGCATCGAGATTGGCGCGCCTCTTTGCATCAGCGTGCCTGCGGCCGCCGTGCATCTTTTTGACCAGGCCAGCGGCGCGCGCCTGGGCGCAACCTAACAACGGGCTTGCCCGAAAGCCCTCCATCTGGAAAGACGGGAGGCAAGGACGGGAATGCGAAGATGGCGAATGAAAAGGTGACGTCTCTGGAAGTTGCGGCGCTGGCGGGGGTGAGCCAGTCGGCTGTCAGCCGCGTGTTCACGCTTGGATCATCCGTCAGCCCCAAGACAGCAGAGAAAGTGCGGGCCGCCGCCGAGAAGCTGGGTTACCGGCCCAATGTGCTGGCCCGGTCGCTCAAGTCCGGCAAGAGCCGGATCATCGGCCTGCTGGTTGCCTATCTTGAAAACTATTTCTACCCCGAAGTGGTTGAGAAGCTTTCCACCGAATTGCAGAAGGTGGGTTATCACGTTCTGGTTTTCCTGGCGCCGGTTTCGACGACCAATGTCGATCAGGTGGTGCATGAACTGATGGACTATCAGGTGGACGGCATCGTGATGGCCTCGGTTTCCATGTCCTCCGATCTTGCGGCGCGCTGCCATGCCACCGGCATTCCCGTTGTGCTGTTCAACCGCGGCCTGCGCGACCCGCGCCTTTCCTCGGTGACCAGCGACAACCTGCGCGGCGGGCGTGCGCTTGCCGATTACTTGATCTCGCTTGGCCACAAGAAGATCGCCTATGTCGCGGGCTTTTCCGGCGCATCCACGCAGGTTGACCGCGAGGCGGGCTTCCTTGCCGGGCTGCAGGCCGCCGGCATGAACCTGCATTCAAGGGCGGAAGGAAACTTCAGCTATACCGACGCGCAGCGCGCGGCGCGCGAGTTGTTTGCCACGCCCAACCGGCCGGACGCGGTGTTCGTGGCCAATGACCACATGGCATTCGCGGTGATGGATGTGCTGCGCTTTGAACTTGGCCTCAGAATCCCGCAAGATGTTTCAGTGGCCGGGTTTGACGACGTGCCGCCCGCCGCCTGGCCTGCCTATAACCTCACGACTGTGCGCCAGAACGTTGACCAGATGGTTTCGGAAACCGTGCAGATGCTGATCACTTCGATCTCTGAAGGCACCGGGCAATCCAAGCATGTGGTGCTCGACACGGGGCTTGTGATCCGCGGTTCCACGCGCAAGCACGGGGGCGCGGTTTGAAGGACACGGAGGGCTTGAGCGAAGCGGAATTCCAAAGGCTTTTGCAGGCGAAGGGCCTGAAGCTGGAAGGCAAGGCCTTTGAGGCCGCATTGCAGGGGGCGCGGCACTTGCGATCTGAAGTGGCGCGTGTTGCGCGCTACCTCGAAGGCAAGCCGGACAAGAACGCATGACCAGCCCTGCTGACCTGACATTGCTGGAGGCCGCCGCCGCTTTGCGTTCCGGCACGCTGACTTCGCGCAGCCTCACCGAAGCCGTGCTTGAGCGCATTGAGGCGCACAAACAGCTTTGCGCCTTCACGCATGTTGCGGCGGATGCCCTTGCACAGGCAGATGCCGCGGACGCGCGGCTGGCGGCAGGCAATGATCCCGGCCCGTTCTGCGGGTTGCCGGTGGCAATCAAGGACCTGATCGACGTGGCAGGCCAGCCGGCCACTTGCGGCTCGGCGGTTCTGGCAGGGCGCGTTGCTGATGCGGATGCCGCTGCCGTGGCGCGGCTGCGCGCGCAAGGCGCTGTGCTCATCGGCAAGCTGGCCACCTATGAATTCGCCATGGTAGGGCCGGACATGAACCTGCCCGACCCGCCGGCCCGCAACCCCTGGAACATTGATCACATCACCGGTGGTTCTTCCTCTGGTTCGGCGGCTGCGGTGGCGGGCGGCCTGGTGCGCTTTGCGCTTGGCACGGATACGGGCGGCTCCGTCCGTTCCCCCGCGGCCTATTGCGGCTGCGTGGGTCTCAAGCCAAGTTTCGGGCGCGTGCCGCTGGCTGGCGCTTTTCCGCTTTCACCCTCGCTGGATCATGTTGGACCGCTGGCCGCCACGGTGGCCGAAGCCGCACTGGCCCTCGATGCGCTGGGCGATGGCGGCCACTGGCGGCCCGCCTCGGCGATGATCGGCAAAAGCATTGAGGGCCTCCGCATCGGCTATGCGCGGCGCTGGTTCGCCGATGATCCGCAGTGCAGCGCCGCCGTTGTTTCAGCGCTTGATGATGCAGCGGCCATGCTTTCGATGCGCGGGGCGCGCGTGTCGCTGATCGAACTGCCGGACTATGCGCCCTATGAGGCCGCTGCCTCAGTGATCCTTCATGCCGAGGCGCTGGCCGCGCATGCGGACCTGATCGCCACGCGGCAGGCCGCCTATGGCAAGCCCACCTTGCAATGCCTGGCCTTTGGCGCCGTGGTTTCGGACACTGATCTTGCCCTGGCCCGCCGCGCGGTGCAGCCGCTGACCGAGGCCATGACCTTGGCGATGGCCGGGCATGATGTGGTGCTCACCGCAACGACACTGGGCCCAGCCCTGCCGTTTTCAGCCTTTGGTGGCGAAAAGGCGGTGTGGACGCCGATGCGCACCATTGCCTTCAACCTGACTGGGCAACCGGCCTTGTCAGTGCCATGCGGCTTTGACTCCGGCCTTCCGCTGGGCCTTCAGCTTGTTGCTGGCCTTGGCGCAGAAGACATGCTGTGCCGCGTGGGCCATGCCTTTGAACAGGCAACCGACCACGCGGCCCTGCGGCCAGGCGCCTGAGGCTTAGCGCTTCTGCATCCTGTCCAGGCGCAGCTGCGCGGCGCGGCGGTGGCCTTCGAGGCCCTCGCTGGCGGCCTGGCGCGCGGCCGGAGGTGCGACGGCATTGACGCCGCGCTCATCCAGCCATTGATGCGTGGCGATCTTGACATAGGCGCCCACCCAAAGCCCGCCGGTGTAACGGCCCGCTGCCATGGTGGGCAGCGTGTGGTTGGTGCCGGAGCACTTGTCGGAATAGACCACGCTGGCCAACTCACCGATGAACAGCGAGCCATAGTTGCGCAAGCGCTTGGCAAAGGCATGCGGGTCTGCGGTGTGGACCTGCAGATGTTCCGCGGCGATGAAATCGGAATAGGCGATCATGGCGGCCTCATCGGCGCAGACGGCGATCTCGCCATAATCGGCCCAGGCGGGGGCTGCGACATGCGCCGTTGAAAGACCCTTCAACTGCTTCTCCACCTCGGCCTTCACCGCTTCGGCCAATGGCCTGTGGGTGGTGATCAGGCCCACACGGGTGCGCACATCATGCTCGGCCTGGGCCAGAAGATCAGTGGCGATCATCTCGGCATCGCCGGTGGCATCGGCCAGGATGTAGATTTCCGAGGGGCCTGCCAGCTGGTCAATGCCCACGGTGCCAAACACCTGGCGCTTGGCCTCATTCACGAAGGCGTTGCCGGGGCCCATGATCTTCATAACGGCTGGCACGGTTTCGGTGCCATAGGCCATGGCGGCAATGGCCTGCGCGCCGCCGATGCGGAAAATCCGGTCAGCGCCTGAAAGATGGCAACCCGCCACCATGGCTTCATGGGCATTGGGCGGCAGGCAGGCAATCACTTCATCAACGCCCGCGACCTTGGCTGGAACGATGGTCATGATCGGGGCAGAAAGCAGCGGGAAGCGCCCGCCCGGCACATAGCAGCCCACGCGTTCAATCGGGATCACCCGGTGCCCCATATAAACGCCGGGCAGCGGCTCCACTTCCAGCGGCAGAATGGTGGCCAGCTGCGCCTCGGCAAAGCGGCGCACATTGGCGATGGCGAATTCCGTGTCCTTGCGCGTCTGCGGATCAAGCCGTGCCACGGCGGCCTCACGGCCCTCCTTCGAAACCTCGAAGGCGCCAAGCTCGGCCTTGTCGAACTCCTTCGAATAGTGACGCACCGCCGCATCGCCCTTGGCCTTGACCTCTGCCAGAATTTTGGCGACCGTCTCGGCCACGGGTTTGTTGTCGCCTTCGGCGCTGCGCGCCGGCGCCTTGACCCAAGTGACCTTGTCGGCAGGATAAGGGTGAGACGGGCTGGACATGAATGCTCCTTTCGGCCCCGGCAGGCCACTGAGATGGGATGACCTTTCCTAATCGCGTTTGAATACGATTGCAAACCTTCTCTTGCAAATTGCCCGAGGCATTTGGTTTTCACCTGATTTCTCAATCTTGTTAACATGTTTTTCGCACAAGACACGAAATTCCCACGCCACCACCAGCAGAAGCCGCTTGCGCCAAATGGCTATCGGACGTAAGACGTTTGCAAACGTATTCATCGTGGAGTTCGAGATGGCAGTCACCTGGCTGAAGCGCGGCAAACCGGCCCAGGAACGAGCCGATGACGATGCGCGCACGCGGGGCATTGTCGAATCCACATTGGCGGATATTGAGAAGGGCGGCGATGCTGCGGTGCGCGCGCTTTCGGTGAAGTTCGACAAGTTCGACAGGCCCTCCTTCCGGCTCTCGCCCTCTGAAATCGAAGCGGCGATGCAGAAGGTTTCGCCGCGCGACATGGAGGACATTCGTTTCGCCCAGAAGCAGATCCGCCATTTTGCCGAGGAGCAGAAGGCCTCGATGCGCGACATCGAGATTGAAACCATGCCCGGCGTGATCCTCGGCCACCGCAACATTCCGGTGCAATCCGTGGGCTGCTATGTGCCCGGCGGCAAGTTCCCCATGGTCGCCTCGGCGCACATGTCGGTGCTGACGGCCAATGTGGCGGGGGTTCCGCGCATTGTGGCCTCAGCGCCGCCGGTGAATGGCGCGCCGCACCCGGCCATCGTGGCCGCCATGCAGTTGGCCGGCGCGCATGAAATCTATGTGCTGGGCGGCATGCAGGCCGTGGGCGCCATGGCGCTGGGCACAGAAACGATCAAGCCTGTCGACATGCTGGTGGGGCCCGGCAACGCCTTTGTGGCGGAGGCCAAGCGGCAACTTTTCGGGCGGGTGGGCATTGATCTCTTTGCCGGCCCAACCGAAACGATGGTGATTGCCGATGACACGGTGGATGCCGAGCTTTGCGCCACAGACCTGCTGGGCCAGGCGGAACATGGCTACAACTCACCCGCCATTCTCATCACCAATTCGCGCAAGCTGGCCGAAGGCACGATGGCGGAAGTGGCGCGGCTGCTGCAGATCCTGCCCACGGCTTCGACAGCCGGGGTCAGCTGGGCAGACTATGGCGAAGTGATCCTGTGTGGAAGCCATGAGGAGATGCTGGCCGTGGCCAATGACATCGCCTCCGAGCATGTGCAGGTGATGACAGACCGGGATGATTGGTATCTCGCCAACATGCACAGCTATGGCGCGTTGTTCCTCGGCGCGCGCACCAATGTGGCCAATGGCGACAAGGTGATCGGCACCAACCACACTTTGCCCACCAAGCGTGCGGGCCGCTACACTGGCGGCCTGTGGGTTGGCAAATTCCTCAAGACCCACAGCTACCAGCGCATCACCACGGATGAGGCCGCGGCCAAGATCGGGGCCTATGGCTCACGGCTTTGCATGCTGGAAGGCTTCGTCGGCCATGCCGAGCAGTGCAATGTGCGCGTGCGCCGTTATGGCGGCCGCAATGTGCCTTATGGAGCGGGCGCGGAATGAGCCTGCCCCGCACGCCCAGCCTGCGCCTTGATGGCCGCCGCGCCCTTGTGGCGGGTGCTTCCTCCGGCATTGGCATGGCTGCCGCAGTGGCCCTGGCGGAACAGGGCGCTGAAGTTTGGCTGGCGGCGCGGCGCGAAAGCGAATTGCAGGGCATCGCAGCCGAAATGCGCGCCGCCGGCTGGCTGGCGCATCCCTTGCGGCTGGATGTGACGGATGTTCCAGCCACCGAAGCCGCCATCGCCGCGCTGCCCGCCTTCGACATTCTGGTCAATTCTGCAGGTGGCGCGCGCCATGCGCCGGCCACGCAAACCACGCCCGAGGATTTCGATTTCGCTGTTAATCTCAATTTCCGCGCCGCCTATTTTCTCACCCGCGCCGTGGCCAAGAAGCTCATTGCCGAAGGCAAGCCGGGAAGCCTGATCAACATTTCATCGCAGATGGCGCATGTGGGCGGCGTGGACCGCGCGGTTTATTCCGCCAGCAAGCACGCCCTTGAAGGCATGACCAAGAGCATGGCGATTGAATGGGGGCCGCATGGCATCCGCGTCAACACCATTGCTCCCACCTTCATCCGCACCGCCATGACAGCGCCCACCTTCGCCAACCCGGAGCGCGCGGCCTGGATCGCCTCGAAAATCAAATTGGGCCGGGTGGGCGAGCTTGAGGACATCATGGGGCCGGTGGCGTTTTTGGCCTCTGACGCCGCAGGCCTGATCACCGGAACCTCACTCATCGTGGATGGCGGCTGGACCGCCGATTGAAAGGAAGCATCATGACACCTGCCGAAATGGAAGCCCGCATCGTCCGCTATGGCGAATTGAAGCCGTGCAAAACCGCCTTCATTGACGCGCACACGCCGGGCTCCAACCGCAAGGAGAACTTCACCATCATCGGCGGCGGCGTTTCGGAATCGCCAGACCAGCATGTGCACATCCGCGAGACTCCGGGCTTCAACATTGGCGCGGCGGGCCAGCCCCCCGGCTGCCGCAACAGCCTGCACTCCCACCGCACGGCGGAAGTGTTCTTCGTGCTCAAGGGCCGCTGGCGCTTCTTCTGGGGCCGGTGGGGCACGGCGGGCGAGTTCATCGCCGAGGAAGGCGACATCTTCAACATCCCTACCGGGATTTTCCGCGCCTTTGAAAACGTCGGCACCGACTATGGCATGATCATGGCGGTGCTGGGCGGCGATGATGCCGGCGGCGGCGTGATCTGGGCGCCGCAAGTCATCACTGACGCCAAGGACTACGGCCTGGTGCTGGGCAAGAACGGAAAGCTCTATGACACCAAGCGCGGCCAAAACCTGCCGCCGGGCGTGCCGCCCATGCCACTGCTCACTGACGATCAGCTGAAAACCTTCCCGGAGCCTACAACCGCCGATGTGATCCCGCATTGCGTGGCGCGCTATTGGGACCTGATGGCCCTGAGCGACCGCCAGCCCGCCAAGGTGATTGGCGCCAATGGCAAGTTGCGCGACAGGCCCGGTTTTGAAGTGGAGCTTCTGTCTCGCAATTCCATTCCGGACACGCCCTATGTGCTCGACAAGCATGAAGTGCTGATGCCGATGCGCGGCCACTGGCGCCTGACATGGGATGGCGGCACCACGGTGCTGAACCCCGGCGATACGGCCGCCATTCCGCCGGGCCTTTCGCATGCGCTTGCGCCGTCGATGACGGGCGAAGCCTCGCTCTACCGCGTAATGAACACGCAAGACCCCGCCGGCGCCACCGGCCGCCTCTTGTAACGGAGCCCGCGCATGTCATTGCTTGCCACCCATGTTGGTTCACTGCCCCGCAGCCAGAAGGTTGTTGATTTCCTGTTCGCCCGCGAAAAGGGCGAGACCTATGACCAGGCGGCATTCGATGCCTGCATGACAGGGGCTGTCGCCGAAAATGTCCGCCGCCAGAAAGCAGCGGGCATCGACATCGTTTCCGACGGTGAGGCTTCCAAGATCAGCTATGCCACCTATGTCAAAGACCGCTACACGGGCTTTGACGGTGACAGCCCGCGCAATGCACCCGCTGATCTCAAGCTCTTCCCGACTTTCCTTGACCGCCTGGCCAAGCAGGGCGGAACACCGCAATATGCGCGGCCGCAATGCGTGGGACCGGTGAAATCTAAAGGCCAGGGCGAATTGCAGAAGGACATCGCCAACCTGAAGGCCGGCATGGCGGCGCATGGCGTGGACCGCGGCTTCATGAACGCAGCCTCGCCCGGCGTGATCAGCCTGTTCCTGCAAAACGCGCATTATGCCAGCCGCGAGGAATATCTCTCGGCGCTGGCTGACGCGATGCGCGATGAATACAAGACCATTCTGGACGCAGGCCTGGACCTGCAACTGGATTGCCCCGACCTTGCCCTTTCCCGGCACATGCTGTTTTCAAACCTGAGCGACGTTGAATTCCTGAAGATCGCCGCAACCCATGTCGAGGCGCTGGAACAGGCACTGAAAGGCCTGCCGCGCGAGCACATCCGCTTGCACATCTGCTGGGGCAATTATGAAGGCCCGCATGTGTGCGATATTGACATGGCCAAAGTGTTCCCGCTGCTGATGAAGGTGCCCGCCACCTACATCCTGTTTGAGACAGCCAACCCGCGCCATGGCCATGAGTGGACCGTGTTCCGGGACCGGGCGCGCGACATTCCGGAGGACAAGGTGCTGATCCCCGGCGCCGTGGATACCACCACCAATTTCGTGGAGCACCCGGACCTCGTGGCCCAGCGGCTGGAACGCTTCACCAACATTCTGGGCACCGGGCGCGTCATCGCCGGTTCGGATTGCGGCTTTGGCACATTCGCGGGCTTTGGTGCGGTGGACCCTGAAATTGCCTGGGCCAAGCTTGCCACGCTGAAAGAGGGTGCGCGGCGCGTGAAATGACGCCGCTGGTCCTGATCCCCGGCATGATGTGCGATGCGCGCATGTGGGGCGGCTTTTCAGCGCCACCTTGCGAGGTCATCCACTTGCTGCCCACCGGGCACGGCAGCATGGCCGCGCTGGCCACGGCAGCCTTGCGGCAAGCGCCGCCGCGTTTCGCGCTGGCTGGCCTTTCGATGGGCGGAATCGTTGCCATGGAAATGCTGGCGCAGGCGCCGCAGCGCATTGAGCGGCTGGCGCTGCTCGACACCAATCCGCGCGCCGAAACGGCCGAGGCCAAGGCCCGGCGCGGGCCACAAATGGCCAAGGCCTTGGCAGGCGGCCTCGATGCCGTTTTGCGCGATGAGATGAAGCCCAACTATCTCGCCCCCGGCCCCAGGAAGAAAAACATTCTCGACCTCTGCATGGACATGGCCATGGCTCTTGGGCCGGAAGTTTTCGTGCGGCAATCAACAGCGCTGCGCGACAGGGCAGATCAATGCGCAACGCTGGCGGGTTTCAAAGGCCCTGCCCTCGTGCTGATGGGGGAACATGACCAGCTGTGCCCGCGGGACAGGCATGAGCAGATGCACGCTCTCATGCCGCAAGCGCGCTTTGTGGTGGTTCCAGGGGCTGCCCATCTGCCCACACTTGAAGCCCCGGAAGTGACAGCCGCACACTTGCGGCAATGGCTGGCGGCCGCGGCCTAGTGCAGCCTCAGAACTTGCCGGTTTGAATCTCGATCTGCTTGAGAATGGCGATTTCATCATATTGGGTGAATTCGCGCTGCAGGCCCCAGGGGCCAAACTCAGCGTGGCTGATGCCCATCACGTGCACCTTGGCGCCCGTGGGCGCGCCAAAGCGGCCATAGCCTTCGTGCAGGCCATCAAGGCTCCAGCGCACGGCGGCGCGCGGAACCCGCCCGGCCTCATCATTGCCGATGACATGATGAATGGTGAACTTCGCCTGCGGAAAAGATGAGCGCAGCCCCATCCAGGCCGCCTCGGCAAAGCTTGGCATCCAGCCGCCCTGGCCGCCGGGATGTTCGACGCGCACCGCTCGGTCATATTCGCGCGGGATCACCGCGAAATCCTTGCCCATGACGTGCGTGAGAATGCCGGCAAAGCGCGCACCCCATGGGTTGTCATTGCCGCGCAAGGTGTAGGCGCCAGGCTTGTCCTGATCTGGCGTGAAAGGCCGCTTGGCCTTGGCCGGCCCGCCTTCGGCAATGATCTGGCGGCGCACGAAATCCCGCGGATCATGGCCGAGCTGTTTCACGATGGCGCTTGAATCAAACACCAGCCATTCGTCATCAAACATGCCGGCTGTCACCGAGCAATCGGCAATGCAGCGCGCGTAGTAGCGCTTGCCGCTGGCCGGGCCATAGGCGCTGTCACCCGTCTGGGTTCCGGTGATCACGGTGCGATGCGACGAGAGATAGTGCTGCGTCTCGCTGCCCGACCAGATCACATCTTCCGCGAGAATCTGCAAATCCGGGAAAGCGGCCATCTTGGCCATGGTGTCATCGATCACCGCCTGGTTGCCGGTTTTCATTCCGCCCGCGCCGCGCACGACAATTTTGGGCGCGTAGCATGTCTCAAGCAGACTGATCTGCCTGTCTTCCCAGATTTCCTTGGTTATCCCAATGATAAAATGGGGAAAATCCCGCCACTTCGGGTCAAAGTCCTTCATCGTCAGCCCACCTTTGCACACGTATGCATACAATGATTTTCAAGGCCCGCAAATGGAATCAACAAGCCCCGCGCAGTTGCCCGGAAGACAGCGCCGTTCTTCATGCGCGCTGTGAATCAGGACCGTCACAATTGGTTTGATTGGCTGTGCCAAACAGGCCCGCAACCGGGGATGGAAAAGGCATCGCGATGAACGAAGACACTAAGAATTGGCTTGAGGCCGAGCTGGAAGATGCGCTGGATGAAGACCAGGAGATTGAGCTTGAAGATGCGGTTCTCTCGCAAGAGCTCAAGAAGATCTACCAGAGCAGGCACGCCGACAGCATGCCCCGGAAAGACTATTTCCGCAATTTGCTGCGCCTGCAGGCTGAGCTGATCAAGCTGCAGGATTGGGTTGTCGCCAACAAGAAGAAGATCGTGGTGATTTTCGAGGGCCGCGATTCCGCGGGCAAGGGCGGCGCCATCAAGCGCATCACCCAGCGCCTCAACCCGCGCGTGGTGCGCGTTGTGGCCCTGCCGGCGCCTTCCGACCGCGAAAAGACGCAATGGTATTTCCAGCGCTACATCGCGCATCTGCCGGCGGGCGGTGAGATCGTGCTGCTTGACCGCTCCTGGTACAACCGCGCTGGGGTGGAGCGGGTGATGGGCTTTGCCACGCAACAGCAGGTGCAACGCTTTTTCGACGACGTGCCGGAGTTTGAGCGCATGCTGGTGCGCAACGACATCCACCTCGTCAAATACTGGTTTTCAATCACCGACGAGGAACAGCAGCTGCGCTTCCTGGTGCGCATCCACGACCCGATGAAGCAGTGGAAGCTTTCGCCGATGGACCTGCAATCGCGCGTGCGCTGGGAGGATTACACCAAGGCCAAGGAAGACATGCTTCGCCGCACCCATATTCCCGAAGCGCCCTGGCACATTGTGGAGGCCAATGACAAGAAGCGGGCCCGCCTCAATTGCATGGACCATTTGCTGGCGCAGTTTCCCTATGAGGAAGTGGGCGGGCCGGAGATCAAGCTGCCGGAGAGAGTGTTCAACCCGGACTATGAACGCTCCACCCTGCCTGATGAGCTTTACGTGCCGGAGAAATATTAGGCCGCCCGCCTCCGCTGGCCGCTGACACGCAAGTGTCATGGCCGCTTGGGATTCTTGCAAGCCCACAACCAGGAATTTCCCATGCCCAAACTTGGCGATGCGCCTTTCATCCACCCCCAAGCCGTGGTGCGCGACTCGCGGCTTGGCCGCTTTGTTGAAATCGCTGAAGGCACCCGCATGCTTGAATGCGAATTCGGTGACTACAGCTACACTGACCGATATGCCGATCTTGCCTATGCCAGCATCGGCAAATTCGCCAACATCGCCGCCTTCAGCCGCATCAACCCGAGCGAACACCCCTATACGCGCGCCTCGCTGCATCACTTCATGTATCGTTCCAGCTATTATTGGGAAGGTGAGGCCGACGAGGCGGAGCTGTTTGCATGGCGCCGCAGCCGGCAGGTTGTGCTTGGCCATGACACCTGGATCGGCCATGGCGCCATCGTCATGAAGGGTGTGAGCATTGGAAATGGTGCGGTGGTGGCTTCGCATGCTGTCGTCACCAAGGATGTGCCAGCCTATGCAATTGTGGCCGGCATCCCCGCCCGGTTCGTGAAGTGGCGGCATGAAACGCGCATCGCCACGCGCCTGCAAAGCCTCGCCTGGTGGGATTGGGACCACGGCCGCCTGCACAAGGCGCTGCCCGATTTCCGCGCGCTGGAAGCAGAGGAATTCCTTGAGAAATATGAAAGCTGAGGAAAGCGCCGCAACGTCACGCCATTGTCATCAGTGGACGCGAAACAGCGGCATGACTGAAATTGCCGCCACACAAGCGCAGCGCCGCGCCGCTTTGGCACGCCTATTTGCCTTGGCAGACTGGACGCTGGCGCGGGAGCTGACCGAGCCCTTCGCAGGCACCGCCCACCACGTGGTGCGCGGGCCGGAGACGGGCCTTGTCATGTTGCGCGGGCGCATGGGTTCAACCGGTGCCGCCTTCAACTTCGGCGAGGCAACGGCCACGCGCTGCAGCGTGCGCCTTGCCGACAAGACTGAAGGCCATGCCTATGTGCTGGGCCGCAACGGTGAATTGGCGCGGCGGATGGCCTTGTGTGACGCCTTGCTGCAACAGCCGGAAGCGGACATGGCCGCCTTCGACAAGATTGCCCAACAGATGGATGAAGCCATCGCGGCCAGACGCAGCGCGCAGGCGGCCAAGGTGGCGGCCACCAAGGTTGATTTTTTCACGGTGGTGCGCGGCGATGGCTGAGGTTCTGCACCAGGCGGGCGCCATGGCTGCGGCGCATCTGTTCCGCAACATCCTGGGCGCCATGTCGCGCCCGGGGCGGCGCGTGGCCTTGGCGCATGTGCCCGCGGGCGAGGATTCGCTCTTGCCTGCCAGCCTTGCTGTCATCACCACGCTTTGCGACTATCAAACGCCAGTGTTTCTGGGGCCTGCCCTTGCCTCCGCCGGGGCCTTGCGCCGCATCAGGTTTGATACTGGCGCGCCAGTGGCTGAACAGCCGGAAGACGCCGCCTTTGCACTGGTGCAAGCCAGCGAAGTTGGCGCACTGCTTGGGCAATTTGCCTTCGGCAGTCATGAATATCCGGACCGGTCAACAACCTTGCTGGTGCAACTGCCTGACGAAGGCCACGGATCAACAGTTGAATTCAGCGGGCCGGGCGTTGGTGCTCCGGTTGCCGTTTCACTCGCCGGCCTTGGCGCGGATTTCTGGGCGGCGCGCGCGCAGATCAACCTGGGCTATCCGCTGGGGCTGGATTTCATCTTTGTGCAAGAGGACGGAATTCTTGCCTGCCCGCGCTCCACCAGCGTGCGCCTGATGGAGGCGCGCTGATGTATGTGGCTGTCAAAGGCGGGGAGAAGGCCATTGCCGCCGCGCATAAATTGCTGGCCGAAGAACGCCGCGGCGACAGCGCCATTCCTGCCATCTCCACCGCACAGATCAGCGAACAGCTTTCACTTGGCGTTGACCGCGTGATGAATGAGGGCACGCTCTATGACCGCGAATGGGCGGCGCTGGCCATCAAGCAGGCGCGCGGCGACTTGATCGAGGCCATATTCCTTCTTCGCGCGGCGCGCACCACGCTTTCGCGCTTTGGCTATTGCGAGCCGCTCGACACTTCCGCCATCCAGGCGAAGCGGCGCATCTCCGCCGCCTTCAAGGACATTCCGGGCGGGCAGGTGCTGGGCCCAACATTTGACTATTCACACCGGCTTCTTGAATTTGAACTGGACGCGCCGCCGCCCGCCGAAGTTGCCGCGGCGGCAGAAGCCGTGGCCATGCCGCGGGTTCTGGAACTGCTCGGCCATGAAGGCCTGATTGAGCCTGCATCCGCCAGCGACGCCGCGCCCGGCGACTTGACCGAAGACCCGTTGGAATTTCCGGCCAGCCGTGACTTGCGGCTGCAGAACCTGGCGCGTGGTGATGAAGGCTATCTGCTGGCCCTCGCCTATTCCACGCAGCGCGGCTATGGCCGCTCGCATCCCTTTGCGGGTGAAATCCGCCACGGGCATGTGGAAGTGTCTTTCATTCCGGAAGAGCTGGGCTTTGCCGTCACCATCGGCGAAATCGCCATCACCGAGTGTGAGATGATCAACCAGTTCAAGGGGTCTGGCGGCGTGCCGCCACAGTTCACCCGCGGCTATGGGCTGGTGTTCGGGCAATGTGAGCGCAAGGCCATGTCGATGGCGCTGCTTGACCGCTCCCTGCGGGCGGGCGAATTGGGCGAAGAGCGTGTGGCCCCAGCGCAGGATGAAGAGTTCGTGCTTTCACACTCCGACAATGTGCAGGCCACCGGCTTTGTCGAGCACCTGAAGCTGCCGCATTATGTGGATTTTCAATCTGAGCTGCAATTGATCCGCCGCCTGCGGAAAGGTGGAGAAAAGCCATGAGCGGCCCGGCCTATAATTTCGCCTATCTCAATGAGCAGACCAAGAAGATGGTGCGCCGGGCCATTCTCAAGGCCGTAGCCATTCCCGGCTATCAGGTGCCCTTCGCCAGCCGCGAGCTTCCGATGCCTTACGGCTGGGGCACCGGCGGCGTGCAAGTCACCGCCGCCATTTTGACGCCGGATGACACGCTCAAGGTCATCGATCAGGGCGCTGATGACACAACCAATGCCGTCTCCATCCGCTCGTTCTTCTCCAAGGTCGCCGGGGTGGAAACAACCGAGGATACGGACTCGGCCAGCATCATCCAGACGCGGCACCGCATTCCCGAAACGCCGCTGCGCGAGGACCAGATCCTCGTCTATCAGGTGCCAATCCCCGAGCCCTTGCGCTTTCTCGAACCGCGCGAGACCGAGACGCGCAAAATGCATGCGCTGGAGGAATATGGCATCATGCATGTGAAGCTGTATGAGGACATCGCACAGCATGGCGAGATTGCCACGTCCTATGCCTATCCCGCCAAGGTGAATGGGCGTTATGTGTTTGACCCTTCGCCCATCCCCAAATTCGACAACCCGAAGCTCGACAACTCACCTGCCCTGCAACTGTTCGGCGCCGGGCGGGAAAAGCGCATCTATGCCGTGCCGCCCTATACCGCGGTCAAGAGCCTGGATTTCGAGGATCATCCCTTCTCGGTTTCTGGCTGGGACAAGCCCTGCGCCATCTGCGGCTCCACCACCAGCTATCTCGACGAAGTGGTGATTGATGACCAGGGCGGGCGGATGTTCGTATGTTCCGACACTGACTATTGCAAGAAGCGGAGGCCCGCATGAACGCTCCGCTGCTGCAGGTGTCCGGCCTCACCAAGAATTATGGCAGCACGCCGGCCTGCAATGACATCAGCTTTGCGCTGCATCCCGGCGAGGTGATCGCCATCGTGGGTGAATCAGGCTCCGGCAAGTCAACGCTGCTGCGCTGCATCTCCGGGCAGATGGAACCCAGTTCCGGCGCGGTGGCCTATACCCATGCCGATGGCCGCGTGACAGACCTGTTCGCGGCCAGTGAGGCGGAGCGGCGCAACCTGATGCGCAAGGATTGGGGCTTCGTGCACCAGGACGCGCGCGATGGCCTGCGCATGGGGGTTTCAGCCGGCGCCAACATCGGCGAGAGCCTGATGGCGGTGGGTTCCCGGCACTATGGCAAGATCCGCGCCAGCGCCGAAGACTGGCTTTCGCGGGTGGAGATTGCCGCCTCGCGCATCGATGACAGCCCTTGGAGCTATAGCGGCGGCATGCGCCAGCGCCTGCAGATCGCGCGCAACCTCGTCACCGCGCCGCGGCTGGTGTTCATGGATGAGCCCACCGGCGGGCTGGACGTTTCGGTGCAGGCGCGGCTTCTCGATCTCATCCGCGGGCTGGTGCGCAACATGAAGCTGGCGGCCGTGGTGGTCACGCATGATCTTGCCGTGGCGCGCCTGCTTTCCTCGCGCATGATGGTGATGCAGAACGGGCGCGTGGTGGAAACCGGGCTTACCGACCAGGTGCTGGAAGACCCGCAGGCGCCCTACACGCAGCTTCTTGTTGCCTCTGTCCTGCAGGCCTGACGCCATGGCACCCATCCTCAAGATCCGCAAACTGCAAAAGACCTTTACGCTGCACCACCAGGACGGCGCGGAGATTCCCGTGCTCGAGAATTTCACGGCCAGCATCGAAAAGGGCGAAGCGGTGGCGATATCCGGTTCATCCGGCAAGGGCAAGAGTTCACTGCTCAAGCTGATTTACGGCACTTACCGCGCTGGGGGCGGTTCCATCCTTGTCAGGCACAAGCGCACTTGGGCAGACATTGCCCAGGCGGAGCCGCATGACATCATGGACATCCGGCAGCATACGATCGGCTTCGTCACGCAGTTCCTGCGCTGCGTGCCGCGTGTGCCTGCCGAGGTGGTGGTGGCGGAGCCATTGCTTGAGCGCGGCGAGGAAGAGTCTGCGGCGCTGCGGCGCGCGCGGGAGCTGCTCGCCCATCTGCATATACCGGAGCGGCTCTGGCATCTGCCGCCCTCCACCTTTTCGGGCGGGGAACAGCAACGCGTGAACATCGCCCGCGGATTTTCGGCGCGCTTCCCCATCCTGCTGCTTGATGAGCCCACAGCCTCGCTCGACAAGAAAAACCGCAAGCGCGTTTTTGAACTGATCGAGGAGGAGCGCGGCTCCGGCACCACCATCATCGGCGTGTTTCATGACGCGGCGGAACGCAGGAAAGCCTCGGACCGGGAGATCAACCTGGATTAGCCGCGCCCGAAAAGAGACATGCAACTGACAGATTGAGGCTTCAAAACCACGCCATGAGATACGCCATCTACTACACGCCACCGGCCGGCAGCGCCCTGCATGCGCTGGGCAGCCGGTGGCTGGGCCGTGACGTTTTCGGCATGCCCGTGGCTGAGCCAGTCACCAGCGCTGAACCGTTCATCGCCGATGCCCGGCGCTACGGCTTTCATGCCACGCTCAAAGCGCCATTTGCCTTGCGTGCCGGCACCACGGTGGAAGGCCTGCTGGCCATGACGGCAGCACTGGCGCGGAAGATTCCCGCAGTGCTGCTGCATGAGCTTGAAATTTCCGACATGCATGGCTTTCTCGCGCTGAGGCCGCGCGAACAGGACCATGACCTCGCGGAGCTTGAGCGCAACTGCCTGTGCCACCTTGACCAATTCCGCGCCAACCCTTCGGCTGAAGAGCTGGCACGGCGCAACATCAGCGCGCTTTCAGTTCGCCAAAAGAAACATCTTTCGGACTGGGGCTATCCTTTCGTGCTGGATGCCTTCCGCTTTCACATGACGCTGAGCTGCCAGCTGGAGGGGGCCGAACTTGCCGCCGTGCATGACATGGCCGCCAGGCATTTCGCGCCGGTGACAGGCCGCCGCCATCTCATCGACAGCATTGCCGTGTTCCACGAGGAAGCGCCGGGCGCGCCCTTCACGGTGCTGGAGGAATTTTCACTGAACCGGGCGCAGGCTGCATGAAACACATTGAACAGATTTTTACCAATGCCAAGCTGGTTCTGCCCGATGAAGTTGTTGATGGAACCATTGTCATCCGTGGTGGGGTGATCGCAGATGTGCAACCCGGCCATGCCCAGAATGGCCAGGACATGGAAGGGGATTTCCTCATCCCCGGCCTCGTCGAACTTCACACCGACCATCTGGAAAACCATTATCACCCGCGGCCGGGCGTGGACTGGCCGGCGATTTCCGCCGTGATGGCCCATGATGCACAGATTGCCGGCGCCGGAATCACCACGGTTTATGACGCCTTGCGCGCCGGAACTTTTGACCCCGGCGACCTTGCGGCGCGGGACGGCGAGAAGCTCATCATCGCCATCAATGAGGCGCAGGCGGCCGGCCATTTGCGCGCCGAGCATTTCATCCACCTGCGCTGCGAGATGCCCTGCCCCGACACCATCGATTCCGCCGAACGCACCACTGCGGCGGGCCGCGTGGGGCTGATCTCGATCATGGACCACACGCCGGGTGCCAGGCAGTTCACCTCGCTCGACAAGTTCCGCCAATACTACCTTGGCAAGAAATTGATCCTGCCGGAAAAGATCGAAGCCTACATTGAAGAGCGCATCGGCTATCAGAAGCAGTTTGCGGCGGCCAACAAGGCGGCAATTCTGGCGCTGGCCGATGAGTTGGGGATCGCCAAGCTTTCGCATGATGACGCCACGGTGGCGCATGTGGATGAAGCGCTGGCGGACGGCGTGAACATTGCCGAGTTTCCCACCACTGCAGAATCCGCCAAGGCCGCGCATGGACATGGGCTGAAGGTTCTGATGGGTGCGCCCAATTTTGTGCGAGGCGGCTCACATTCCGGGAACATCTCGACGCTGGATGTGGCCAGGGCGGGGCACCTTGACATCATGTCGTCAGACTATGTGCCAGTCAGCCTGCTGATGGCGGCCTTTGCGTTGCCTGAGGCCACCGAGGCAATGTCTCTTGCACAGGCGCTGCGGCTGGTGACGCTCAACCCAGCCGAGGCTGCGGGCCTCATTGACCGCGGCCAGATTGCCGCCGGCAAGCGCGCTGACCTTGTGCGCGTGCGCCGCGTTGAAGGCCAGCCCGTGGTGCGGCAGGTGTGGCGCGCGGGCCACCGGGTGCTGTGACGGCAGGCGGCCTCATTCTGGTGGTGGGCCCCAGCGGCGCGGGCAAGGACAGCTTGCTGCGCGCCGCCATGGCGCATTTTGCGGGCGATGCGCGCTTTGTGTTCCCGCGCCGCGTGGTGACGCGGGCCACTCATCCGGACACTGAGGATCATGACAGTCTGTCCACGGATGAGTTTGAGGCTGTGCATCTGCGCGGTGGCTTTGCCCTGCACTGGCAGGCCCATGGGCTGAGCTATGGCGTGCCCGCCTCGGTGCGCGGCGACATGGCCTTGGGCGGCATGGTGATTGTGAATGTTTCGCGCGCCATCATTGCCGATGCAGCGAAGGCGTTTCCGCGCCTCGCCGTGATCGAGGTGACGGCGCCACCCGAAATTCTCATGGCCCGGCTTGCGGCGCGGGGGCGCGGCGCCGATGGCAACATTTCCCAGCGCCTGGCGCGCAAACCTGCGCCATACCCACCCGGTTTGAACCTGCTCACCATCGTCAATGATGAAACACTTCAACAAGCCGGACAGGCCTTCATCCGCGCCATCGAACGGCTGGCGCAGAAGATCAGCTTGCCGCCTTCAAGTAGCCGGTGAATTGGCGGCAGATGCGCACCGAGATGAAATCAATCACCGCCACCGTCACCAGGATCATCAGCACGATGAAGGCCACCATCTGCCATTCCAGGGTGCGGATTTCCTCATAGAGGTGCAGGCCAATGCCGCCGGCGCCCACCACGCCGATGATGGTGGCCGAGCGGGTGTTTGATTCAAAAAAGTAGAGAATCTGGCCGAGGATCACCGGCGAGACCTGCGGCCAGATGGCAAAGACGAATTCCGCCGTGCGGTTGCCGCCGGAAGAACGGATGCCTTCCACCGGCTTCTGGTCGGCTTCTTCAAAGGTTTCGGTGAACAGCTTGCCCAGCGCGCCAATATCGCTGGTGAGGATGGCGAGCACACCTGCAAAGGGGCCAAGGCCCACGACACCAATCCAGATCAGCGCCCAGATCAGCGTGTCGATGCTGCGAATGATGTCGAAGGAGCGCTTCACGAGAAAGCGCAGGGGCGCGAAGGGCGTGATGTTATGGGCCGCAAGGAGGCTGAACGGCAGGGCCACCACTGCAGCGCCCAGCGTGCCCAGCAGGGCGATGGCGAGGGTTTCACCCAGCGCCTGCAGGAAGAGCCAGAAGAAGCGGCCGGGCGTTGGCGGAAACATCAACACCGCGAACTGCCCCAGCTTCCAAAAGCCGTTGCCAAGCTGAGCCAGGCTGACTCCGAAAAGATGCCATGCCAGGAAAAGCGGGGCCACCAGAGCCATGACCATGAGAAGGCCCGCAAAGCGCCCGGCAAGACCAGGTTTCATGACGGCGGGGTGGCGCGCGGCAAGGCCCGCAAGATCGATTTCTGGCGCGGCCTGAATCAGAACATGCCTCCCGTCAGCAGATACCGGCGCAGCCGTGTGGTGAGCATGTCGATCAGGAACACAGTGGCGATGATGATGCAGAGGATGGCGCTGATGTCGGAATAATGGAACTGGCGGATGGTGATCATCAGTTCATCGCCAATGCCGCCAGCGCCGACAAAGCCCATCACCGTGGCGCCGCGCACATTGATTTCAAAGCGCAGCAGGGCATAGCTGAGGAAGCCCGGCGCCACCTGCGGCAGCACGCCAAAACGCGCCAGCGCAATCTTTCCGGCGCCGGAAGCAGTGAGGCCTTCCAGCGGGCCTGAATCGATATTCTCCACCAACTCGCCAAACAGCTTGCCCAGCGCGCCGATGGTGTGGATGACGATGGCGATGATGCCGGGCAGCGCGCCCACGCCAAAGGCCACCACAAAGATGAGGGCAAAGACCAGATCAGGCACCGTGCGGCAGAATTCGAGGCCGCGCTTCACCATGCCGCGCAGCAGCGGAGAGCCATTGAGATTGGCGGCCGACATGAAGCTGAACACGACCGCCAAAACCGCGCCGATGAAGGTTCCGGAATAGGCGATGAGGATGGTTTCGCCCAGCAGGCGCAGCCATTTCTTGAGGCCCCAGAACCACTCGGCCGGGTTGGTCCACACATAGGCGCCATCGTCAAGATGGGTGAGGCGCTCGAAATAGCTGGTGAAGCCGCCGATCTTTTCGAAAAAGGTCAAAGGGTGGATTTCGGCAATCCAGCTTGCAAGGCCCACCACCACGATCAGGGCAGCCGCCCATAGCAGGCTTGTCAGACGGCTTGCGGCACGCGCCTGGTCATAGGCGCGCAGCAGTGGCTGCACCTGTGCGTCCGGCAACTGGGTGGTGGTGCTGAGGGTCAAGGCAAGGGCCCGTTCAAGAGATGCGCCGGGCGCGGGAACCAGCCCCGCGCCCGGATTGTTGGCTGGATCAGCCGGTCTTCTTCTTGAGATTGTCCACGAACTTGATCAGTTCGACGGTCTTGTCATAGTCCTTGTTGGAAGCTTCGGCCCAGGGCTTGTTCTTGCCGTCGGAAAGCTTGTCGAAGGCGGCCTTGTCCTTGGTGGCGGCTTCGAGGAAGGCCT
>JAGWTZ010000064.1 GCA_028868695.1 Alphaproteobacteria bacterium | reverse complement strand
GCAAAACTGGTGGCGGGCAGGATGTGATAGGTGAAGCCCTTGTTCTGCAGGGCATAGGCAACAAGGAAGCCCGCCGCCGCCGCCCATAGCACCTGCACGGCCTTGTTGCGGATGCCGAACAGGGCGAGGGCCATGAAGATCACTGCCCATTTCGCGTCCAGCAGCACGAGGGATTCGGGAAAGCCGTAATAGGGCAGATAGGCGGCGCGGCCGAGGGCGATGATCTCCGAGAAGAACACGGACGCGCTGAGGGCGATCACTGCGGCATAGACCACGACGGCAGCAAGGGCAGCGAGGTTTTCAACATCAAACAGGCGGCGCCAATTGCGGCGCTGCCACAGCAGCACAGCCTCAACGAAGAGGGGCACAAAAACAGCATGCGGCTTCAGGGCGATGCCAAGTGCTGCCACGGCGCCCACCAGCGCCCTTTCCCACCACCGGGCGATTGGGCGCGCCTGCAACCGCAGCAGCACCCAGGGCAAAACCATCAGCAGCATGAAATGCTCACGCTGGCCGAAATTGTCGCCCGGTGCAAAGAGCAGCACAGCGGCGATGGCCACCAGCAACAGGGGCTGGTGTTCGCCCTGTTCCAGATAGCGCCAACTGAGGCCGAGCACGGCGGCGGTGGCGGCAAACAGCAGGGCATAGAACCAGCCTACGGCGGAAGCACCCGTCACCTGCCCGGCCCAGGCGGCGGGCAGCGCCAGCCACATGCCGAGCGGCGGGTTCACCTCGACGAAATCAACATAGAGTTTCTTGCCCTGCAGCAGGCCCTGGGCGACATAGAGATACCAAGCCGAGTCATGGATCAGGCTGGAGGAAAAGCGCAGCGCAAGCTGGGCCGCGAAGAGCAGCAGAATGCCCGCGATGGCCAGCCCTGTCATGCGGGCGGGGCTGGTGCCTTCAGGCGCGGTCATGGCGCGGGCTTCCGCTCAGGCTGTTTTTGCGGCAGTGAAAATATGCGTGCGGCTGACCCAGAAGGTGAAGGCCGGCACAATCATCACCACCGGAACAAGAGCCACGGCGAAAGGCAGCTTCTCCACCACCGTCACCCAATAGACGATCGACTGGTTCAGGCCAAAGCCAGCCAGTGACATGGCGATGAATTTGGGCGCGGAGCTTTTGACCTTGGCCTGGGCCCCGAAGGTCCAGGCCCAGTTGCCGAAATAAGACCACAGCGTTGCCATGCAGAAGGCGCCGAGATTGGCGCGCAGGGGTGCCAGGCCAAGGCCGTGATGCAGCGCCAGCGCCACAAGCACATGCAGGCCCGTGGCAATGGCGCCGACCGAGGCGAATTTCGCCAGCTGCTTGATCAAGGCTTTCATTTTGCCCGCTTGGCCACGGCCATGAGCGACACGCCAATGGGCAGCGGCACAAGGCCCACCACATTGCTTTCAGCGCCGAATACGGCCTTGAGCACGGCATTGGTGAACCTGCCGGGCATGGCGTCATCGGCCACTTCAGTGATGCCAAGCTTCTTGCGCATGAGGCGCAGGCCGGCGATCAGCGGGAACAGCAGGGTGTTGAAATAGGACACGCGCACCGGCTCCAGGCCCGCCTTGCGCAAGGTTTCATCCAGCGAGGCCTTGGTGTAGCGGCGGAAATGGTGATGGGTTTCATCATGCTTGCTCCACAGCCAGGGCAGCGCAGGCACAGTCATGAACAGGCGGCCATCCGGGGCCAATTGCTCGCCCAGCCTGCCGAGGCTGGCCACATCCTGCTCCACATGCTCGATGACATCGAAGGCGGTGACCACATCAAAGCTGCCCGGCTTGAAGGGAATGCCATCGGGCAGCATGCCGGGCTTCACGTCAATGGGCATCTTGGTCTTGGCGATGGCGCGGGCCTCGTCATCAAGTTCAAAGGCGTCGATCTTGCCGAAGCGCGACAGCATGGCGAGGTTGCCGCCAGTGCCGCAACCAGCTTCCAGCACGCGCAGATTGGCCTTTTTTGGCGCGAAGCGGCCGATCAGCGCGCTGATGATCTTGCGGCGCGCGCAGAACCACCAGTGATTGCCTTCGAGTTGATCGAGCCGTTGATAGACGCTGCGTTCCATGATTTTTCTTCCATCCTTGTGGCCGAAGCCTCAAGCCCCATTGTTTCGCGCACCAGATAAAGCGGGCGGTTTCTCACTTCGTTGTAGATGCGGCCGACATATTCCCCAAGAATGCCTGTGGCCACGATGTTGATTGAGCCCATGGTGAGCATGCCCACCATCAAGCTGGCATAGCCCGGCACCGGGTTGCCATAGAGCATGGTGTAAACCACCAGCCAGCTGGCATAGCCCAGCGCAAAGAGGCCGAGCAGCACGCCAAAATAGGTCCAGATGCGCAAGGGCACGGTGGAAGAGCCGGTGATGCCATCAATGGCGAAGTTCCACAGCTTCCAATAGCGCCACTTGGTGGTTCCGGCGGCGCGTGCCTCGCGGCGGTAATCGATGCCCGTCTGGCGGAAGCCCACCCAGGCGAAAAGGCCCTTCATGAAGCGGGTCTTTTCCGGCAGGTGCTTCAACGCCTCGACGACGCGGCGGTCCATCAGGCGGAAATCACCGACATTGTCGGGGATGCGCACATCGGCGATGTAGTTGTGGATGCGGTAGAACAGCCCGGCGGTGACGCGCTTTTGCACGTCATCAGTGTCGCGCGCGGCGCGGCGGGCATAGACCACCTCAAAGCCTTCGCGCCATTTGGCCACCATTTGCGGGATGAGTTCGGGCGGATCCTGCAGATCGGCATCGATGGGGATGACGGCCTGGCCGCGGCAATAGTCGAGGCCGGCTGAAAGCGCGGTGTCCTTGCCGAAATTGCGCGACAGGCTGAGCACCTTGATGCGGGCATCGCGGGCGCGGTGCTGGGCGAGGCTGAGGAGCGTGCGGTCTGACGAGCCATCATCGACGCAGACAATTTCAAAATCGGCGGTGACGGATTCAAGAATGGGCGTGATGCGATCGAAGAACAGGCTGGTGCCCTCTTCCTCGTTGAACATGGGCACAACCACGGAAAGCAGCGGCGCTGGCTGGTCTGTCGCTCGTCTGCGAGGGGTGGTCATGAACGGGGCACTCTACGCGAATTCACAAGGCCCCCGGATTAGCGCCGGGCGGGTTAATATTTGGTGGGAACACCCGCCCAAATTGCTTTTGCTTGGTTAAGCATGTGCGAATTCGGCAGCTCCGGGCGGGTCAGTTTGCAAATTTGTATGGACACGGAGGCCATGTATTAACATTTGGTAATCCGGCTGACTCCTTTCCGCTCAGTTTGAAGCCTTTCCTCCCCGGCGTGGACGGCACATCCCAGGAGATACACATGAAAAAACTTCTGCTTCCGCTTCTCGCCACTGGCGCCTTGCTGGCCTTTGCGGGCGGCGCCATGGCGCAGACCAGCACGGCCCCGAACGCCCCCGTGGTGGCGGCTGATCAGGCGGCGGACCCCAATGCAGTGATTGACCCTACCCTTCTGCCCGACGCGCAGGCGGCGGCCAAGCTGCATTTCAAGATCAAGGGCGTGGCGGTTGATGACGATGAAGATGGCGCTTCGGAAAACGAGGGCCAGGACCATGAATCCGGCGGCGACAACGGCTAAGGCCGCGCCTGCCTGACAACACCGGCCCTTCCGGGCAGGCGGCCGGTGTTGAATCAATTTCAACCGCGCCCGTGATTGCGGCCCCGCGTCTTTGTCTTTAGTGTCCCGCCCAAACAAGGGACTGAAAATGAAGACTTCTGCGCGTGTTGTGGTGATTGGTGGCGGTGTGGTGGGGTGCTCGGTGCTCTACCATCTGACCAAGGCTGGCTGGAAAGACGTGGTTCTGGTTGAGCGAGATATTCTCACCTCCGGCTCCACCTGGCATGCGGCTGGCGGCTTTCACACGCTGAACGGCGACCCCAATGTGGCCAAGCTGCAGGGCTACACCATCGGGCTTTATGACGAGCTTGAGAAGATCTCCGGCCAGGCCTGCGGGCTGCACCGCTCCGGCGGCTTGATCCTTGCCGACACGCCCGCCCGCATGGAATGGCTGAAGATGGCCCATGCCCGCGCGCGCTATCTTGGCCTTGAAACCGAAATGCTGACCATGGCGGAAGCCAAGAAGCTGAACCCGCTTCTGGAAGAGCAATATTTCGTGGGCGCGATGCTGGACGCCGCCGACGGCAACCTGGACCCCGAAGGCACTACCCATGCCTATGCCAAGTCTGCCCGCATTGCCGGCGCTGAAATCTACCAAGGCACGCGCGTCACTGAACTGAAGCACCGCAAGGATGGCTCCTGGGATGTGATCACCGACAAGGGCAACATCCATGCCGAGCATGTGGTGAATTGCGGCGGCCTCTGGGCGCGTGAGGTGGGCCGCATGGTGGGCATCGAACTGCCGGTTCTCGCCATGGAGCACATGTATCTCGTGACCGACGAGATTCCCGAAGTGGTGGCCTATAACAAGGAGCACGGCAAGGAACTGCCGCACATCATCGACTTCAAATCCGAAATCTACATGCGGCAGGAACGTTCGGGCCTCGTGCTGGGCACCTATGAGCAGGCTTGCGTGCCGTGGCAGCCGCGGCAGACGCCGTGGGAATTCGGCCGCGAACTCCTGCAGCCGGACCTTGACCGCATCGCACACAACCTTGAGCTTGGCTACAAGCACTTCCCCGCCATGGGCCGCGCTGGCATCAAGCGGGTGATCAACGGGCCCTTCACGTTCACGCCCGATGGCAACCCGCTTGTCGGCCCCGTGCAAGGGGTGAAAAACTTCTGGTGCGCCTGCGGCGTGATGGCAGGCTTCAGCCAGGGCGGCGGCGTGGGCCTGGCGCTTTCGCAATGGATGGTGAACAACGATCCGGGCTTTGACGTGTGGGCCATGGATGTGGCGCGCTTTGGTGAATGGGCCACGCGCAGCTACACCAACGAGAAAGTGCGCGAGAATTATTCGCGGCGCTTCTCCATCCGCTTCCCCAATGAAGAACTTCCCGCCGCGCGCCCGCACCAGACCACCGCGCTTTATGACGTGATGCTGGCGCAGGGCGCGGTGATGGGCGACTCTTGGGGCCTTGAAGTGCCCTTGTGGTTTGCGCCCAAGGGCACAGAGCCCAAGGACATCGTTTCCTTCCACCGCTCCAACGATTTCCCGCATGTGAAGGCGGAAGTGCTGGGCACGCGAAATGGCGTGGGTGTGACAGAAATTGCCAACTTCGCGAAATATGCCATCGTCGGCGCCGGCGCTGAGGCCTATCTCTCGCGGATGATGACCAACAAGATGCCCAAGACGGGCCGCATCATTCTGACGCCGATGCTAAATGATGCCGGCAAGCTGATTGGCGATTTCACCATCGCCAAGGCGAAGGACGAGCTGTTCTACATGTGGGGCTCCAGCCAGGCGCAGAAATATCACCTGCGCTGGTTTGAGCAGCACCCGCCGCTGCCCAGCGAAGGCAATGTGTTCATCCACCGTTTCGACATGGAACTGGTGGGGCTTTCCATCGCCGGGCCAAAATCGCGCGCCGTGCTGCAGGCCTTGACGGATGAGGATGTGTCCAACGCCGCCTTCAAGTTCATGGACCACCGCGCCATGGATATTGCCAATGTTCCCGCGCTGATCAACCGCGTGACCTACACGGGCGATCTCGGCTATGAAATCTGGGTGAAGCCGGAATATCAGCGCCGGCTTTATGATGCGATCATGAAAGCGGGCAAGCCGCATGGGATTGTCAACTTCGGCATGCGCGCGCTGCTGGCGATGCGCCTCGAGAAGAACTTCCCGACCTGGTTCCGCGAGTTGCGGCCGATCTACAATTCGGCCGAAGTTGGCCTTGAGCGGTTCATCGACCTCACCAAGAATGACTTCATCGGCCTCAAGGCGGCGCTGGAAGACAAGAAATCCGGCGGCAAGCTGCGGCGTGTGTCCTTCATCGTGGATGCGGGCGATTGCGATGTGCTGGGCGATGAACCCATCTTCCACAAGGGCAAGGTTGTGGGCTGGGTGACATCAGGCGGCTATGCGCATTATGTCGATAAATCCCTGGCGCAGGGCTACATCCCCAAGGAACTGGTGGGCGATGATGAGTTCGAAATCGAAATCATCGGCGAGATGCGCAAGGCGCGCATCAACCACGAGCCGTTGTTCGACCCCAAGGGCGAGCGGATGCGCAGCTAGCGCATGAAACCTGCAACACACCCCGGCGCCCGGCATGTGCAAAACGTGCTGGGCGATGGCTTCACGGTTGTGGAGTTTGACGCCAGCACCAAGACTTCGGCTGAAGCGGCGGCAGCGATTGGCTGCAGCGTGGCGCAGATTGCCAAATCCATCGTGTTCAAGACGGTGGCAGGGGCGAGGCCGGTTCTGGTTGTCGCCTCGGGCAGCAACCGGGTGGACGAGAAGAAGGTTTCAGCGGCATTGGGCGAAAAGGTGAAATCCGCCGATGCGGCTTATGTGAAGGCCACCACAGGCTTTGAGATTGGCGGTGTGGCGCCAGTGGGTCACGCGGCAGAGCCCGTGGTTCTGCTCGATCAGGATTTGCAGCAGTTCAAAACCATCTGGGCGGCGGGTGGCGCTGGCAATGCGGTGTTTGAACTCACCTGGGGTGATCTTGTGCGGCTCACCGGGGGCAAGGCTGCAGATGTGGCCAAGGCGCAAACGCCTTAGCGCATCCAGCCCAAGCCCGCAGCGGTGCCATTCAACGGCGCATATTCACAGCCCATCCAGCCATCATAACCCAGCGCCTCAATGTGCCTGAGCAGGAACGGGAAATTGATTTCGCCAGTGCCGGGCTCATGGCGGCCGGGGTTGTCGGCAAGTTGCATGTGGCCGATCACTGGCAGAAGCCTTGCGATGGTGGCGGCCAATTCACCCTCGGCGCGCTGCATGTGGTAGATGTCATATTGCAGCTTGATGTTGGGGTGGCCCGCGGCGGCGATGGCCTGAAGGCCCTGCGCCGATGTGTTGAGGAAGAAGCCCGGCATTTCGTTGCGGTTGATGGGCTCCACCATCAGTTCAATGTTTTCGCGGGCCAGTGCTTCAGCCGCAAAATGCAGGTTTGCGGCAAGCGTCTCCCAAAGCCGGGTTTGCGGCACATCTGCGGGCGCAATGCCGGCAAGGCAGTTGATGCGGCGGCAGTTCAGCGCCTTGGCATATTGCACGGCGCGGGCCACGCCCTCGCGGAATTCGTCCACGCGGCCTGGGTGGCAGGCGATGCCGCGCTCCCCCGCCGCCCAATCCCCCGCCGGGAGATTGAACAGCACCATCTCAAGGCCATTGGACTGCAAGGCCTCGGCAAGGCGACCGGCCGGGTGTTCATAGGGCTGGGAAAATTCCACGCCTTTGAAGCCGGCCTGGGCGGCAGCGGCGAAACGCGCCCAAAAGGCATGTTCAGTGAAAAGCCAGCCGAGATTGGCGCAGAAGCGGAGCATCAGGCGATGCTATGCCAAAACAGGGCCGCTCAAAAGGCCTGGAAGCGGCCAAAGCGGCGGTGATGATAGGCCAGCGTGGCGAGGCCGGAGATGGAGGCCGCCAGAACTTCACCAATGAAGATGCGGTGGGTGCCGCCATCATGCCAGGAATCGAGCTTGCATTCGAAGGTGGCGGCGGCGTGATCGAGCACCGGCGCGGGGGTGGCGCCCTTGTGCCAATCGGCGGCGGTGAAATCATAGGCCGGGCCATGTTCCGGGCGGCCCGCGAAAATTTTGGCCAGCGGCACCTGATGTTCAGACAGCAGGTTGGCGGTGAAGCAGCCATTGGCAGTGATGGCGGCGGCGATGGGCGTCTTGCGGTTGATGCAGGCGAGCAGCAAGGGCGGCTCTGCCGACACGGAGGTGACGGCGCTGACGGTGAGGCCAAAGCGGCCATGGACGCCATCGGTGGTGACCACCGACACGCCCGAGGCGGCGGCGGCCATGGCTTCAACAAATTGGGCGGAAAGATTCGGCGCTTCGCTCATGGCTTTCCCTATTGCGGGCAAAAGCCTTTCTGTCAAACGCCGCCTCATGACATAATGAAGAGATTGCCGGAGATTCCCCATGCGCGAGCCCACGCCCCAAGCCATTCTGCTCAAGAACTACCGCCCCACACCTTATCTTGTGGAGACGGTTCATCTCACCTTCCGGCTGCATGCGACGCGCACGGAGGTGAAGGCCGTGCTGCGCTTCAGGCCCAACCCTGCCGTGAAGGCGCGGGGGGCCGCGCTGGAGCTGGACGGCGAGGCGCTGGAACTCAAGGCCCTGCGGCTTGATGGCCAGGCGCTGGCAGCAGCTGATTTTGCCATCAGCAAAACCGGACTGCGCATCGCCAAGGTTCCCACGCGGGCCTTCACGCTGGAGTTGGAGACCATATGCAACCCGGCGGCCAACACCGCGCTTTCTGGCCTTTACATTTCAAGCGGCGTGTTCTGCACGCAATGCGAGGCCGAAGGCTTCCGCCGCATCACCTATTTCCATGACCGGCCGGACGTGATGGCGCGCTATCATGTGCGCATCGAGGCGCAGCAAAGCCACCCGGTGCTGCTGTCCAACGGCAACCCCGGCGCCAGCGGCGCGCTGGGCGATGGCTGGCACTTCGCCGAATGGCACGACCCGCACCCCAAGCCTTCCTATCTTTTTGCGCTGGTGGCGGGAGACCTGGGCAGCGTGCATGACCGTTTCACCACGATGGAAGGGCGCGAGGTGAAGCTGGGCATCTATGTCGAAAAGGGCAAGGAGAACCGCTGCGGCTGGGCGATGGAGAGCCTCAAGGCCTCGATGCGCTGGGACGAGAACGTGTTCAAGCGCGCCTATGACCTTGATGTGTTCAACATCGTGGCGGTTTCGGATTTCAACATGGGGGCCATGGAGAACAAGGGCCTCAACATCTTCAATGACAAATACATCCTCGCCCTGCCCGAAACGGCGACAGACCTCGATTTCGAACTTGTTGAAGCGATCATCGCGCATGAGTATTTCCACAACTGGACGGGCAACCGCATCACCTGCCGCGACTGGTTCCAGCTTTGCCTGAAAGAGGGGCTCACCGTGTTCCGAGACCAGGAGTTCACCTCGGACCTGCGCTCGCGCGCGGTGAAGCGCATTGACGATGTGCAGGACTTGCGGGCGCGGCAGTTTCCCGAGGACATGGGGCCGCTGCAACACCCGGCCAGGCCTTCAAGCTATATCGAGATCAACAATTTCTACACGGCGACGGTTTACGAAAAGGGTGCGGAACTGTGCCGCATGATGAAGACGCTGATTGGCGAGAAGGCCTTTGCCCGCGCCATGCAGCTTTATTTCAAGCGCCATGACGGCGAGGCGGCCACAGTGGAGGATTTCGTGGCCTGCATGGCCGATGCCTCGGGGCGTGACCTGAAAGCCTTCTTCCGCTGGTATGAGCAAGCGGGCACGCCAACCGTTTCGGTTGCCGCCAAGCATGATGCGAAGCGCAAAACCTTCACGCTGCGCCTCAAGCAAAGTGTCAAGCGCCTCAAGGGCCAGCCGCCGAAAAAGCCGCTGCACATGCCGCTGCTGCTCGGGCTCATCGGGCCGGATGGCAAGGACATGAAATTGAAGCTGCGCGGCAAGCCGGCGCTGAAAGTTCCGATGATCGAGCTCACCCGCGCGGCGCAGGGTCTTGTGTTTGAGGGTGTGGTGGAAAAGCCGGTGCTGTCCATCAACCGGGCCTTTTCTGCCCCAGTGGTGATCAAGCAGGCGGTGACGGTGCGCGAGCAGCTGTTCCTGATTGCCCATGATGCCGACAGCTTCAACCGCTGGGAAGCCGCGCAGGCGCTTGGCCGCAGGCTGATCCTGCAGGCCTATGCCGGAAAGCGCGGCAAGGCGTGGGAGGAGAATGCGGCAGCACTGGCCGCCGCCTTGGGCAAATGCCTTGAAGACGCCGCCCTTGATGATGCCTTCAAGGCGAAGATGCTGGAGCAGCCGGATTTCGAAGAGCTGATGGCGGCGCTTGGCAAGAACATTGATGCGCAGAGGCTGTTTGCGGCGCGCGAGGATTTGCGCCGCGCCCTCGGCCTGGCCATGGCGGAGATTCTGGCCGCCGCCCACAAGGGTGCGGCGCAGATGGGGCCTTACCGGCCCGACGCCGCCAGCGTGGGCAAGCGGGCGCTGGGCTTTGCGGCGCTGAACCTGGCGATTGCCGGCGGCGCCAGCTGGGCGGAGGCAGCGGTGCAAAAGGCCTTCGCACAGGCCGACAACATGACAGCCGAATTCGGCGCGCTGCGGCTGGGCACCAAGCTGGCGCCCGGCATCGCAGAGGCCATGCTGGCGCAGTTCTATGCGCGGCACAGCGGTGATCACCTGCTGGTGGACAAGTGGTTTGCGGCGCAGGCGCTGGCCCCGGGCGAGAATTCCGCCGCGCGGGTGCGCAAGCTGATGCAGCATGAGGCCTTCACCCTGAAGACGCCAAACCGGGTTTACGCGCTGGTGCGCAATTTCATCGGCGGCAATTTCGGCGGCTTCCATGTGGCTTCCGGTGCCGGCTATCAGCTGGCGGCGGACGTGATCCTGGCGCTGGATGCGATCAACCCGCAGGTGGCCTCACGGCTGGCGACGGGCTTCCGCACCTGGCAGATGTTTGATGCGCCGCGCCGCACCCACGTGCAGCGGGAGTTGCGCCGCATTATCCGCCACAAGGGCCTTTCGCGCGATGTTTATGAGATCATATCGAGAACATTGAAAGGCTAGGCCCGCGCCACGCTGGCCGCTTGGCAAATCAGATTCCGCCTTGGTAAACCAGCGCATGCGTTGCGTTGCGCGTTTGGCGCGCCTTGGCTTCCACAATGGAAACGCGGGGCGGATTGAAACAGGTTTCAGGAATTGGCCAAGGCCCAAATCAAAGAGCTTTTCTTTCGTGACCACACCTTCCGGCTGCCGCTGCTGGGCGGGGCGGGCCTGAATGTTTCCGAGCGCGCCATGCGCGTGCTCATCACCTTTCTCACCGCGCTGTTCCTTGCGGTGCTGGCCGCCGCCCTGCTCTCGCAGCTGTGGATCAGCCGCACGCAAAACCTGATCGAGGAAAGCCGCCTCACGCTGCTGCATGCCGAGCGCGCGGCGCAGAACATCAAGCTGCAATATCTCGAACAGAAGGCCAAGGGTGGGCCGGAGCTGGCGCTGGGCCAGGAACTTCTCGACAAGGTGGTGCCGGTTGACGCCACCGCGCATGAGCGCTTCTTCGTGCTGCTCGATGGCGCGGGCCGCATTGTGGCCAGCGAGCCGTTGCGCAGCGCCTGGGCCGGCCAATCGATCGCCAACATCATGGGGCCGCATTTCGTGATGGAAGCGGTGGTCAACGGCAATGACATGGCGCCCACCACGCTGGCCACCGGCGAAGATGCCTTCATGGCCTCACGCGATCTGGGCGCGCTGCAGGGCAGCCTTGTGGCGCTTCAAAAGAAGGATGACGTGCTGGCGATCTGGCGCAATGGCGTGGCCAAGCTGTCGTCGCTGTTTGGCGTCACTTTCCTGGTGCTGATGCTGCTGGCTGGCGCGTTTCACTGGCAGGCCGGCAAGGCTTTCGAGGCCGATGAAATGCTGAACCACGCCACCGGGCGCCTCGACAAGGCGCTGGAAGGTGGCGAATGCGGGCTGTGGGATTGGAATCTTCTGGGCGACAAGATCTTCTGGTCCAAATCCATGTATGACATCCTGGGCATGGTGCCGCAGGGGGAATATCTCACCTTCCGCCAGTTCAAGGCGCGGCTGCATCCGGAAGACCCGCCCATCGACATGCTGGTGGACCAGTTGCTGCGGGGCCTGCGCAAGGATTTTGACCAGGAGTTCCGCCTGCGCCACGAAAAGGGCCACTATATCTGGCTGCGGGCGCGCGCCGCGCTGGCCAAGGGCCGCGCCTCGAATGACCCGCATCTGGTGGGCATCGTGTTTGACATTTCACGCCAGAAGCGGCTGGACGCGCTGAACCGCGCGGCCGAGCTTCGCCTCAAGGACGCGGTTGAAAACATCTCCGAAGCCTTCGTGCTGTGGGACACCGAGAGCAAGCTGGTGCTGTGCAATTCCAAATACCAGCAGTTCCATTCGCTGCCGCCCGAGGTGTGCGAGCCGGGCACGCCCTATGCGGTGGTGACCGCCGCGGCCAAGGAGCCTGTGGTGCAGCAATTCGTGGCAGGGGAACGCAATGCCGCCTCGGGCGCGCGCTCGATGGAGGTGCAGCTTTCCGATGGGCGCTGGCTGCAAATCAATGAGAGGCGCACCAAGGATGGCGGCTTCGTCTCGGTGGGCACCGACATCACGGCGCTGAAGCGGCAGGAAGAGCATCTGCTCGATTCCGAGCGCAACCTGATGATCACGGTGCGTGACCTGCAGAAAGAACGGCAGCTGGCTGAAGAGCAATCGCAGCGCCTTGCTGAACTGGCCGACAAATATGCCTCGGAGAAAACCCGCGCCGAAGCGGCCAACCGCTCCAAATCCGAGTTCCTTGCCAACATGAGCCATGAGCTGCGCACGCCGCTCAACGCCATCATCGGCTTCTCGGAAGTGATGTCCCAAGAGCTTTTCGGGGCGCTGGGATCGGCAAAATACGCTGAATATGCCACCGACATCCGCAAGAGCGGGCAGTTCCTGCTTGATGTCATCAACGACATTCTCGACATGTCGAAGATCGAGGCCGGGCGCACCGATCTTGAGGTGGCGGAAGTGGAGCTTTCAAGCGTGGTGGATGAGGCGCTGCGGCTGGTGGGCACGCGTGCCGCTGAAAGCAAGATCACCATTGAGCGGGATGTGAAGCCTGTGCCCTCCTTCCGGGGTGACAGGCGCGCCCTGAAGCAGGTGTTCATCAACCTGATGTCCAACGCCGTGAAGTTCACGCCAGAGGGTGGGCGCGTGAAGATTTCCGCAACGCATGACAAGAAGGTTGTGCGGGTTCAGATTACCGACACGGGCATCGGCATTCCGCCGCGGGACATTGAAAAGCTGGGCCGGCCCTTCGAGCAGGTGGAGAACCAGTTCACCAAAACCAAGAGCGGCTCTGGCCTTGGGCTGGCCATCTCCAAATCCCTGGTGGAACTGCATGGCGGGCGGCTGGTGATCTCCTCCAAGGAGGGCCGCGGCACGACAGTGACGGTGGACCTGCCGTTCGAGCCTTCTCAGGCTGCCCACGCGGCGTGAAGCCCGGCGCGGTTATTTCTCGCGCTTCAGCTTGTCTTCAATATCCTTGGCCAGAAGCGCACGCTCATCCGGCGTCAGCTTGGCGTAGAAATCCTTGAGCACGGTGCCGCCCTTGGCGGCCAGGCTGTCCTGGCCGGTGGTAAAGGTGTCGATCAGGCTGTTGATCTTGGCGGGATCATAGGCCGGGTCAGCCAGCGCGGTGGCGATCTGCGCCGCCTGGGCGCCGGTTTGGGAATGGATCTTTTCAAAGTCTGGCCGCGCGGCGCGGAAGGCTTCGGCCAGTTCCTTGCGGCGTTCGCGGGCGAGATCGAAGAAGAACTTGCGCGGCACAAACATCGCATAGTTGGCGCCGCCGGGCTTTTCCTGCATGCCATGGCCGAAGGAGCGGCCGATGCCGACGCCGATGATGGCGATGTTCAGCATCAGCGAGGCCAGCAGCACATAGCGCCAAAGGCCGCGGCCTGTGTCAGGAAGCCAGCGGGAGGCCGCGGCTTTGGGGGTGGTTTCAGTCATGACTGGGTGTCCGCATCAAGGTTGCCCAGCTCTTCCATGCCGGTGGGCGCGAAATCATTGCCGGAGGTGAGCATGGCGGTTTCCGCCGTGCTTTCAAAAAGAGTGAGGCCCTGGCCGGAGCTGCCGAACCACACGCCCAGCACCAGCGAAGCCGCAAGGGCCGCTGCCAGCGGCAGGCGGGTTGCGCGGGAAGGCGCTGGCGCCTTGCGTTGCGGGAAAGGCACCACATTGTTGGCCGCAGTCTGGGCAATGCGGGCCGCCATCCGGGATTCAAAACCGGCGTGAAGCTGTGGCGTGCTGGCTTTGGCCAGCAGCCTGTCCAGTTCCTGATCGGTCAATCCGGTGAATTTGTCGCTCATTGCCCCGTCTCCATCATGCCCAGCAAATGGCGCCCATCGGCGCCCAGCTTTTCCTTCAACCCGCGGCGCGCCCGCGCCAGCAGGCTTTCCAGCGCGTCCACGCTCACTTCCATTGCTGCCGCGGCGGCAATGTTGCTCATTTGCTCGAAATGAACAAGCGTGAGCGCCAGCTTCTGCCGTTCCGGCAGCGCGGCCACCGCGCCGTCAACCACCCGCGCCACATATTTCGCATCCACTTCCGCATCCGCGCCGGGCCGTCCATCCGTCACATGTTCGGCCGCTTCAATCTCTTCCATGGGCCTTTGCCTATACCGATCCATCACCAGGTTGGAGGCCACCCGCAGCAGCCAGCCTTTGAGTGCCTTGGCTTCGCGCAGCTGGCCGGGGTTGGCCCACAGCCGCATGAAGGTTTCCTGGGTCACGTCATCCGTGTCGGCATGGCCGCCATTGAGCCGCCAGACCACCCGGTACACGTCCTTGTAGTAACGCGAGACGAGAACGCCAAAGGCCTTCTGGTCACGGCGCGCGGCCGCCTCAAGCAGCGCCGCATCGGGCGCGCCCTGCAAATCCTGCGCTGCCAATTCCTCAGAAACGCGAATGGCCAAAACCGCTCCCATTTGGGCAATTGACGGGCATTGCCGGGTGATTCCGTCGCCCGCCCTGCCGGTCAGCTTGCCGCGCCGGCATAAGGCAGGCGCAGCTCGGCCCGCAGGCCGGGGTGGTTGTCTTTCAGAATAATCTTTCCGTCCAACAGGTTAGCGACGCTGGACACAAGGCTGAGGCCAAGGCCGTTGCCGGGTTTTGAGCGGCTTTCATCCAGGCGCACAAAGCGCTGCAGCACGCGCTCGCGGTCGGCGGCGGGGATGCCGGGGCCATCATCGGCCACAGTGAGCACCACTTCCTTGCCTTCGCGGCGGCCGGAGACGCGGATATGGGCGCCGGCGCCATTGCCGCCGTGGCCATATTTGATGGCATTGTCGATCAGGTTGATGGTGGCCTGGGCCAGCAGCTCGCGCTTGGCCTTGACCTGCAGGCCCGCGCCGCAATCAAGCTCCAGCGTGCCCGCCCCTTCTTCCACCAGCGGCGAATAGAGATCGGCGACATCCTCAAGGATTTCGCTGGCGTCGATCAGCTGCAGGTTGGAGCGCTGGTGGCCGGATTCAAGCTGGGTGATCGACAAAAGCGCATTGAAAGTGGAGAGGAGCTGGTCGCTGTCCGCGAGGGTTTGCTGAAGGGCGGCCTGATATTCGGCCTTGTTGTTCTGGCGCAGCGCCGCCTCGATGCGGGCGCGAAGCCGCGTCAGCGGGGTTTTCAAGTCATGCGCCACATTGGAGGAAACCTCGCGCATGCCCTGCATGAGCTTTTCGATCTGGCCCAGCATGTCATTGAGGGATTGGGCGAGGCGGTCCAGCTCATCGCCGGAGCCTGAGACGGGCATGCGGCCCGAGAGGTTGCCATTCATGATGATGCGCGACGTGGCGGTGATCTCATCCACGCGGCGCAGGAAATTGCGGCTCATCACGAAGCCGCCGCCAAAGCCCATGAGCACCGAGAGGCCAAGGCCCCAATAAAGCGCCTCGCGCACCATGTTGCGGAACTGGTTCAGGTCTTCCACGTCCTGGCCCACCAGCAGCTGGTAATCCTGCGGCAGCTGCACGTTGTAGCCATGCACCTCATGGCCGACGACGCCGTTGGAATCCCCCGACTGGATTGGAAAGTTGATCCAGGCATCATCCGGCATCGCAGCGATGGGCGGGGAATGGAGGTTGCCGGCGATGTAGGTTCCGGCGGGATCAGCCAGCATGAAGAGCATGGTGCTGTCGATGCCGATGCGGCGGTTGATGGCGTCGGTGAGGCCGGGCAGGCCCTGGGCGCGGTATTGGTCGGCGAGGCCCGTCACTTCCGCCCGGATGGTCTCCTCGTTCTGCCGTTCCAGCAGGCCGACGGTGTAATAGTAGACATAGCCCAGCACCGCGAGGATGGAGACCACGAAGAACAGCAGATAGAGCGCCGCAAGGCGGAAGGTGGATGTGCGGAACGGTTTGGCGTTAATGGGCACGGATCATGTAGCCGGCGCCGCGCACGGTTTGCAGCAGCGGCTGGGCAAAGCCCTTGTCGAGCTTGCCGCGCAGGCGCGAAACATGCACGTCAATCACGTTGGTCTGGGGGTCAAAGTGATAGTCCCAGACATTTTCAAGAAGCATGGTGCGCGT
Source organism: Alphaproteobacteria bacterium (assembly GCA_028868695.1). Lineage (GTDB taxonomy): Bacteria > Pseudomonadota > Alphaproteobacteria > Rhizobiales > Aestuariivirgaceae > Aestuariivirga. Next base: position 453 of record JAGWTZ010000064.1, on the reverse strand, counting down.
CACAATGTGGCCCGCGTTACGCACGAGGTATTCCAGCAGCTTGAATTCGCGCGGCTGCAGCACGATGGGCTTGCCGCCCCGGGTGACAGTGCGCGAGAGCAAGTCCATCTCCAGGTCCATGGCGCGCAGCTTGGCGTCCTTGGGGTCGAGCAGCTTGCGTGCGCCCAGGCCCTCGACACGGGCCAGCAGCTCGGCGAAGGCATAAGGCTTGGCGAGATAGTCATCGCCGCCCGCGCGCAGGCCCTTCACGCGCTCATCCACGTCCGAAAGGGCTGAGAGCACCAGGATCGGCACCTTGTTGTCGGAATCGCGCAGGCTCTTGATCACCGCTAGCCCATCCATCTTGGGCAGCATCCGGTCCACGATCAGAACGTCATAGCCGCCCTCGGCGGCAAGCGCGAAGCCCTGTTCGCCGTCGCCCGCCAAGTCAACGATATGGCCGCTTTCCTTGAG
>JAGWTZ010000013.1 GCA_028868695.1 Alphaproteobacteria bacterium | reverse complement strand
GAAACCATGACCCAGCCATTCCCCGCCCTGTTCCAGCCCCTGCAACTGCGCCACAAGACCTTGCGCAACCGCATCGTCTTCGGCTCCCACACCGCCAACATGGCCGAAGGCGGCCTGCCGGGAGAACGCCACCGCGGTTATTATGAAGAGCGCGCCCGCGGCGGTGCCGGCATGATCGTGGTGGAGCCTGTTCCGGTGCATCGCACGGGCGTTCTCACCCGCGGCAACTTCCTGCATTCATCCGATGAAATCATCCCGCATTTCCGCAAGGTGACGGATGTCGTTCACGGCCATGGCGCGGTGATCTGCCACCAGCTCTATCATGTGGGCCAGCATGGCGATTTCGACAACAGCTTTGAGCCCAGCTGGTCACCCTCCGGCCTGCCCTCCTTCCATGACTCCGATGGCAGCCACGCCATGACGGAGAGTGAAATTGAGGAAGTGATCGAAAGCTTTGTCCAGGCGGCACGCCGCGCCAAGCAGGCGGGCTTTGATGGCATCGCACTCTTCGCGGCCTACAACGCGGTAATTGACCAGTTCTGGCTGCCCTTCAACAACCGCCGCAATGACAAATGGGGCGGCAGCCTCGAAAACCGCATGCGCTTTTCCCGCACCATCATGGAGCGCATCCGCAAGATGGCGGGGGATGATTTCATCATCGGCCTGGCAATCAGCATGGATGAGACCAACAAGGTCTCCCACAGCATGGAACAGATGCAGGAGGTGATCGCCTGGCATGATGAGCGCCAGCTGATGGACTACGTCACCTGCGGCACCGGCAGCTATTTCAGCTTCACTGGAATCATCCCGCATGTGTTCTTCCCCGACAAGTATGGCGCGCCCTATGCCGAAGCGCTGAAGCAGGTGGTGAAGCACGCCAGGGTGCAATCCGAAAGCCATGTGCGAACGCCGGAGAATGCCAATTATGTGGTGGCCTCGGGCCAGGCCGACATGGTGTCCATCGTGCGTGGGCAGATCGCCGATCCGCATCTTGCCAACAAGGCGCGCGAAGGCCGCGCCGAGGATGTGCGGCCCTGCCTCTCCTGCAACCAGATGTGCTGGGGCCGGCGTTACCGCGACTATTGGATTTCCTGCCTGATCAACCCCAGCGTCGGCCGTGAGTTCGAATGGGGCGGGGATCGCTTCACGCCCGCCGCCAAGCCGAAATCGGTCTTGGTGGTGGGCGGCGGCGTGGCTGGGCTTGAGGCAGCGCGCGTGGCGGCCGAGCGCGGCCACAAGGTGACCTTGGCTGAAGCATCAGACAGGCTGGGCGGCCAGTTCCGCCTTGCGGGCCTCACCCCGCGCCGTGGCCAGATCCTTGATTATCTGGATTGGTTCGAGCGCCAGCTTGCCCGCCTGCAGGTGAAAGTGTTGCTCAACACCCCGCTGGATGCGGAGGAGGCCAAGGCCATGAGTGCAGATCACATCATCGTGGCCACCGGCTCAGCGCCGGATGGCAAGGCCTTCCAGCGCGCCTTGCCGGAGTTCGATGAGTTGCCGGGCCTTGGGCGCGGCAATGTGGCCACCGCCGAAGATGTGATGGCCCGCATCGCCAGGCCGGGCAAGCGTGTGTTGCTGCTCGATGAAACCGCCAACTGGAAAGGCGCGGGCACAGCCCTGGCCCTTGCCGAGGCTGGCCATGAGGTGACACTGGTGACGCCGGCCCCGGCCGTGATGGTGGAAATGGCCCGCACCAGCGCCGATATCCAGTTGCGCGCCAGATTGCGTGAACTGGGTGCCCGCCTCATCACCGAGGCTGCCGTGCTCGAATGGCATGGCGATGGCGCCACCTTGCGGGTATCAGGCGGCAAGCCGGAACGCGTTGCCGCCGACACGCTGGTGGTGGCCGCCACCAATGTCTCGAACCGCGAACTCGGCGATGATCTTGCCGCCCCGATGATTGGCGATGCGGTGGCGGCGCGCACCGCCGTCATGGCCATCTATGAGGGCCGCAAGCTGGCCATGGCGCTCTAGGCTCAGAGGTTGCGCACCAGCCGCAGCGCGTCATAGATCGCGGCATGGGTGTTGCGCGCCGCCACGGCATCGCCGATTCGGAACAGCTGGAACTTGCCTTCGGCGTTCTTCACGCGTGATTGCGGCTTGCTGAAGATGAAATCCTTGTAGTCCACCTCGCCCAGGTTCGAGGAGAGCGGCTTCAGCGCGAAATAGAGATCGGCATTCGGCTTCGTGCCGTAATTGATGACGATCTGGTCATAGGTCTTTTCTTTGTTGATGCCGCCATAGTCGCTCACAATGGTGGCCACCAGCTCATTGCCGCCGCGCCGCACCTTTTCCAGCATGTAGGTGACGGTGAAAGTCACGTCGCGCTTCTGCAGCTCGCGCATATAGGGCACCAGATTCATGGCCATCACTTCGGGTGAGAACATGCGGTCCCGCGTCATGATTTCAACCTTGCTGCCCGCCTTGGCGGCCACTTCGGCGGCCTGCAGTGCGGCATGGTCGCCGGCGTCATCATAAATGAGCACATTGCTGCCCGGCTTGGCATCGCCGCTGATGATATCCCAGGAGGTGACGGTGAGGTCTTCGCCGCCACGCAGGCCGTCAGCATGGGGAAGCCCGCCCGTGGCGATGATCACCACATCGGGGTTCAGCGCCGTCACCGTCTCCGCCTCCGCCCAGGTGTCATATTTGAATGTGACGCCCAAGGCCTCGCATTGCGCCAGCCGCCATTCGGCAATCGACATCATCTCGCGCCGCCGCGGATTCTGTGCTGTCAGCAGCAACTGCCCGCCAGCTTTCGCCGCGGCCTCAATCACGGTCACATCATGGCCGCGCTCGCCCGCCACGCGCGCCGCCTCAAGGCCTGCAGGGCCAGCGCCAACGATCACAATCTTGCGCTTCCTTTCCGCTTTGGCGATGTCATGCGGCATGGTCTCTTCACGGCCGGTGGAGGGGTTGTGGATGCACAGCGCCATTCCGCCTTGATAGATGCGGTCCAGGCAATAGTTGGCGCCGGTGCAGGGGCGGATGTCCTGCTCGCGCTTTTCCACGATCTTGCGCATGATGTGCGGGTCCGCCATGTGGGCGCGCGTCATGCCGATCATGTCCACCTTGCCGGAGGAGATGGCATAGCGCGCCGTGGCCACGTCCTGGATGCGCGTGGCATGAAACACCGGAAACCGCGTGGCGGCGCGCACTTCGCCCGCAAGATCAAGATGCGGCGCCGAGGCCATGCCCATGATGGGGATGTTGTCGGTGAGCCCGGCATCGGTCTCAATGTGGCCCTTGGTGACGTTGAGGAAGTCAATCAGGCCCGAATTCTTAAGCATCTGCGAAATGGCGATGCCTTCGGCCTTGTCATAGCCATCCACCGAGACTTCATCGCCCGCATAGCGCACGCCGAGAATGAAATCCGGCCCCACGCGCTTGCGCACGGCGGCCAGCATGTCCATGGTGAAACGCATGCGGTTCTCAAGGCTGCCGCCATAGGCGTTGGTGAGCGTGTTGCTCATGGGTGACCAGAACTGCGAAATGAGGTGTCCATAGGCCTCAAACTCAACGCCATCCACGCCGCCGGCCTTCATGCGCTCGGCTGCATCAGCAAAGTCTGTGATGATGCGCTCAATGTCCCATTCCTCAATCAGCTTGGGCACCGCCTTGTGAGACGGTTCGCGCTCATGGGTCGGGGCCACTGCGGGAAGCCAGTCAGCCTTGTCCCAGCGGGTGCGGCGGCCCAGATGAGTAAGCTGAATCATCACCGCCGCGCCATGTTCGTGGCAGGCGTCGGTCATCTCCTTCATCCATTTCACCACCTCATCCTTGTAGGCGAGAATGTTGTTGAACACGGGCGGGCTGTCCAGCGCCACGGCGGCCGAGCCTGCCGTCATGGTCAGAGCAAGGCCTGCCTTGGCGCGCTCCACATGATAGGCGCGGTAACGCCCCTTGGGCATGCCGTCCTCGGGATAGGCGGGCTCATGCGAGGTGATCATCAACCGGTTTTTCAGCGTGAGGTGCTTCAGCTTGAAGGGTTGGAGAAGGGGGTCGTTGGACATCTGCACACTCCGCTCAAATACGGCCGGCATTAAAATGTTCATTGATGAACCTGTCAAGTACATAACTGTACATTTTACTTGCGGCCGCCCCTCACCACCTGATAAGCAAGGCCCATGGCGCGGATGAAACCTGAAACAGGCTGGCGCGGCTCGGCCGATCTGTGGCTCAATGCGGCCCATGATTTGCTGCTGGAGCAGGGCGTTGATGCCGTCAAAATCCTGCCCCTGGCCGAACGCCTCAACCTGTCGCGCACCTCCTTCTATTGGTTCTTCAAGGATCACCAGCAGCTCCTCGATGCGCTCATCACCCGCTGGCGCGAGAAGAACACCGGCAATCTTGCCCGCCAGGCAGGTGCCTATGCCGAAACCCTGGCAGAGGCCATGCTCAATATCTTTGATCTCTGGCTGGATGAAGGCCTGTTTGACTCCAGGTTCGAGTTTGCGGTGCGCAGCTGGGCGCTGCGCTCACCGCCGATTCTCGCCGAGGTGCAGGATGCCGACCAGATCAGGCTTGCAGCCCTGAAGGACACGTTCCTCCGCTTCGGAATGGATGATCTTTCCGCCGATGTCCGCGCCCGCAGCCTCTATCTGGTGCAGATTGGCTACATCTCCATGCAGACGCGCGAAGACCTTGCCCTGCGCATGATGCGCATTCCCCACTATGTCGAAATCTTCGCGGGTGCCCGGCCGCAGCCGCGAGAGCTGGACCGATTCTTCGCAAGGCACGGCTACAAGCCGCAGTGAGGCCCGGCCCCTCCCGCACCACCGCATGATCTGGCGCCCGCCATTTTATTGATATAGGCTCGGAGCCCTGAACAGGATCAACCTGTCAAACTGGGAGGGAAACATGCACAAATTTCAAAACCGGCTTGTCATCTGTGTCGCGGCCCTGGCGCTCTTTGCCGGCGCTGCGCAGGCGGCGGGAACCTGGAACCGCGGCGCCAACAGCGACGTTCAATCGCTCGACCCGCACAAGACCTCGACAGTTGAAGAGCACAACATTCTGCTCGATCTCTTTACCGGCCTGGTGACTGATGACGCCAATGGCAATCTCATTCCCGGCGCCGCCGAGAGCTGGACAGTTTCCGCCGATGGCAAGGTCTACACTTTCAAGCTGCGCAAGGATGATGTCTGGTCGGATGGCACGCCCGTGAAGGCCAGCGACGTGGTGTTCTCCTGGAAGCGCCTGCTCGATCCCAAGACCGGCTCTGAATATGCCTCCATGGCCTTCCCCGTGCTCAACGCCGAAGACATCAACGGCGGCAAGAAGAAGCCGGATGAATTGGGCGTGAAGGCCATTGATGACACCACGCTGGAAGTGACGCTGAAGGGGCCAACGCCCTATTTCCTCGAAATGCTCACCCACCATGCGATGTATCCGGTGAGCGAGGCCAACGTCACCAAGTTTGGCGATGATTATGTGAAGGCCGGCAATCTCGTATCCAACGGCGCCTTCACCCTGGCGGAGAACGTGCCGGGCGATCACATCAAGCTGGTCAAGAACCCCAAGTTCTTTGACGCCGCCAATGTGAAGCTGGATGGCGTGACCTATATCCCAACGGAAGACCGCGCCGCCGGTGTCAAACGCTACAAGGCTGGCGAAGTGGATTCGATGAACGATTTCCCCGGCGAGCAGCTGGCCGAAATGAAGAAGGAGATGGGCGACCAGCTCCACATGGGCCCCGAACTGGGCACATACTACTATATCTTCAAATCGCAGAAGGCGCCCTGGAACAATCCTGACCTGCGCAACGCCATCTCGATGGTGATTGACCGTGACCAGCTGGCCGACAAGGTCTGGAAGAATTCCATGCTGCCTGGCTATTCCCTCGTGCCGCCCGGCATCAAGGGCTACTCCGCCGCGATGATGGATTATGCCAAGATGGGCCAGCTCGACCGCGAGGACGCCGCCAAGAAGGTTTTCGAAAAGCTGGGCATTTCCCCCTCGCATCCCATGAAGCTGGAGCTGCGCTACAACACCTCTGAAAACCACAAGAACACCGCCGTGGCTTTCCAGGAAATGCTGAAGCCATTTGGTTTTGACGTCAGCTTCGTCACCGCCGATGGCAAGACCCATTACAGCTATCTTGAGCAGAAGGGTGATTTCGACGTGGCCCGCGCCGGCTGGATCGCCGACTTCAAGGACCCCGTCACCTTCCTCAACCTCGGCCACACCGGCGATGGCAACAACTATGGCGAATATTCCAACAAGGATTATGACGCGCTGCTCGACCAGGCCGCCGTGGAGGCTGATCCCGCCAAGCGCATGGATGAGCTTTCCAAGGCCGAGGCCATCCTGATCAAGGACCTGCCGCTTCTGCCGCTGCTCTATTACGCAAACCACAATCTCGTTTCGCCCAAGATCCACGGCTTCGTGGATAATGTCATGGATGTGCATCCTTCGCGCTTTGTCTCGAAGGATTGATCTTGCCAGCACATCACCGAGCTTGCCCTTCTCTCCCTGACCGGGAGGGAAGGGGCCGGGTGGGGAGCATCTAGGCCATGCTCCGCTACACCCTGCGCCGCCTGTTGACGGCCGTGCCCACCCTGTTCCTCATTGTAACCATCTCGTTTTTCCTGATGCATGTGGCGCCGGGCGGGCCCTTCGACATGGAAAAGGGCATTCCCCCGGAGATCAAGAAGAACATTGAGCATGTGTTCCACCTCGATGAGCCGGTGTGGCGGCAGTATCTCGATTATCTCGGCAACCTCGCGCATGGCGACCTTGGCCCCAGCTATGTGATCCTGAATTTCTCTGTGGCCGAGCTGTTCAGCATTGGTCTTAAGATTTCAGCATGGATTGGCGCCTGGGCCATGGTGTTCGCGCTGGTGGTGGGTGTGTTCCTGGGCGTCGTGGCAGCCCTGCGGCAAAACCGCTGGATGGACTATGCGGTGATTGCCCTGGCCACGGCAGGCTCCACCCTGCCTACTTATGTGATCGCCCCGATCTACCAATTGGTCTTTGGCCTCCTGCTGCGGCTGACGCCGGTAGGCGGCTGGGGCGATGGGTCATTCAGCCATGCCATCGGCCCCATCATCACGCTGGGCTTGCCGCAGCTGGCCACCGTGGCCCGCCTCATGCGCGGCTCGATGATTGAAAGCCTCAATGCCCACCACATCCGCACCGCAAGAGCCATGGGCCTTTCAGATTATTCCGTGGTGGTGAGGCATGCGATGCGCGGCGCTGTCCTGCCGGTCATTTCCTATGCCGGCCCCGCCGCCGCACAGCTCATCACCGGCTCCATCATTGTTGAAACCATTTTCCAGATCCCCGGCGTGGGCCGCTACTTCATCGACAGCGCCCTGAACCGCGATTACACGCTGGTGATGGGCACGGTGGTGATGATTGCGGTGTTTACCATCGTCTTCAATTTCATCGTCGACCTGCTCTATGCGGTGATTGACCCGCGGGTGCGCTATGAGTGAGGCGCTGAAGGGCCGCTCGCTCTGGCAGGATGCCTGGGCCCGCCTGAAGCAGAACCGGGCGGCCATGTTCAGCCTGGCCTACATGGCGCTGATCCTGCTGCTCTGCCTCGCCGTGCCCAACATCACCGGCCATGATTTCACCGCGCAATATCCCGCCTACACCCGTGTCGGCCCCAGCCTTGAGGCCTATCCCAAGGCGGAGACCTTGCAGGGCGAGCTGCAGGATGTGGCCAAGCGCGCAAGGCTTGAATTCAAGGAGTGGCACCAGAAGGATGGCCGCATCTTCCTCACCGTTGCGTCAGACAAGCCGGTGGACGAGCGCGTGACACGCTATCTCGACCGTTCGGATTCCTTCAAGGACGCCAAGGTCGAGGAAAAATCGGCCGATGGCCTGACGCTGGTGATGAGCGCCGCCGCCAAGCAGAAATATTTCTATTTCGGCACCGATGCCCTGGGGCGGGATTTGCTCACCCGTGTCTTCATGGCGGGCCGCGTGTCGCTGGCGGTTGGGCTCTTGGCCGGCTTTGTGGCGGTGGTGATCGGAACAATCTTCGGCTCGGTCTCCGGCTTCCTCGGCGGCAGAACCGATGAGATCATGATGCGCGTCGTCGATATTCTCTATGCCCTGCCCTTCACCCTGTTCGTGATCATGCTGGTGGTGTTCTTCGGCCGCAACTTCATGCTGATGTTCATCGCCATCGGCGCCGTGCTGTGGCTGGACATGAGCCGCATCGTGCGCGGCCAGACGCTTTCGCTGAAACGCCAGGAATATGTCCAGGCCGCCGAGGCGCTGGGCGTGGGCGCGGTGGGAATCCTGCGCCGCCACATCATCCCCAACATGCTGGGACCGATTGTGATTTACCTCACCCTGCTGGTGCCGCAGGTGATCATCCTTGAAAGCTTCCTGTCCTTCCTCGGCCTTGGCGTGCAGGAGCCGATGTCAAGCTGGGGTGTCGAGATTGCCGAAGGGGCCGCCAACATGGAAGTGGCGCCCTATCTGCTGTTCATCCCCACCTTCTTTCTCTCCACCACGCTCTTCGCGCTGAATTTCATCGGCGACGGCTTGCGCGATGCGCTCGACCCGAAGGACCGCTGACATGACAGCCTTGCTCGCCATCAGCAACCTGCATGTGGCCTTCAAGACCGCCGATGGCGAGGTGGAGGCGGTGAAATCCGCGAACTTCACGGTGGCCGCGGGGGAAACGGTGGCCATTGTCGGCGAATCCGGTTCCGGCAAAAGCCAAAGCATGATGGCGGTGATGGGTCTGCTGCCCAAGAACGGCATCGCCCAGGGCACCGCCAGTTTCGGCGGTCAAAACCTGCTTGCGCTCTCCAAGCCGGAACTGAATGCCATCCGCGGCCGCAAGATCACCATGATCTTCCAGGAGCCGATGACATCGCTGGACCCGCTCTACCGTATCGGCGACCAGCTGATGGAGCCCCTGCGCGCCCACTCCGGCCTATCTGCGGCCGAGGCCTGGCAGCGCGCCATCGAGGTGCTGGGCCTCGTGAAGATCCCTGATCCTGAACGGCGCATGCGCTCCTACCCGCATGAGCTTTCCGGCGGCCAGCGCCAGCGGGTGATGATCGCCATGGCGCTCGCCAACAACCCCAGCCTGTTGATTGCCGATGAGCCAACCACGGCGCTGGATGTCACCATCCAGGCGGAAATTCTCGAACTGCTGGCGTCTCTGCAGAAAAACCTGGGCATGGGCCTCATCTTCATCACCCATGACCTCGGCATCGTCAAACGCATCGCCCACCGTGTCTATGTGATGCGCAAGGGCGAGGTGGTGGAAGGGGGCGAAACGGCCCGTGTCTTCGCCAGCCCGAAGCATGACTACACCAAGGCCTTGCTGGCGGCCGAGCCAGCCGGCCGCAAGTCCCCGGTGCCGGACACAGCCCCCATCGTGCTGGAAGGCCAGGACATTGAAGTGACCTTCAAGTCGGGCGGCGGCCTGCTTGGCGGCGCGCCGATGGCCATCACGGCTGTCGATCACGTGTCCCTTGCCCTGAAACAGGGCCAGACCATCGGCATTGTGGGAGAATCCGGTTCCGGCAAGTCCACCCTGGCGCGTGCGCTGCTGCGCCTGGCGCCCGCCCGGGGCCGCGTGGTGTTCATGGGCCGAAGCATTGAGGCCTTAGGCAAAAGCGCCATGCGCCCCTTGCGCAAGGAGTTGCAGGTGGTCTTTCAGGATCCCTTCGGCTCGCTCTCGCCGCGCCTCACGGCGGGGCAGATCGTCACCGAGGGCCTCCTGGTGCATGAGCCGGGCATCAGTGCTGCAGGCCGCGACAAGCGCGCCATCCAGGCCTTCGAGGAAGTGCAGATCGACCCGGCCTTGCGCAACCGCTACCCGCACGAGTTTTCCGGCGGCCAGCGCCAGCGCCTGGCCATTGCCCGCGCCATCATTCTCAAGCCCAAGGTGCTGGTTCTGGACGAGCCCACCTCGGCGCTGGACAGGCATGTGCAAAAGCAAATCCTCGAGCTGCTGCGAAGCCTCCAGGCCGCCCATGGCCTCTCCTATCTTTTCATCAGCCATGATCTTGCCGTGGTGCGCGCCATTGCCGACTACATCCTGGTGATGAAAGACGGCAAGCTGGTGGAGCAGGGAAGCCCGGATGAAGTGATGGCCAGCCCCAAACAGGCCTATACGAGACGCCTGATGGAGGCAGCCTTCGGGCACTAGCGTCAATGGCTCTTGGGAAAGGCAGGGCAACTGAAAAATGGTGCCCAGGGCCGGAATCGAACCAGCGACACGCGGATTTTCAATCCGCTGCTCTACCAACTGAGCTACCTGGGCATGGGGCAAACCCCAGCAATTCCGCGTGGGCGGTTTTGCGGGGCCTCCTATAGGAGATCATCCCGCCTCTGGCAACCGCTCTTTGCGGGGCGGATTCAGAAAACTTGGGCGCCGCCGGAAGGCTCAATCGCCGTCTGGCCCGCCCGGCATTTCCTCATCCTGCTCCACGGCAGGAATGGCATAGTGCCCGCCCAGCCAGCGGTTGAGATCAACCTCGCGGCAGCGGGCGGAGCAGAAGGGGTGGTGCTTCGGGTCCGAGGGCTTGTGGCAAACGGGGCAGGGCTTGCGCTTGGTGAAGCTCAGCACTTCGGCCATGGCTCAAAGCCCGGCGGGTGGCGCGCTCATCCAGCGCTGCTGCACAGGAAAGCCTGCACCTTCCAGAAGCGACACGGTTTCTGATAGCGGCAGGCCGATCACCCCTGAATGCGAGCCTGAAAGATAGCGCACAAAGGCTTCAGCGCGGCCCTGGATGGCATAGCCGCCGGCCTTGCCTTTCCATTCCTCGCTGCGCAGATAGCTTTCCATGTCGTCGCGCGTCAGGCGCTTGAAGCGCACCTTGGTTTCACTGCAGCGGGTGGTTTTCGCCCCATTGGGCGCGATCACGCAAATGGCGGAATAAACCCAGTGCGAACGCCCCGAAAGCAGGCTGAGGCAATCCTTGGCGTCCTGGAAGGTCTCGGCCTTGGGCAGGATGCGCCGCCCCAGCCCCACCACGGTGTCGGCAGCCAGCACGAAGGTTCCGGTGCCAAGGTTGCGCACTTGCGGCGCGTCCTTGGCCTTGGCGGCCTTCTCCTCGGCAAGGCGCAGCGCCAGGCGGCGCGGGCTTTCCCGGCGCTGGGGTGTCTCGTCAATGTCAGCGGGATTCAAAAGGTCAGGTGCCAGGCCGATCCTGTCCAGCAGCGCTAGCCGCCGCGGAGAGCCGCTTGCCAACACCAGCCGCGCCGGAATTTCACGCATGGCTCACTTGAACCGGTAATTGATGCGGCCCTTGGTCAGGTCATAGGGCGTCATTTCAACCATCACCCGGTCTCCGGCCAGAACGCGGATGCGGTTCTTGCGCATTTTGCCAGAAGTGTGGGCAATGATCTCATGGCCGTTGTGATCAAGCTTTACGCGGAACGTGGCGTTGGGTAAGAGTTCGGCAACCGTGCCTTCAAATTCCAGCAATTCTTCCTTGGCCATGGATTTCCTTTTGTGTGGCGAATGTGGCCTCTTTGAACCGGAACTTGCGCAAAATCAAGCCTTGGCGAGGGCCTTGGTGCAACGGGCCTGTGCGGGCGTGACCAACCTCATCGCGGCATCCTTGGGCGGCAGGCCGCCGTTCTCCCCGGCAGGAGCAGCCGCATGAAGCGCAGCCCCACTTTTCTGGCCACTGGCAGCCGCCACTTTCTTGCCGTGGCCGAGGCGGGCTCGGTGCGTGGCGCCGCGCGGCGCCTGAATGTCGCTGCCTCTGCCATCAGCCGGCAATTGCGCCTGCTGGAAGAGGAGCTGGGCACCGGGCTTTTGGACCGTGACGGCCATTCCATCACCTTGACACCCGCCGGTGAAATCCTGCTGCGCGGCTTGCGCGCCGCCAAGCTGGGCCAGGATGAGATCCTCGAACAGCTGGATGGCATCACCGGCCTGCGCCGCGGCACACTGCGCATTGCCACGGTGGAAAGCGTCTCGGTGTCGATCCTGCCGCAGATCCTGCAGAAATTTGCCCAGCGCCACCCCGGCATCACTTTCAGCGTCACCGTTGCGGTGGCCGATGCGGTGACAGAGCTGGTGCGTGAACACCGCGCCGAAGTGGGCTTCACCTTCAACCCCCGCCGCCTCGATGGGCTGGATGTGGCGCAGAAGAGCGATCTTCGCGTTGGCGCCGTGCTGGCCCCCGGCCATCCCCTGGCCAAGGCCCGCAAGCTCACCCTCGCCCAGTGCCTCGAATACCCCTTGGCCTGGCCGTCTGAAGGCCTCAGCCTGCGGGCGATCTTGGACAGGCCGCTGGGCCGCAAGCGCATGACGCCGGCCTTTGAATGCAATTCCCTGCGCCTCATGGCGGCGCTGGCGCGCGAGGGCCGCTGCATCGCCTTCCAGACCCCCATCGGCATCGAGCAGGAGCTGCGCGACGGCCATCTCAAGTTCATCCCCCTGGCCGACAAGTCTCTGGCGGCGGACCAGCTGATGATCCTCAAGCGCCGCGCCATGCAGAAGCGCCCGGCCGTCACCGCGCTTCTCGCCCTGGTTGCCGAACACCTGCGCGATCACGCGCTTGTTCCAAAATTGTAAACAAACCGGGCCAAGCTTAGGTCTTTTTAGAACAACCCATCCGTGCTATCTGTTGCAGTTCCGCGCCCAAGCCAGGCGCGGAAATCGAACGGGAATGAACCACCATGGGCCGCATCACCACACATGTTCTTGATACCGCGCAAGGCAAGCCTGCGGCAGGCCTGCGCATCGACGTGCTGCGCGCCGGCTCGCGGCCGGAACTGGTCAAGACCATCACCACCAATGCCGATGGCCGCGCCGACCAGCCCTTGCTGGAAGGCGCTGCCCTGACGCCGGGGAATTATGAGCTGCGCTTCCATGCGGGCGATTATCTGCGCGCCCAGAATGCAGCGCTGCCAGAGCCCCTGTTTCTGGATGTCATTCCCATCGCCTTCGGCATCGCCGATGCCAGCCAGCACTATCATGTGCCGCTGCTGCTTTCCCCCTTTGGCTATTCAACCTACCGGGGTTCGTGATGGCCTTGCAATTCCTCAGGCGCGGCAAGCTGGTGCGGGTCGAGCATTTCGCCCCGGACACCATGCTGCTCGATTACCTGCGCCTCACTGAAAGATCACGCGGCACCAAGGAAGGCTGCAACGAGGGTGACTGCGGCGCCTGCACCGTGGTGCTGGGCGAGGTGCGCCAGGGCCGCATGCACTACAGGGCCGTCAATGCCTGCATCCTGTTTCTGGGCCAGATCCACGGCAAGGAACTGATCACCGTGGAAGACCTGGCCGTTGGCGGCAAGCTGCATCCGGTGCAGCAGGCGATGGTGGATTTGCACGCCTCGCAATGCGGCTTCTGCACGCCGGGCTTTGTGATGTCACTGTTCGCGCTGGGCCATGCCAAGCAGGCTGTCTCGCGCGAGGATGTGACAACCGCGCTGGCCGGCAATCTCTGCCGCTGCACCGGTTACCGGCCGATCATTGATGCCGGCCTCAAGGCCTGCGCCAGCCTGCGCGACAAGTTCCACGAGGATGAGCAAAAGGCCGTGGCCGCTTTGGCCGGGCTTTCGGCAATGGATCTGCTGGTGGCCGATGGCGCTGATTTCTTTGCCGCACCCGCTTCCGCTTCAGCGCTTGCGGCCATGGCCGCGAGGCACCCGCAGGCCCGCATTGTCTCGGGGGCGACGGATGTGGGCCTGTGGGTCACCAAGCTGCTGCGCCCGCAAAGGCAGATCATCTACACCGGCCGCGCCGCCGATTTTGCGCAGCTGCATGACACGCCTTCCGCCCTGTTCATTGACGGTGGCGCCACATATGAAGACGCAGCCGCAGCCCTTGGCGCGCTGGCGCCTGATCTGGGTGCGGTCATGCAACGCCTGGGCTCCACCCAGGTGCGCAATTCCGGCACCATCGGCGGCAACATCGCCAATGGCTCGCCCATCGGCGACATGCCGCCCATGCTGATCGCGCTGGACGCAAGGCTTGAACTGCGCCAGGGCAGCGAAACCCGCCACATGCCGCTGGAACAGTTCTTCATCGATTACGGCAAGCAGGACCGCAAGCCCGGCGAACTCGTCTGGCGGCTGGAAGTGCCCAAGCTCCGCGCCAACCAGCATTTCAAGGCCTTCAAGGTGACCAAGCGCTTTGATGAGGACATCTCCGCCCTGCTTGGCGCCTTCCGGTTCGATATCGAAGGCGGCATCATCACCGCGGCGCGCATCGCCTTTGGCGGCATGGCGGCAACCCCAAAGCGCGCCTTGAAAACCGAGGCGGCCCTCACCGGCAAAAGTCTTGAGGCGGCGCTGGATGTGGTGCTGGATGACTATGCGCCGATCAGCGACATGCGCGCTTCCGCCGCCTATCGCAGTGAAACCGCCCAGGCCCTGTTGAAAAAGGCTTTGCTTGAACTGGCGGGAGAGAAAAACACGAGGGTGATCGCCGCATGAAGCCGCTGGCCACCATTGGCAAGCCCATCGCCCATGACAGTGCTGCACTGCATGTCTCGGGCGCCGCCACCTATGTTGACGACATTCCGGAAATTGAGGGCACGCTGCATGTGGTGCCGGGCTTCGCGCGCGATGGCGCCAAGGGCACGATCATCAAGTGCGATCTATCCGCGGTGCGCGCCGCCCCCGGCGTTGTCTGCGTGCTCATGCCGGGCGATATTCCCGCCAGGAATGATTGCAGCCCGGCGGCGGGAGATGATCCCATCCTCGCCAAGGGCGAGATCGCCTTTCATGGGCAGGTGATTTTCGCCGTGGTGGGTGAAACGCGTGAGGCCGCCCGCCGCGCCGCCCGCCTGGCGGTGATCGAAATTGAAAAGCAGAAGCCGGTTGTCACGGTCCAGGATGCGCTGGCCAGCCCGGTGCCTGACCTGCTCAAACCCTATGCCTTCACCAGCAAGCGCATTGCCGCCGCCTTGAAATCCGCCCCCCACCGGGTGAAAGGCAGCCTCAAGATCGGCGGCCAGGAGCAGTTCTACCTTGAAGGCCAGGTTGCCTATGCCGTCCCGCAGGAGAAGGGCGGCATGCTGGTGCATTCCTCAACCCAGCATCCCACCGAGATCCAGCATTGCGTGGCCGCCATGCTCGGCGTGGATGACGCCAAGGTCACGTGCGAGTGCCGCCGTATGGGCGGCGGCTTCGGCGGCAAGGAAAGCCAGGCCGCGCAATGGGCAGCGCTTGCCGCGCTGGCGGCGCATGTCACCGGCCGCCCCGCCAAATGCCGCCTTGACCGGGACGACGACATGATGCTGACCGGCAAGCGCCATGACTTTGAGGCCGCCTTTGACGTGGGCTTCGCCAAGGATTTGCGCGTGGCCGGCATGTCGGCTGATCTCTTTGCGCGCTGTGGCTATTCGGCCGACTTGTCCGACGCGATCTGTGACCGCGCCATGTTCCATGCCGACAATGCCTATTTCTATCCCGAATATCACATCGGCACGCGGCGCCTGAAAACCAACACCGTTTCCAACACCGCCTTCCGCGGCTTTGGCGGCCCGCAGGGCGTGCTCTTCGCCGAGGCCATGATGCAGGCGGCGGCCATCACGCTGGGCTGCGATGCGCTCAGCCTGCGCAAGAAGAACCTCTACACCAGGGCCCGCAACGAAACGCCCTATGGCCAGAAGATCGGCGAGCATGTGCTGGCCGAAATCGTGGCCACGCTCGAGAAAACTTCAGCCTATCAGCGCCGCCGCAAGGAAATCGCCGCCTTCAACGCCAGGAACCGCATCCTGAAGAAGGGCCTTGCCCTCGTGCCGGTGAAGTTCGGCATTTCCTTCACCTTCACCCAGATGAACCAGGCGGGCGCTCTGGTGCATGTCTATGGCGATGGCTCGGTGCATCTCAACCATGGCGGAACCGAGATGGGCCAGGGCCTTTATCTCAAGGTGGCGCAGGTGGTGGCCGAAACCTTCGGCATTGATGTGGGCCATGTGGCGATCACCGCAACGCGAACTGACAAGGTGCCCAACACCTCGCCAACCGCTGCGTCATCGGGCACTGATCTCAATGGCATGGCCGCGCAAAGGGCGGCGCTGGCCATCAAAGAGCGCATGGCCGAATTGGCTGCCAAGAAGCTGGGCGTGCGCAAGACGGCGCTGGTGTTTGCCGGCGGCAAGGTTTCGGCGGGCGGCAAGTCGCTCAGTTTCGCTGAACTGGCCACCGCCTGCAAGGCGGCGCGCATTTCCCTGTCTTCGACGGGTTACTACGCCACGCCCGGCATTCACTGGGACCGCCCCTCCGGCAAGGGCCACCCCTTCTTCTATTTTGCCAATGGCGCCTCGTGCTCGGAGGTGCTGATCGACACGCTCACGGGTGAAATGAAGGTGACGCGCGTTGATATCCTGCAGGATGTCGGCCTGTCGCTGAATTCGGCCATCGACATTGGCCAGATCGAGGGTGGTTTCGTGCAAGGCATGGGCTGGCTGACCACCGAGGAACTGGTGTTCGATGCCGAGGGCCGCCTGCGCACCCACGCGCCCTCCACCTACAAGATTCCCTGCGCCTCCGATGTGCCGGAGGATTTCCGGGTGGCGCTCTTTGCCTCCAAGGGCAACAAGGTGGACAGCATCTACCGCTCCAAGGCGGTGGGCGAGCCGCCCTTGCTGCTGCCCATCTCGGTCTGGTGCGCGGTGGTGGATGCGGTGGCCAGCCTCAAGCCCGGCGTGGTGCCCCAGCTTGACGCCCCGGCCACGCCGGAGGCCATCATGCGCGCCGTCAAATCCATGGGCGGCCCATGAGCGGGCTCTGGGCCAGGGCTTTTCAGGCGCTGGAAACGCAGGGCGCTTGCGTGATGGTGGAAGTGATTTCCGCGCAAGGTTCCACGCCCCGTGAGGTTGGCGCGCAAATGCTGGTGACGCCGCGCGGCTTTGCGGGCACCATTGGCGGCGGCACGCTGGAATGGCAGGCCATGGCGGAGGCGCAGGCCTTGTTGGGCAAGCCCCGCACCCGCCGCGAGATCACCAGGCTGCTGGGGCCGGATCTTGGCCAATGCTGCGGCGGGCGCGTCACACTCAGCCTCGAATGTTTCACCAGGGTTGATATTTCCGATCTGCAATTGCGAGCAGGCCAAGAGCGTGATGTGGCCACTCACCTGCATCTCTGGGGGGCTGGCCATGTGGGCCGCGCCCTCGTGCTGGCGCTGGCGCCGCTGCCTTTCACCGTCACCTGGTGGGATGTGCGCGACAATGCCTTCCCTGGCGCTGTTCCTGAAAATGTCACCTGCCGCCTCGGCGCACCGGCCGACATGCATGCCCCCGGCCTTGTGCTGGCGATGACCCACAGCCACGCGCTGGATTTCGAGATTGTTGACCTGGCCTTGCGCAACCCCCGCTTCAGGCATGTGGGCCTCATCGGCAGCGAAACCAAGCGCGCCCGCTTCTGGAGCCGGCTGGTGGCCGCAGGCCATGGGCCGGAGGCGCTGGCCAGGCTCACCTGCCCGATCGGCAGCAAGCAGATTGTCTCAAAACACCCTGCCGTGATTGCCGCCACGGTGGCCGTGCAAGTGCTCGAATGGCAGCAGGCCCTTGGCCTTGCCCAGTCCGCGCCTGAAGCGCCGCTTCTGGCCATGGGGCATTGAGCCATGGCGCGGCCTTGCAAAGCCATTGACGGCAGCCCGCCGCCCTTGCACCTTGTGAAGGCCGGGCCAGCCAGCAGGGCCGCAACTTCTTGATCGTGAATGACACAGCAACAGGTCACCTTCTTCCATGCCGACACTTGATCCCTTCCTGCTTGAATGGCTGAACATCCTCACCCGCTGGGGCCACCTGATCGCCGGCATCAGCTGGATCGGCACATCTTTTTATTTCGTGGCGCTGGATCTCTCGCTGCGCGCTGATGCGCCCTTGCCGCCCGGCGTGAAGGGCGAGGCCTGGGAAGTGCATGGCGGCGGCTTCTATCATGTGCAGAAATACCTCTCGGCCCCCGCCAACCTGCCGCCGCATCTCATCTGGTTCAAATGGGAGGCCTATCTCACCTGGATCACCGGCTTCCTGCTCATCATCGTCCAGTACTACGCGCAGGCGGAATCCTACCTGATTGACCCCGCGATCCTGCCGCTGCTGCCCTGGCAGGCGGTGGCGATTTCCGTTGCCTCGCTGGCGGCGGGCTGGCTTGTCTATGATTTGCTGTGCCGGTCACCCATCGGCCGCCACACAGGGGTCTTGGCGCTTTGCGTGTTCGCGCTGATCCTGGCCGCCGCCTATGGCTTCAGCCATGTCTTCTCGGGGCGTGGCGCCTTCATCCACACCGGCGCTTTCATCGGCACCATGATGGCCGCCAATGTCTTTGCGGTGATCATTCCCAACCAGCGCAAGATCACGGGGTCCCTGCTCAGGGGCGAAACGCCGGACCCGAAATATGGCGTCATCGGCAAGCAGCGCTCCACCCACAACACCTATCTCACCCTTCCGGTGCTGTTCATGATGACCAGCAACCACTATGCCATTATTACCGGCCACCCGCAGGCCTGGGCGCTGGTCGGCCTCATCGTGCTGGGCGGCGCCGTGGCGCGCCATGCGCTGCTGCGCCATGAGGTGGGCGATGACATGCATGACATCGCCTGGACTGTGCCTGTGATTGGCCTCGCTTTGGCCGGCGCCATGATGATGACGGAACCGGCCAAATCAAACATCTCCGCGGCCAAGGTGGGCGATGATGAAGCCTTCGCCATCGTGCAAAACCGCTGCACGGCCTGCCATTCCGCAACGCCCACCGATGCCACCATCAAGCAGGCGCCCAAGGGCATCATGTTTGCCAGCGTCGAAGACATGAAGCGCTATGCCGCGCAGATTGAAACCCAGGCGGTGCGCAACCATGCGATGCCTCTGGGCAACAAGACCGGAATGACCGATGATGAGCGCGCCAAACTTGGTGCATGGATTGCCAGCCTGAAATGAAATTGACGGAAGCCAACGCCCTTTCCGCCCCGGCCTTTGAACAGGCCTTTGGCGAGATTGCCGAACATTCGCCCTGGGTGGCCGCCCGCGCCGCCGGCAAGCGCCCCTTCTCGTCGCGTGATGCGATGGTGGAGGCCTTCGCCGCCGCCGTTGTGGCCGAGGGAACGCCAGCCCAGCTTGCCTTGTTGCGCGCCCACCCTGATCTTGCCACCCGCGCCAGGCTGACGCCGGATTCCACCCGCGAACAGGCGGGTGCAGGGCTGGACACGCTGACGGCGGCGGAATTTGCCCGCTTCACCGAACTCAACACCGCCTACAAGGAGAAGAACGGCTTCCCCTTCATCTTCGCCGTGAAAGGCGCCACCAAGCACCAGATTCTGGCGGGCTTTGAAAGCCGCATCCACAATGACGCCGCGGTGGAATTCCAAACCGCGCTGGCGCAAGTCTGCCGCATCATCCGCTTCCGCCTCGAAGACAGGGTTCAGCCATGACGCGCGTTCTGCTGGGCCAGCTGGTGACGTTTGGCGAAGAGCCGCAGCACATCACCCATGAAACCCGCGGCGCAATTGTGATGGGCGCAAACGGCACCATCCTGTGGCGCGGCGCGCGTGCCCTGCTGCCCGCGGAATATGCCGCCGCCCCGCAGGATGATCACGGCGAAAAGCTGCTGATGGCCGGCTTCATCGACACCCACATCCACTTCCCGCAATACCGCATGCTGGCCGCCGCCGCCGTTGATCTGCTGGATTGGCTGTCGCGCTACACTTTTCCGGAAGAGGCACGCTATGCGAGCAAGGCCTATGCCGAGGCCGCCGCGGAAATCTTCCTGCAACGCCTGTTCAGCAACGGCACCACCGGGGCCATGGCCTTCTGCTCGTCCCACAAGGTGTGCGCTGAAGCGCTGTTTGAAGCTGCCGCCAGGAACAACATGGCGCTGATCACTGGCAAGACCATGATGGACCGTGGCGCCATTCCCGCCGTGGAGGATGAGCCAGAGCAGGCGGCGCGGGACACGCTGGCCCTGCACAAGGCCTTTCACGGCAAGGGCCGCCTGCGCCATGCCGTCACACCGCGCTTCGCCATCACCTCGAGTGAGAAACAGCTCAGCCTGGCGGGTGAACTGTTGCAGGATTGCACTGGCGCCCTCATGCAAACCCATCTTTCCGAAAGCCCGGGCGAGATTGCAAGGGTGCGCGAGCTTTTCCCCAATGACCGGGACTATACTGCCGTCTATGAGCGCTTTGGCCTGCTCACCCCGCGCAGCCTTTTTGCCCATGGCATTCACTTGTCTGAAAGCGAATGCCAGCGCCTTTCCGCCGCCGGGGCCACGGTGATGCATTGCCCCACCTCCAACAATTTTCTGGGCTCCGGCCTGATGTCCATGGTGAAGCTGAAGGATGTGCGCCTGGGCCTGGCCACCGATGTGGGCGGCGGCACCAGCTTTTCCATGCTGCAAACCCTGGGCGAAACCTACAAGGTGCAAATGCTGTGCGGCCGCAAGCTGAAGGCGGCGGAGCTGTTCCACATGGCGACGCTGGGCAACGCCAGGGCGCTGCGCATCGAGGCCGAAACCGGAAGCCTGGATGCCGGAAAGTTCGCCGATGTGGTGGTGCTTGATCCGCAGGCCACGCCTGTTCTGGCCTCGCGCCATGCCCTTTCCAATTCGGTTGAGGATGTGCTCTTCGCCTTGGCCTTGCTGGGCGATGACCGCGCCGTGGCCGCAACCTATGTGGCCGGAAAGCGGGCGCACTGATGCTGGTGATGCCCGCCAGTGACCGGCAGGTTCTCGCCCGGCGTGCGGAAATCGCCGGCGCCTTGCGCCAGCTGGTGGCGCCCTCTCATGTCATCGACAGCCCGGTGGCCCTGAAGCCCTATGAAAGCGATGGCCTCACCGCTTACAAGCAGGTGCCCATGCTGGTGGTGCTGCCGCAAACCGTGGCGGAAGTCTCCGCCATCCTGGCCTATGCCCATGCCGAGGGCATCAAGGTGGTGCCGCGTGGCGCCGGAACCTCCCTTTCGGGCGGTGCCTTGCCATTGGAGGATGGCATTCTGCTGGGCATGGCGAAGTTCAACCGCATCCTTGAAACCGATTTTGAAAACCGCTGCTGCGTGGTGCAGCCCGGCGTCACCAATCTGGCCATCACCAAGGCTGTCGAAACCCGCGGCTTCTATTATGCGCCAGACCCTTCCTCGCAAATCGCCTGCACCATCGGCGGCAATGTCGCGGAAAATTCCGGCGGCGTGCATTGCCTGAAATATGGCCTCACCACCAACAACATCCTTGGCCTTGAAATGGTGCTGATCACCGGCGAAGTGATCCGCCTCGGTGGCAAGCACATGGACAGCGAGGCCTATGACCTGCTGGCCCTGATGACTGGCTCGGAAGGCCTGCTCGGCGTTATCACCGAAGTCACCGTGCGCATCATCCCCAAGCCGGAAACAGCGCGCGCCCTGCTCATCGGCTTTCCTTCCAGCACGGCGGCGGGCCAATGCGTGGCCGACATCATCTCGCAAGGCATCATTCCCGGCGGCATGGAGATGATGGACAAGCCGGCCATTCACGCCGCCGAGGCCTTTGTGAAGGTGGGTTATCCGCTGGAGGCCGAAGCCCTGCTCATTGTTGAGCTGGATGGCCCGCAGGCTGAGGTTGACCAGCTCATTGCCCGTGTTGAAAAGATCGCCCGCGCCAACCACGCGCAAAGCCTGCGCATTTCCAACACTGAGGCCGAGCGCCTGGCCTTCTGGGCCGGGCGCAAGGCGGCTTTCCCCGCCGTGGGCCGCATCTCGCCCGATTACATGTGCATGGATGGCACCATCCCGCGCAAGAAGTTGCCCGAAGTTCTGGAAGGCATGGCCGCCCTTTCGCGCAAGCACCGGCTCGGCGTGGCCAATGTGTTTCATGCCGGGGATGGCAACCTCCATCCGCTCATCCTGTTTGATGCCAACACGGAAGGTGAATTGCAGCGCGCCGAGGAATTTGGCGCCGATATCCTGCGCCTGTGCGTCAAGGTTGGCGGCGTGCTCACCGGCGAACATGGCGTGGGTGTGGAAAAGCGCGATCTGATGGGCGAAATGTTCAGCGAGACGGATCTGGGCCAGCAGCTGCGCATTAAATGTGCCTTTGACACGCAAAACCTTTTGAATCCCGGGAAGGTTTTCCCGGTGCTGCACCGCTGCGCCGAAATGGGCAAGATGATCGTGCATGGCGGCAACCTTGCTCACCCTGATCTTCCCCGGTTCTGAACCATGAAACCGAAATCGCTTGCGGAACTGGCAGAAGGCGTGGCGGGGGCGCGCGCTCCCTTTGCGTTGCAGGGTGCTGGCAGCAAGCGCGGGCTGGGCCGCCCGGTGGTGGCGGAACTTCTGGATTTGTCCGCCTTCAACGCGGTCATCGCCTATGAGCCTGAAGAGCTGATCCTCGAATGCGGCGCTGCAGCCAGGCTCAAGGATGTTCAAGGCCTGTTGAACAAGCAGGGCCAGATGCTGGCTTTTGAGCCGCCGGATTTTTCCGCCCTGTTTTCCAGCAAGCATGCGGGAACCTTGGGCGGCGCCTTGATGTGCAATCTTGCCGGCCCCCGCCGCCTGAAGGCTGGCGCGGCGCGTGATCACGTCCTGGGCGCCACTGGCGTGAATGGCACTGGTGAAATCATCAAGGCAGGCGCGCGCGTTGTGAAGAATGTCACGGGCTATGATGTGCCCCGCCTGCTGGCGGGCAGCCATGGCACGCTGATGGCGCTCACATCAGTGATCTTCAAGGTGATGCCAAGGCCGGAGACTGAAAACACCTTGCTGGTTCCTTGTGGTAATGAGGCAAGTGCCGTGGCGCTGATGGCCAAGGCCTTGGGCTCCTCCTGCGAAGTTTCGGCCGCTGCGTATGTTCCAGGACAGGGCGTGGCTCTGCGGCTTGAAGGCATTGATGTTTCGGTGGCTTACCGCCGCGCCAAGCTCGCCACATTGCTGGAGGCTGAATCGCAGGTACTGGAGGCGAAAGCGTCGGCATCCTTGTGGCAAGCTGTGCGCGATGTCACGGCCTTGCCTTGCCAGCCTTCGGATTGCATCTGGCGCATTTCCGTTGCGCCACAACATGCACCGCAGGTGATCGCCGCGCTGCGCCAGCAATTTGCATTCACCTTCATCATCGATTGGGGCGGCGGCCTTATCTGGCTGGCGCACAACGAAAACCAAGATCACGCCGCCGCCATCCGCGCCGCAGCCAGCCCCGGCCATGCCACGCTGTTCCGGGCCAGCGAGGCCACCCGCGCCACAGCGCAGGTTTTCCAGCCCTTGCCGCCCGCTTTGGCGGCACTCACCCAACGTGTGAAGCAGGCCTTTGATCAGAAGGGCCAGTTCAACCCTGGCCGCATGTATCCGGAGCTGTAGATGCAAACGTTCTTCACGCCAGAGCAGCTCGAAAACCCCAAGCTCGCCGTTGCCGATGAGATACTGCGCAAATGCGTGCATTGCGGCTTCTGCACCGCCACGTGCCCCACCTATGTGCTGCTGGGCGATGAGAATGACAGCCCGCGCGGCCGAATCTACCTGATGAAGGAGATGCTGGAGCAGGGCCGCCCCGCATCGGCGCAGGATGTGCTGCACATCGACCGCTGCCTCTCCTGCCTGTCCTGCATGACCACCTGCCCATCCGGCGTGAACTACATGCATCTGGTGGATCAGGCGCGTGAGCATGTTGAAGAGACCTATCGCCGCCCCCTGTTTGAGCGGCTGATGCGCAACACCCTTGCCTTCGTGATGCCGCGCCCGCGGCTGTTCCGCCTGTCGCTGATGGCGGCGCGCGTGGCGAAGCTTTTGGGGCCATTGACTTCGGGCCGCGTGAAGGCGGCGCTGGATTTGGCGCCCGCCACCTTGCCGCGCCCAATGGCCGAAGGCAGACCTGGAACCTATCCTGCCCATGGCCCGCGCAAGGGCCGCGTTGCCCTGCTGCAAGGTTGCGTCCAGGGCGTTCTGGCGCCGGAGATCAATGCCGCCACCATCCGCCTTCTCAACCATCTGGGATATGAGGTGGTGGTGAATGGCGGCGAAGCCTGCTGCGGCTCACTCACCCATCACATGGGCAAGGAGCAGGACGCGCTGGCCCGCGCCCGCCGCATGATTGAAGGCTGGAGCGCGCTGGACGCGGAAGCCATCATCATCACGGCCTCCGGCTGCGGCACCACGGTAAAGGACTATGGCTTCCTGTTCAGGGGTGAGCCTGCGCTCGCGCAACAGGCGGCGGCTGTCAGCGCCAAGGCCTGTGACATCTCCGAGTTTCTGGCGCGTTTGCAGCTGCCGCCCGGCAAGGGCAGGGGCCGTGTGGCCTATCACGCCGCCTGTTCGCTGCAGCATGGCCAGCAGGTAAAGACCCTGCCGCAGCAGCTGTTGCGGCAGGCGGGCTATGAAGTGGTGGAGCCGCAGGATGCCCATCTCTGTTGCGGCTCGGCCGGCACCTACAACATCCTGCAGCCGGAACTCTCGGCGCAACTGCGCGGCAGAAAATCCGCCAGCCTGGATGTGTTGGGTGCCGCGGTGATTGCCACGGGCAACATTGGCTGCATCACCCAGCTGCAGGCCGCAACCGCCGCCCCGGTGCGCCACATTACCGAGCTTCTGGCCGAGGCCTATCTCTGAGCTTCAGGCAGGAGAGATCATCCGTGCACGGATGGTGATCCTCCGTTCACGGAGGAAGACGACTGTATTTTCGCCAAATCAAGACCACTCCAGAGGCATTGGTTAACCCTGCCCGCGAAACCTTGTCGCCGCAGCCTGGACGTAAAGCCTTTGTTGATGGACAACCTGAGATATTGGTCCGGGTGTGGGGAAAGTTGCGCAGGGAAATGGCACATTTCATTTTGGCATCGCGAAGGAAGGCTGCGGCTTGCTTGCAGCGGCGTGCCAAATGCCTTGGCCTGATGGCCGCTCTGCCGCTGCTCCAGGCTCCGGCGGCTGAAGCTGCTGCCTTCAAGCAAAACCTGAACATTTCCATCACGGTCAACTACGGCTGCAGCCTGCAGGTGAGTGACATGAATTTCGGCACGCTGTCTTCAGTGACAGGCGCTGAAACCGCCACTTCCACCGTGACGGTCAACTGCACGCCCGGCGCCCTCTTCCTTTTGTCATTCGCGCCTGCGACCTGGACGACGACGCGTGCCTCGGCCATGTCCAATCCTGGCAATGCCAAGATCAACTTCAACATGAGTTTGGCCGCCGCCTGGGGCATTGGTGGTGGCACCACCACCATCAACGGCCAGCTGGTGGCAACGCCCAACCCGCAAACGGGCGTCTACAAGAGCGTTGAAACGCTCTATGTGATCTACTGACGCGAAGGGTCCATCACCCCAATCTTTAACGACAAGGAGGCCATTGGCCTCCTTTTTTGTTGCCATTCGCAATGTTCACGCCTCACCGCCAATGCTCTCGCAAATTGAGTGCAGTGGAAAATTTACTGTCCTGACCTGTTGGCATGCTTAACAAACATGGAATCTGTTCAGCAGCCCACTCACCGCTTTGGCGGCTAAGCGCATGAATCCATTGGATCTGGATGGTGAATCAAAAATCACCAAACTGGCGGTGATTCATTGCGGCACAACGGGAATCAAAATTTTTACATAAGTTCTCAACGCCGTTGAAAGGCGTGCAACCTATCGTGACGTTAATGTTTGCAGCTTCGCACGGCTTGTGTGGCGTGCGCCGGGGGCAAATCAGAAAAAAAGGTTTCAACAGAGGTAAGTCCAGTCATGAATAAGTATCTTCTCCCAGTCGCAGGCATCGCGTTTCTCGCTGCGGCCAATGGTGCGTTCGCTGCAAGCGCCACCAGCAACTTCAACGTCAAGGTGACCGTCAACACGGCTTGCACCGTTTCGGCCACTGACCTGAACTTCGGTTCGATCACCGGCTCGATCGCCGCTGGCACCACTGGCTCATCCACGGCCACCGTGTCTTGCAACAAGGGCACGTCTTACGCCCTCTCCTTCGTCACTGGTGCTGGCCCGGCCAACGCCATTGGCACTGCCACGGCCAACATGGCCAACGGCGCCAACCCGGTGATCCCGGCGAGCCTGACCATCTCCAACGCGGCCCAGACCGCAACCGGCGGCAATGACAACACCACCATCAACGGCACGATCGTCTCAGCCGTGACCAACCCGGCTGTGGGCACCTACACGGTGGCCCAGGCGATCTACGTGCTCTACTAAGAGCGCCTGATCCAAAAGTTCTGAACGCAAAAACCCTGGGCAATTCCTGCCCAGGGACCTCTTGAGCTTTGCCTCACGGGAAAAATAACAGGGAAGACTGGGGACTATGAAACACCAAATCAAGATTGCAGCCTGCCTGGCCATCGCCGCGCTGCCTTTCACTGGCAAGGCCGAGGCCGCCAGCGCCACCAGCAATTTCAACGTGAAGGTCACCGTCAACACGGCATGCACCGTTTCGGCCACTGACCTGAACTTCGGCACATTCACCGGCTCCATTCCCGCCAACAGCGCGGGCACGTCAACGGCCACCGTGTCCTGCAACAAAGGCACATCTTATGCGTTGTCCTTCGTGACAGGCGCTGGCCCGGCCAATGCGGTGGGCACCGCCACGGCCAACATGGCCAATGGCGCCAACCCGGTGATCCCTGCGGCTCTCACGGTCTCGGCCACGGCCCAGACGGCGACCGGCGGCAATGATGCCACCACCATCAACGGCAAGATCACCGCGGCGGTGACCAACCCGGCGGTGGGCACCTACACCGTTTCACAGGCCATCTATGTGCTCTATTGATTTCATGAAACCAGCGCCCGCCAGCGGGCCACCGGCTGCTGCGGCCAGGGAAGCAGGGATGACCTGAGGAACCCAAGCTGCACATGAACCGCCTTGCCACGATAGCCGTGACGTCATCCCTGTTCCTCCTGGTGCAGGGACAAGGCGTTTTTGCGGCCAGTGCAAGCGCAAGCTTCAATGTCGGCGTCACGGTCAATGTGGCTTGCACGGTTTCTGCGACGGACTTGAATTTCGGCACCTTCGCGGCGCTGATTCCTGCCAACACCACGGCATCAGCGACTGCCACGGTGTCTTGCAGCAAAGGCACGGTCTATGCACTTTCGTTCGCCTTTCGCGGCAACCCGAATGCCGCCCGGGGCACGGCGAATGTCAACATGCTCAACGGCGCCAATCCGGCAATTCCAGCGAGCCTGACAGTTCAAAACGGGCTGCAGACGGCGACTGGCGGCAACGACACAACCACCATCGGCGGCACCATTTCTGCCGCGGTGATCAATCCGGCCACGGGCACCTACACGGCTGCCCAGGCCATCTATGTTCTCTACTGAGAAGAATGCCACGCAACAAGCGGCACGCTCGGCAGGGAAAAGGTTTCAGGGATGCGTCTCATGGGATTTTTTATTGGAGTGATACATGAGACTGAATGACAATAAGCGAAACACCTTCGGGGCGGCCCTACTGGCCCTTCTGGCGGCATCAGGCGCGGCACAAGCCGGCGCCCTGCAGGTCAGCCCGATCAACATTGAAGTGACGGCAGGCACCTCCACCACGGTGGAGAACCTCGAGAACAAGGGCACCACGGTGATCAACGCCCAGGTGCGTGTGTTCAAGTGGAACCACAAGGACGGCAAGGAAATGCTGGTGCCCACCACCGATGTGGTCGCCAGCCCGCCGGCCCTCAAGATCCAGCCGGGCGGCAAGGCCACGGTGCGCGTGGTGCGCCTGCTGAAAACACCCATTGAAGGCGAGGAAACCTACCGCCTGATCATCGACGACATTCCGCCGCCGCCCAACAAGGCAGGGGACTCGGTGTCCTTTGCCGTGCGCCATGCCATTCCCGTGTTCTTCCAGGCGGCAGGCATCAAGAGCCAGCTGGCCTGGACCGCGCGGATGAATGGCGCCGATCTTGAGCTGCATGTGGTCAACAACGGGCAGCTGCATGCCCGCCTCGCCCAGCTCACCGTGCTGCAAAAGGGCGCAACCGTTGCCGCAGTGAATGGCCTTGCCGGCTATGCGCTGGCGGGCGACAGCGACAGCTGGAAGCTGAAGGCCAAGGGCGTTCATGCTGGCAGCACCATCGAAATCAAGGCCGCCACCAACGATGGTCCAGTGGACACCACAATCCAGGTGCAGTGACCGGCGCCGGCCAGCCTTGGCGCTGGCCCGCCTCGTTGCTGTCTGCGGGCTGCTTGCCCTCGGCGTGGTCTCTGCCCGCGCGGAGGACGCTTTGCCGCCGCCTGGCCATTTGAATGACGCCACTGCGGCACCCACCTCGCCGGATGTTCCGCTGGCTGAGGATGGCATGCCGCAGCCCGGCCATTTGACTGACGCTGGTGCGCCAGCCGATGTCAACGTTCAGCCGGGGGCGCTGCAGCTTGAAGTTTCCATCAATGGCTACAAGGTCAACATGGTGGCAGGCTTCAACCGCTTGCCTGACGGTGGCCTCACCTCGGCGCGCTCCGAGCTGAAGGAAATTGGCCTCAAGGCGCCCGGCGATGGCAAGGACAATGACCAGGTGGCCCTGTCGTCGATCCCCGGCCTCACCTACAGCTTTGATGAGGCAGCCCTCACCATAGACTTCACGGTGGAGGACAAGGCGCGCATTCCCAAGGCCTATGACATCCTGCCCAAGCAGGACATGTTCAAGGCCGATGGCGGCTATGGCTTCGTGGCGAATTACTCCGCCTATGCCGCCGCCAACACGCTTCTTACCGGCATCTCGCCCAGCTTCAGCGGGGCCTCGGTCAATCTTGACACCCGCGCCTATGCCCCCTTCGGCGTGCTGCGCCAGACAGGCTCGGTGGGCACCACGACCTTTGCTGATTTTGCCGCCACGCGCCTCGATACCACCTGGACAACCTCAAACCAGGAACGCGCCGAGACCTATCACGCCGGTGACATCATCAGCGGCGGCATGAACTGGAGCAGGCCCATCCGCATGGGCGGCTTCCAGGCGCAGCGCGATTTCGGCATCCGCCCTGATCTCGTCACCACGCCGCTGGCCAATTTGAAGGGCACCGCAGCGGTGCCTTCAACACTGGATGTTTACATCAATGGCAGCAAGACCTTCTCCGAAGACGTGCCGCAAGGCCCCTTCGAGATTAACCGCCTGCCGGTAATCTCCAGCCAGGGCACAGCCGAACTGGTTCTCACCGATCCCTCGGGCCAAAAGACGGTGATGGAGCAATCGGTCTATTCCTCGCCGCTGCTGCTGGCGCCCAAGCTGTTCGACTATTCGGTTGAGGTTGGCTTTGCCCGCATGAATTATGGCGTGGACAGCTTCAACTATGAAAAGGAGCTGCTGGCCGTGGTGGGCGGCCGTTATGGCTTCACCAAATCCCTGACGGGCGAGTTCCATGTCGAGGCCAAGCAGGATCTTGTTGACGTGGGCCTTGGCGCCGTGGTGCAGGCCGGGCCCTTCGGCACTTTCAATGTCGCCGGGGCGGTCAGCGACTATGGCGGCGACATTGGCTATTTCGGCTATGGATCCTGGGATTGGCGCAACAAGAGCATCATGCTGCATGCCTCCAGCGCCCGCACCTTCGGCAACTTCACCGACCTTGCCGCCGCCACCACCATCGCAGCACCGGTGACGCCGGGCATGCCGCTTTCACCGCTGGTCTCCGGGCGCATGCCCAAGGCTGTGGACCAGCTGGGCGCCTCCTACGGCTTCTCGGACTATGACGCCACGGTGGGCCTCAACGCCGTGCGCTATGTTGCCGCCGATGACACCACGTCATTCATCGTCAGCGCCACGGCCAGCAAATCCTTCAACAACAAGGTTTCGGTCTTTGCCGCCGCCTACAAGGATTTCGCACAGGCGGACAATTATGGCTTCCAGGTTGGCTTCTCCATGCCCCTGGGCGGTGCAGACAAGAACATCTCGCTTTCTGGCTCGGCCATCTATGACAACAATGGCCCCGCAGCCCAGCTCAGCGCCGTGAAGCCGATGGAAGCGGCCTATGGTTCGGCTGGCTGGCGCGTCAATGCCGTGCAGAACACCGACAGGAACCTGAGTGCCGCCGCCTCCTACCGCGCCCAGCAGGCCATCGTTTCAGGCTCGGTTGAGAATTATAACGACATGGTGCGAGGCAACCTGCGCGCTGAAGGCTCGCTGATCGTCGCCCAGCCCGGCGTGTTCCTCGGCAACCCGGTGACGGATTCCTTCGCGGTTGTTGATGCCGGAACCGAAGGCGTGGGCATCGATTTCGAGAACCGCTACATCGGCAAGACCGGCAAGAACGGCAAACTGCTGCTCACCCAGGTGCCATCCTACCGCCCCTCCAAGGTGAGTGTTGAGCCCACCACCCTGCCGCTCAACTCCAACGTCACCGAGGTTGACCGCAAGGTGGCGCCGCGCGCCATGAGCGGTGCGGTCGTTGACTTCGGCGTCAAAAAAGACACAAGTTCGGCGCTGGTGATTCTGAAGGACGCCTTGGGCGCCTTCGTGCCGCCCGGCACGCTGGTCACCCTTGAAGGGCAGAAAGATCCGTTCCCCATGGGCTATGATGGGCAGGTTTACATCACCGGCCTTGCCGGCACCAACACGGTCTCGGCCGATGTCGGCGGGCAAAGCTGCAAGGCGCGTTTTGACTACAAGGAAAGTGACACCGAGCAGATTGTCATTGGGCCGCTGACATGCGGCTGAAAACCTGCTGCATGGTGATGGCCGCGCTGTGGCTGTTGATGGCTGGCGGCGCGCAGGCGCAAGTCTGCAACTTCGCCATGACCAACATCAATTTCGGCAACATCAACATTGGCCCCGGCGGCACGCCGTCAACAACCGGCACGCTCACCGCCAATTGCTCGGGCATCGCCAACCGCACCATCACCATCTGCCCCAACATCGGTGATGGCACGGGCGGCTCGGCCAGCGGTTCGCCGCGCTATTTGCTCAATGGCGCCAACACCATTTCCTATGACCTGCTGCAGCCCAATGGCCAGGTCTGGGGCTCCTTCGTGTGGCCCTATGCGGCGCGCGCGCCCATCCTGTCACTGACGCTGAATGGCCAGGGCACAGGCTCCCTCAGCCAAACGGTTCAGGCAGTGATCTCCGGCTCAATTGCCTCTGCCCCCACCGGCACCTATCTCTCGACCTACAGCGCCTATCACACGCTGTTCGACTATGGCTATGCGCCCGGGCAAAACTGCAGCGTGGTTTCAACCCGCGCCACCCAGGCGCCCTTCGCGGTGCAGGCCGCCAATGTGGCCACCTGCAACCTTTCCACCACGGCCATGGATTTCGGCACGCTGTCCGGCCTCACCACGGCGCAGGCCGCCACAAGCCAGATCGGCATCACCTGCACCAAGGGTGCCGCCTATGTCGTCAGCCTCAGCAATGGCAGCAATGGCGGCACCGGCCCCACTGCGCGAAAAATGGCCGGCGCTGGCGGCAGCATCAGCTATGGCATTTACCGCGATGCAGCCCATGCCCAGCCCTGGGGCCAGACCACAGGCACCGACACGGTATCGGGCATCGGCACGGGCCTCGCCCAAACCGTCACGGCCTATGGCTTCCTGCCGGCCCAGGGCAACCCCAACCCCGCCACCTATTCCGATGTCGTGGTTGTCACCGTCAGCTACTGACCTGCAAGCCACGCGCGGGCGCAAACCACCCAGCAAGGCGGCGCTGATTCAGTTTTGATATGTTGGAGATGAATGGTGGAGCCACGCGGGATCGAACCGCGGACCTCTTGCATGCCATGCAAGCGCTCTCCCAGCTGAGCTATGACCCCGTTATTCAGGAAATGGGGTTTGGGCAGGCAAGCCGCCCAAACGCGAATGGCTGTCTAGTCGGCCTTGTGGCCTGAGGCAAGCAGATTTTTGCAGTTTCGTGAAGGCCGTTTTGGCCTTCCCGGAACCGCGCAAACCCAAGCTTATTGCTCTTCTTCCTCTTCCTTGCCGCCGCCTTCAACAAGGTCGCCCATGTTGCCGTCGTCCTCTTCCTCGACGAGGAAGGTATCGTCTTCGTCTTCGTTGCTTTCGCCGCCCTCTTCGCCAAGGTCAACGTCTTCGATGCCGGCGGTTTCGTCATCGCCCTTTTCTTCGGCCTCCACGTCCTCGAGGCTCACAAGCTCGATGTCGCCGGCTTCCTGATCCTCGCCAGCCTCCACTTCACGCGGCTTCGGCGCGGCCTGCTGGGCCATGCCCGGAATTTCGGTCTTGGACGGCAGAATCTGCATGGCCACAAAGCTGGTGGAGCATTTGGGGCAGGTGATGGGGTCTTTCAGCAAGTCATAAAAGCGCGTTGCGCAATTCGGGCATGTACGCTTGGTTCCAAGCTCTGGCTTAACCACGGCGGTTCCTTTCAGGTCTCAAAATCGGGTGATGGGCGGGCCTCATGCCACGGGTGGCCGGGAATGTCAAAACCCAATGCCGGGCGGGGCTTATGCCGTTTCACCATGGCCCGGGAAGGTGGATGACAGAAGCCTGCCGAAGCTGTATCGAGGCGCGATCATGAACCATGCCGCCCCCACTCCCCTGTCTTCCCGCAAATCCCAAGGCCTGAAGGGCCGCATCACCGTTCCGGGCGATAAATCCATGTCGCACCGCTCACTGATGTTCGGCGCCATTGCCCGCGGCAAGACCCGGATCTCCGGCTTGCTGGAGGCTGAGGATGTGGTCAACACCGCCAAGGCCATGGCGGCGCTGGGCGCCAAGGTGGAAAAGCAGCCAGATGGCACATGGCATGTGGAGGGTGTGGGCATTGGCGGCCTCGCCTCACCCAAGGGCGAGCTTGATTTCGGCAATTCCGGCACGGGCGTGCGCCTGGCCATGGGGCTGATGGCTTCAACCCCGCTCACCGCGCGCTGCGTGGGCGATGCCTCGCTTTCCAAGCGCCCGATGGGCCGTGTCACCACGCCCTTGAGCCAGTTCGGCACCCGCTTTGAAACCGCCGAGGGCAACCGCCTGCCGCTCACCATTCATGGCGCGGGCGATGCCAAGCCCATCACCTACACCTTGCCCATGGCTTCGGCGCAGGTGAAATCCGCCGTGCTGCTGGCCGGCATCAACACCAGGGGCACAACCACGGTGATCGAACCGGTGGCCACCCGCGACCATACCGAGCGCATGCTCAAGGCCTTCGGCGCGAAGCTTGAGGTGAAAGACGTGGGCGGCGCCCGCCACATCAGCGTTGAGGGCGGCCATGAGCTTACCGCCCAGGACATTGCCATTCCCGGCGATCCATCCTCCGCCGCCTTCCCCATGGTGGCGGCACTGATCACCCCCGGCAGCGACATCGTGATTGAAAACATCATGCTGAACCCCACGCGCACCGGCCTCATCACCACGCTGCAGGACATGGGCGGAGACATCACCATTGAAAACCGCCGCCTGGCGGGCGGCGAAGAGGTGGGGGACCTGCATGTCAAGGCCTCGCGCCTCAAGGGCGTGCGCGTGCCGCCTGAACGAGCGCCTTCGATGATTGATGAATATCCCATTCTCGCCGTGGCTGCGTCCTTCGCGGTGGGCACCACCCGCATGGAAGGGCTGGAAGAACTGCGCGTCAAGGAGAGCGACCGCCTTGCCGCTGTGGAGGCTGGTTTGCAGCTCAATGGCGTTCTCACCCAATCGGGCAAGGATTGGCTGGAAGTGAATGGCGGCGGCGCGCCGGGTGGCGGCAAGGTTGTCACCCACATGGATCACCGCATCGCCATGTCCTTCCTGGTCATGGGCCTGGCCTCGCGCATCTTCACCCGCATCGATGACAGCGCCTTCATCGCCACCAGCTTCCCCGGCTTTGTTGAACTGCTGAACCGGCTGGGCGCCAAGATCGGCGCCGAAGGGGCCTGAGTGATCATC
This sequence comes from Alphaproteobacteria bacterium, assembly GCA_028868695.1. Taxonomy (GTDB): domain Bacteria; phylum Pseudomonadota; class Alphaproteobacteria; order Rhizobiales; family Aestuariivirgaceae; genus Aestuariivirga. The sequence goes on along the minus strand of JAGWTZ010000013.1, from coordinate 28,820 downwards.
GCCATTGATGGCCCTTCGGCCTCGGGCAAGGGCACGCTGGCCCGGGCCCTGGCGGCGCGGCTGGGCTATCGCCATCTCGATACCGGCGCGCTCTACCGCATGGTGGGCCTCAGCGTGATGCGCCAGAATATTGATCCTGCCGATGAGGAAGCCTGCGCTGCCATCGCCGCCAGCCTTGACCCAGCGGCCTTTGCGGATTCCGAACTGCGTGGGGAAGCTGTCGGCAACCTTGCCTCGCGCGTGGCCGCCTTGCCCAAGGTGCGCCAGGCCCTTCTCGCCTTCCAGCGCGCCTTTGCCAGGCGTGCCCCCGGCGCGGTGCTGGATGGCCGCGACATCGGCACCGTGGTGTGCCCGGATGCGGACTTCAAATTCTTTATAACCGCCTCGGCGGAAGCCCGTGCCAAACGGCGCTTTCTTGAAACGCCGGGTGCCGATCTTGCCGCCATCACCGCCGATATCATGGCGCGCGACGCCCGTGACAGCGGCCGCAGCACGGCACCCTTGCGGCCCGCCGATGATGCCACTGTGATCGATACATCCGCCCTGCGGCCAGACGAGGCGCTGGCCGCTGTGCTGGATAGGATTGCGGCAGGGCGCTAGGCCGCCGCGAGACGCAGCCTATTTCTTTTTCTTCTTCGCGGCCTTTTTGGGCGCTGCCTTCTTGGCCGCCGGCTTTTTGGCGGCAGGTTTTTTCGGCGCAACCTTCTTGGCTGGCTTCTTTGCAGGTGCCTTTTCAGCCGGGGCGGCCTGCGCCTCATGCTTGATCAGGCTGGCGAACTTGCTGAAGAATTGCCCAGCAAGGCTTTGCGCGGTGGAGCCGATGAGCCGTGAGCCCAGCATGGCAAGCTTGCCGCCGATCTGCGCATCAACCGCATAGTCCAGCCGCGTTTCATTGGGGCCAAGCGCTGTCAGCTTCACATCGGCAGAGCCTGACGCGAAACCTGCAAGGCCGCCCTGGCCCTGGCCGGAAATCTTGTAGCTTTCAGGCGGGTTGAGGTCAGAGAGTTTCACATTGCCGGAAAAGGAGGCTTTCACCGGCCCCACCTTGGCCGACATTTCGGTGGGCGAGTTTTGGGTGATCGACTCGCAGCCGGGAATGCATTTTTGAAGGATCTTGGGGTCATTCAACCCTTTCCAGACAGCCTCGCGCGGGGCGGGGATGGTTTCACTCCCGGACAGATTCATTTCATTCTCCTGCGTTTCCTCGCGCCAAGGCTAGCGCAGGAAAATTGAAAGCGGAAGATGCCTGGAAAGTTTGTCCTACCGCGCTGAAGAGAAGCCTGGCTTCAGCGACAGCCAGCGGAAGCGTAACAGCACAACGCAAGCCAGCACCGCAAGCGGCAGCCACAATGTCAGCCACACCGGAAACGCGCCGCCGCGCGAGAATGAAACCGCCATGCCCAGAAACTGGTGAAAGCCAAGGATGGTGAGCAGCCCGGCAAGAAAGCGGAAGGGCCCGGGGTTGCGCCGCGGCTCCACCACAAACAGGATAGCCAGGGCCGGCAGCAGCAGGATGAACAGCAGCTGGACGATGCGGTAGTTGAGTTCGGCCCCAATGGCTGATGGCTTCACCTTGAAGCCTTGCGGTGGTGTGCCAGTGGCCAATTCCCAGAACGTCATTTCCCATTCGCTTTCGCCGCGCTTTCGGAAATTGCTGGTGTCGATGGCCTGCACCGGGCCCTTGAGCTCGGAACTGGAGCTGGCGTTATAGGCCTGCGGCAGGATTGGCCCATCCGGCCCCGGCTTGGCCACAACCTGGATCATCCGCACATCGGCCACGTCATAATATTGGTTGGGATCATCATCCACGATGGTGAGGTGGCCCGAGGTGCCGCCCGTGGCCGTGCCCTTGCCGTCGGGATAGGTTTGATAAACGAAGATTTTCTTGAAGGAATTGCTTTTCGGCGCGATGCCGTCAATCAGCACGGTCTTGTCACCGGCGGAGATGAAGAAATCGCCGCCCTCCGGCAGCAGGCTGGCCACCCGCTGCACCTGATGCACAAGCGAGGCGCTGTTGTAGAGCGAAATGGGCTGCAGCCAGCCCAGCACGCAGAAATCGGCGATGGCGATGGCCAGCGCCATCACCCCGGCGGGAAACAGCAGCCTGTGCAGGCTGAAACCCAGGGCATGGAGCGCGTCAAGCTCCCGGTTCTGGGCCAGCCGCGCAAAGCCCAGCATCACCCCCACGGCCAGCGCCATTTGCATGGCAAGGCCCGCATAAAGCGCCAGCCATTGGCTCATGTAGGTGAACACCAGCGCGAAGAAATTCTCCTGGTGCATGGCAAGGTTGAGGCCAAGGCGGAAGCGCACGCATTCCAGGATGATCAGCACAAACAGGAAAATGTTGCGCATCGGCCGGAAAATGACCGAAATCACATAGAGGTCGATGCGGGTGAAGGTGAACGGTCTGAAGTACAAGGTCGGTTGCTCATCGCGGTGGCGCAAAGATGCCAGAAAACCTTCGCCGCCGCACCTGATTTGTTCCAGCCGCCCGGTGCCGCGGCATTTGACACCGGAACCCCCGCTTTGTAATGGGCAAGCACGTCCCAAGGCGGGGTTCGCTTGCGCGCCCCGCTTTTGGGATTCATTGTGGAACATGCCCGGCCCACCGGCTTGCGGCGAAAGACCAGGATTGGACAGGCACACCCAGTGTTAGCCCTTCAACTACTTGCCGCTGTGGCCGGATTGCTTTCCGTGACGGGCATCTTGGTGTTTTCGCTGGCCCAGGTGTGGCTGGCGCTGCTTTACCTCGGCACCAAGCGCAACCCCGGCGAAGCCCAGGAAGCGCCCGCCCCGTGGAGCGGCCCGCTGCCTACCGTGCTGGTGCAGCTGCCCATCTACAATGAGCGCTATGTGGTGGAGCGCCTGCTGAGGAACATCGCCAAGCTCGATTATCCCCGGGACCGGCTGTCGATCCAGCTGCTCGATGATTCAACCGACGAGACGGCGGAGATCGCCGACAAGGTGATCGTGGCCCTGAAGGCCGAAGGCGTGCCGATCGAGCACATCCGCCGCCCGGACCGCAAGGGCTTCAAGGCCGGCGCTCTCGATTATGGCATGGGCATCAACCATGCCGATTTCATTGCCATCTTCGATGCCGATTTCCTGCCGCGCCCGGATTTCATCCGCCAGGTGCTGGCCTATTTCGCCGACCCCAAGGTCGGCATGGTGCAAACCCGCTGGGAGCACCTCAATGCCGACTACTCGATCATCACCCGGATGATGGCTTTCGCCATCGACAACCATTTCTCGGTGGAACATGGCGGCCGCCAGGCCTCCGACAGCTTCATCAACTTCAACGGCACCGGCGGCATGTGGCGCCGCAAGACCATTGAGGATGCCGGCGGCTGGCGCAGCGACACGCTGACCGAAGATCTCGATCTCAGTTTCCGTTCGCAAATCCGCGGCTGGAAATTCATCTTCGCCGAGAACATCTCAACGCCATCGGAACTGCCCGTGCAGATGAGCGCGGTGCGCTCGCAACAATACCGCTGGACCAAGGGTGCGGCGGAAACCGGCCGCAAGACGCTCTCCAACCTGTGGCAATCCAATGCGCGCCTGCTCACCAAGGTGGTGGGGTCTTTCCACATGCTGAATAGCTTCATATTCCTGTTCCTGCTGGTCTTCTGCCTGTCCACGCTGGTGCTGCCGTTCCTCGGGCTTGCGAACTTCATGGCCCTCGCCATGGTCATGAACGTGATGATCACCACGGCGATGCTGGCCAACTTCGTCACCTATTGGATTTCCCGCCGTGCGGGCGATTTTGGTGCCGTCCGCCAAGGGCCGGTGAATGTGCTCTATACCACCATCACCTTCATGGCGCTGGCCACGGGCCTGTGCATCCAGTGCAGCCGCGCCGTGGTGCAAGGCGTGTTCGGCCAAGCCACGCCCTTTGTGCGCACGCCCAAGCTGGCCATCACCTCGAAAACCCAGCAGATCAAGTCGAAGCGCGCCTACAACATCAACGCCATTCCGCCGGTGGTTTATCTTGAGCTGTCGCTGACAGTGCTTCTGCTTGCCGCCATTATCTTCGGCTTTGGCCATGCAGCGATGGTGTTTACCGGTGTCTATGTCTTCTATGCCATCGGCTTCCTGGTGGTCTCCCTTCTTTCCCTGCGGGAAGTGATGGCGGGCTGAACGGCACATGGGGGAAGCAGCCGCGCCAGTCCGCTGGGCCTTTGTCACGCCAAGCTATCTCGGCGACTTGCAGCGCTGCGAACTTCTCTGCCGCAGCATGGATGTGTTCCTCAAGGGCCCATGGCATCACTATGTGGTGGTGGACAAGCCGCATTATCAGGCCTTCAAGCATTTGGCCGGCCCGCGCCGCTCAGTATGGCTGACGGATGATGTCGCCCCCGGCGGCATGCGGCTGTTGTTCAACATTCCCTTCATCGGCGGCCGCAGCGTCTGGTGGTCCCGTGACATCGGCGTTTCGCTGGGCTGGCACCTGCAGCAGATGATCAAGATCGGCATCGCCGAGAAAGTCTCCGAGGAAGGCCTTGCCTATTGTGACTCGGACACCTTCTTCCTGCAGCCTTTCGATGTCGCGGATCTGACGCGCGACGGCCGCTTCCGCTTCTACCGCAGCAAAAGCCGCTCCACCCTGGATCAGATCAACAATCCCAAATATGTGCGGGCCTGCCTGGACATTCTGCGCCTGGACGCCGCCAACGGCACCTATCACGGTTACATCGACAACTTCGTCACCTGGCACCGGCCCACTGTGTTGCAGATGTGTGAGCTGTTGGCGCAGAACTATGGCGGCAAGTGGAGCCGTTCGCTGCGCAACCGCATCCAGATTTCCGAATACATGCTCTACGGCCTGTTCGTGGATGAAGTGCAGAAATCCAATCCACACTTGTTCCACACCAGCGAATGCCTGTGCAAGACGCAGTGGTTCAAGCAGGAGCAGACGGACGCCGAGGTTGAGGCTTTCTGCAGCAGCCTGTTGCCCAATGAGGTGACGGTGGGCGTGCAGTCATTCGCGGGTGTGAGCGTCGATTTGCTGGCCCGCCAGTTTGAAAAGGCCGCCAAGGCCCTGGGCTAGGCTTTCTCCCGCAATTTAGCTTGATCTCCCGGATTCACGAAGCGGCCAGACCCGTCTATAGCTGGGCTGTGGGGCAGTGCAGGTGATTCGGCCTCCCCCGCTGGGTTGGAGCGATAGTGGGACGCGTGAGGGTCAACAAGAAGTCAGCGCCGCGAAGCGTTGCCGGCAGCCTTGCCATGGCTGTCTTGCTTCTGTCTGGCAGCACGCAACCGGCGGCTGCCATGGATGCGAATGCGCTGCAAGGCCTGCCCATGGGGCTGGCTGCGGTGGGGCTTGGCGCTGCCGCCCTTTTGTATTTCCGCCTCCGCCGGCAAGAGGCCGTGCTGCAAACCGCCAAGCGCCGGCTGGGTGAAGTTGAATACCAGCTCAACGAGGCCGAGCTGGCCTTGCAGTCTGAATCGCAAATCCTGCTCACCTGGTCGGGGGCGTCGGCGATGCCGGAACGCATGGTGGGCACCATGCATGGCGCCGTGCCCATGCCCGGCAGCATCGAACACATCATTGATTTTGCCAGCTGGCTGGAGCGGGATTCCGCCTTGCGCCTGTCGGATGAGATGGCGGCCCTGCGCGCCAGCGGCGCCCCCTTCAATTTCGGCGTCAAGACACTGCAGGGCGATTTGCTCGAGGCTGATGGTCGCGCCGCAGGCACCTTGTCCACCCTGCGCTTCCGGCCGCTGGCTGGCCAGCGGCTGGAAACCAGTGAAACGCTTTACGACGCCCACAAGCTCACCCGGCAGGTGGAGCGTTTGAGCGCCATCCTTGATTCAGCGCCATTCCCCATCTGGCTTGCCAACCGCGAAGACAAGATCACCTGGGTCAACCAAGCCTATGTCCACGCCGTTGAGGCGGGCAGCGGCGATGCCGTGCTCAAGGGCAACCAGGTTCTGGTGAAGCCCGAGGGCATAGACCGCAGCAAGGCCAATGAGGCGCAATCCATCGTTGGCCGCGCCCGCGGCGTTTTCCATGGCGGCTTGCGCGCCTTCAATATCCACCAGCAGGCCATGGATGGTGGCAACGTCTGCTTTGCCATCGATGTCACACCGCTTGAGGACGCCGAGCGCGAGCTCGACCGCCATATCAAGGCCCATGCCTCGACACTGGACAAGCTTTCCACGGCGATTGCCATTTTCGGGCCGGACCAGCGCCTGCGCTTCTACAACCAGGCCTTCATGACGCTGTGGCAGCTTGATGAGAAGTTCTTGAACGACATGCCGGCCGATGGCGAAATTCTCGACCGGCTGCGCAGCCAGCGCGTGCTGCCGGAACAGGCCAATTACCGCGAATGGCGCGCCAAGCAACTTCAGGCCTATTCCAAGATCGAACCGCGCGAAGACTATTGGTATCTGCCCGACGGCCGTTCCCTGCGGGTGATCGCCGAGCAGCACCCCTTCGGCGGCATCACCTATCTCTATGAGAACCTCACCAAGGAATACCAGCTCGAAAGCCGCTACAACGAGCTGTTCGAAGTGCAGCGTGAGACGCTCGACAATCTGGCCGAGGCCGTGGCCCTTTCCGGCCCTGATGGCCGCTTGCGCCTTTACAACCCGGCCTTCATGAGGTTCTGGTCGGTTGAGGCCGCCTTCCTCGACAAGAAGCCGCATGTCAACGAACTGGCGCAACTGCCGGCGCTGAGCATCGACAGCCGCGCCGCCTGGGCCGACATCAAGTTTGGCGTCACCGGCCTTGAGGGTGACCGCAAGCCCCATGAAGGCCGCATCACCCAGGATGACCGCGTGCTGCGCTACCGCGCCGTGCCGCTGCCGGATGGCAATGCGCTGCTCACTTTCACAGATGTATCCGACGCGGTGCGCGCCGAGCGCGCGCTGCAGGACCGGGCTGAGGCCTTGGAAGCCGCCGACCGGCTGAAGAACAGCATTCTTGCCAATGTGTCCTATGAAGTGCGCACGCCGCTCAACAGCATCATCGGCTTCTCCGAGGCGCTGGAGCTTGGGCTGATGGGCACGCTCAGCAAGAAGCAGGCGGAATATATCGGCGCCATCCGCCGCTCTTCGGAAGATCTCAAATCCATTATTGACGCGATCATTGATCTTTCAGCCATTGATGCCGGCCAGATGGAGTTGAAGCTGGCGCAAATTGATGTGGCAAGCCTGCTTGAAAGAACCGCCGAGAAATTCGTGCTCACGCTTGAAAAGCGGCAGATCGACCTGTCGATCGAAATGGCCTCCGATGTCTCGACGCTGGTGGGAGACCCCAACCGTCTCGAACAGGTGCTGGGGAATCTCCTGTCCAATGCCATCGGCTTCTCGCCCCAGGGTGCGAAAGTGCGCATGGGCGCGCGCCGCCAAGGCGAGATGTTGCAAATCTGGGTGGCCGATGCCGGCCGTGGCATTGACCCGGAATTCCAGCGCAAGGTGTTTGAGCGCTTCCAGTCCAAGCCCGCGCCCGGCAGCCACCGCGGCCCCGGCCTGGGCCTGGCCTTGGTGAAGAGCTTCACTGAGCTGCATGGCGGGCGGGTCTCGCTGATCTCGAAGCTGGAGCAGGGCACCACCGTGGTTTGCACCTTGCCTGTTGCTGGCCCCGCCAAGGCGGCGCGCCCGGCCCTCAATTCGTCTGCGGCCTGAGCCATGATCTTCCAATCCGCCTCGCCGCATGCCACCGAAGTTCTGGCCAGAACCCTCTCGCTTTTTGCCCGGCCCGGCTTTGTGATCTTGCTGAAGGGTGATCTCGGCGCCGGCAAATCCACTTTTGCCCGCGCCTTCATCAAGGCGCTGGCCCCGGCCGTGCCGGAATTTGATGTGCCAAGCCCGAGTTTCGCCCTCATCCAGACTTATGACAATACGCGCCTGCCCGTCGCCCATGTGGACTTGTACCGCCTGCGCAGCCCGGAAGAGGTGCTGGAGCTTGGGCTTGATGAACTGGCGGCAAGCCATCTCATTCTCGCCGAATGGCCCAGCCACGCCATGGAAACGCTGTCTCAGGATACGCTGCTGCTGGAATTTTCCGGCCATGGCGAAAGCCGCAGCATCATGATCAGCGCCAAGGGCGCCTGGGGTCCGGCGCTTGCCCGCAATGCCGAGATTGAGGCCTTCCTCGAAGCGCAGGGCGTTGACCCCGCCACGCGGCGCTTTCTGGATGGCGATGCCTCCTCCCGCCGCTATGAGAAAGTGATTGAGGGCGCGCGCGAAGTTATCCTCATGGACATGCCGCAGCGCCCCGATGGTCCGCCGGTGAAGGATGGCAAGCCCTACAGCGCCATCGCCCATCTTGCCGAGGGCATCACGGCTGTTGTGGCGGTGAATGACCAACTCGTTTCCATGGGCTATGGCGCGCCGCAGGTTTATGCGTGTGATACTGCCAAGGGCCTGGCGCTGATTGAGGATCTGGGCAGCGCTGTCTATGCGCCGATGATGCGCCGGGGTGAGGACATGGAACAGCCGATGCGCGCCGCTGTGGAAGTTCTAGCGGACATGGCCGTGCGCGATTGGCCCGCCACGGTGCCGGTGCGCGGCGCCAAGCCCCACCAGATGCCAAGCTATGATCAGGAAGCGCAGCTGATTGAGGTTGATCTCCTGCCGTCATGGTTTCATGTCCATGTGCACAAGACCAAGGCGCCCGAGAGCCTGAATGAAAGTTTTGCCGCTGCCTGGCGCGAGGTTCTTCCCTTCACTGTGGCGCAAAAGCCTGTCTGGGTGTTGCGCGATTATCATTCGCCCAACCTGATCTGGCTGCCGGAACGCCGGGGCCTCAAGCGCGTTGGCCTGATTGACACGCAGGATGCGCTGCTCGGCCACCCGGCCTATGATCTTGCTTCCATGTTGCAGGATGCGCGCGTCGACATTGCCTTTGATTTCGCGGACAGGCTCTTTGCCCACTATGTGGCCTTGCGCCATGCGCAGGGAAGCTTTGATGAAGCGGGTTTCGCCCGCGCCTATGCCATCCTCGGCGCGCAGCGCGCCACCAAGATTCTCGGCATCTTCGCCCGCCTCAACATGCGTGACGGCAAGCCACAATATCTCCAGCACATGCCGCGCGTGTCGCGCTATTTGGCGCGCGGGCTGCAACACCTTGCCTTGCAGGGCCTGCGCCAATGGTATGAACGCCACATGCCTGCCGCTCTGGAAATCGGCAAGGCCTGATGCCCACCCGCCCCAGCCACGCGATGATCCTCGCAGCCGGTCTCGGCCAGCGCATGCGGCCCTTGACCGAACACACGCCCAAGCCGCTGCTCAAGGTGGCGGGCAAGCGCATCATTGACTATGGCCTTGAAAAGCTGGTGGCCGCCGGTGTTGAAACCGCAGTGGTCAACAAGCACTATCTGCCGGAGCAGATCGAGGCCTGGGCGCGCGGCGTTCCCCGCCCGCGCGTCGTTGTCTCGGATGAGACTGACGCGGTGCTGGAAACCGGCGGCGGAATCGTCCGCGCCTTGCCCCTGCTGGGGGACAAGCCCTTCTATGTGATGAACAGCGATTGCTTCTGGACCGAGCAGGGCACGCCGGGCTTGCAGCGCCTGGCCGAAACCTGGAATGATGCGCGCATGGATTGCCTTTTGCTCCTTTGCCACCCATCGCAAACCACGGGCTATGACGGCCATGGTGATTTCGCCATGGACGGGGATGGCCGCCTGAGCCGCAACACTGCGGATGGCCTCGTCTATATCGGCGGCTATCTGGTGCACCCGCGCCTGTTTGACGGCGTGGCCGAAGGCAAGTTCTCGATGAATGCGCTGTGGAACAAGGCCATTGCGGCGGGCCGCCTTTTTGGCGTGCGGCATGCGGGCCACTGGCTGCATGTGGGCACGCCTGATGCCATCGGCCAGGCCGAAGCCTATTTGAAGGGCAGCTGAAATGAGCGTCCGCCTGCCACGCGTGCGCACCATTGCGGCAGGCGCAGGCTTCCTGCACCGGCTGGCGGATGAGGTTTTGGCCGGCTTTCCAGTTGAGGGTGATGGGCCTCCGCTCTCCGCCTGGACCATTCTGCTGCCCACCCGCCGCGCAACCCGCCGCTTCGCGGAAGTCCTGCGCGCCAAGAGCGGCGCCAAGGCGCTGGTGCTGCCGCGCATCAGGCCGATTGGCGATCTCGATGAAGACAGGCTTCAGGATGAGGGCATGTCTGGCGATCTGCCGCCTGCCTTGCCGCCTGCCGCCCAGCTTCTCGCCCTCAATGGCCTTGTTGCGCAATGGGCCAAGGCCAACACCCATATCGGCTTTGCGCAGGAAATCGCCGCCTCGCCAGTGCAGCGCCTGGGCCTTGCCAAGAGCCTGAATGAACTCGTCATCACGCTGGAAACCCAGGAGATTGACTTCGCCCGGCTAAAGGATGCCTATGATGTGGACCTCTCTGAACATCGCGGCGCCATCCTCAGCCTTTTGGAACTGTTGAGTGAACACTTGCCCGCGTTGCACAAGGCGCGCGGAACCATGGGCGGCGCGGCGCGGCGCAGCGCCATGATCCGGCGTGAGGCGCAGCGGATCGCGAAGGGCGGTCATCACGGCCCAGTCATTGCCGCAGGATCGACAGGCACCATCCCCGCCACCCGTTCGCTGCTGGGCGCCATTGCAAGGCATCCGCAAGGGGCCATCATTCTGCCCGGCCTTGACCAGCTGATGGATGACGCATCCTGGGATGTGCTGCCGCAGGAACACGCCCAATTTGCCTTGAAGCAGCTTTTGGCCGATCTCGGCATCAGGCGCGGGGAAGTCACGCGCTTGGGCAGCGTTGAAACCGGGCGCAACCTGCTCGCATCCGAGATGTTGCGCCCCTCGGCCACGGCGGAAGTCTGGCATGGGAAATTGCCGGGCGTTGCCGGGGAGCTGGGCCGCGGCCTTGCGGGCCTCAGCCTTGTGGAAGCGGCAGACCGCCATCTTGAGGCCCGGGCCATCGCGCTCATGCTGCGCGAGACTTTGGAACATCCGGGCCGCACCGCAGCGCTGGTGACACCGGACCGTGACCTCGCCACCCGCGTGGCGGCAGAGCTGGGCCGCTGGCACATCGACATAGCCGACAGCGCCGGGCGCAGCCTTGCTGCAACGCTGCGCGGTTCAGCGATGGATCTGCTGCTCGAGGCAAGCCTCGCGGGTCTGACGCCCCAAAGTGTGATGGCATTCCTGCATCATCCGCTGGTGAACCTTGGCAGTGATGCCGCCGCCTTGCGCAATCTTGAGATTGCCGCACTGCGTGGCTTTGATTTGAGTGATGATCAGGCAGGCCTTGTGGGCCGCGTGGCCCTCGCCAGGGCAACGCATGCGCAAAACAGCCATGCTCATCCGCTGGTCTCAGCGCTCACCGAAGCGGATTGGGTGGCCATTGCCGCTCTGGCGCAACGCATTGATGAGCTGCTGTTGCCGCTTTCATCTGGCGCGGCCAGCTTCGCCTCATGGGTTCAAGCCTTTGCCCGGATTTTGCAGCAGGCCTGCGGCGAAGCCGGCGAAGGCAACCGTGACGATGAGGCGCTGACCGGCTTCTGGGATGAACTCTCAGGCCTGAACGATGCCGGAACCACTGGCCATTACGAGGCGGCCTTGCTGGCCCAGAACCTGTTGCGCGCCACGCCTGCGCCACCGCTGGGGCAAAGCCATCCGCGCCTGGAAATTCTCGGCACGCTTGAAGCGCGGCTCCTGCCGTTTGACCTTGTGATGCTTGGCGGGCTCAATGAGACTGTCTGGCCGGCCCAGCCGGACACGGGCGCCTGGCTGAACCGCCCGATGCGCGACAAGCTTGGCCTGCCGCAGCCGGAAAAGGACATTGGCCTTGCCGCCCATGATTTCGAACAAGGCTTTGCAAGCCCGCAAGTGATCCTCACCTGTGCGAGGCGGCTCGGTGGTGCACCCGCAGCACCTTCGCGCTGGCTGCTGCGCCTCAAGACTGTGCTGGTGGCCGCAGGCCTTGGCAATTCAGCGCTTCCTGCACCGGCTTGGGAAGCTTGGGCGAAATCCCTCCAGGCGGTTGATGGTTCCGTTCCCATCAAGGTGCCGCTCAGCCGCCCCAAGCCATGCCCGCCCATTGCCGCAAGGCCCACGCGCTTCAGCGTCACCGACGTGGAGCGCCTGGTGCGGGACCCCTATGCCATCTATGCGCGGCGCATCCTGAAACTGCAGCCCCTGCCGGAATTCGGCCTGTCGCCAGATGCCGCCCTGCGCGGCAGCCTGTTCCACGATGCCATTGCAGTGTGGAACAAGGCGCAGGCCAAGGATGGGCAAAGCCTGATCGAGGCCGGCCGCCAGCTTTTTGCGCAACTCGCCATCACCCCTGAAGTGCGGAATTTCTGGTGGCCACAATTCGAGCGCATAGCCCATTGGCTGGCGGAACAGGAGCAGGGCTTGAAGCCCGGCCTGCTGGCTATCCATGCCGAGCAGAATGGCGCCATCACCTTTGACATTGGCGGCGTGGAACATCGCCTGACAGCAAGGGCCGACCGCATCGACATCATGGAAGGCGGCAGGGCGCGGCTTATTGACTACAAGACCGGCGCCATCCCCAGTGAGGATCAGGTGAAAACAGGCCTCAGCCCGCAATTGACGCTGGAGGCGGCGATCCTGCGCCATGGCGGCTTTGCGCCCATGGCGCCCAAGAGTGTCGCCGAGGCGCTCTATCTGCGCATTGGCGGTGGCCGCGAGGGCCTGAAGCTGCGCCCTGCGCTGGCGGCAGGTGAGGATCTTGAGGGGCAGGCCGAAACGCACCTTGCGGGCTTCAAGTCTCTCCTGGGTTTCTACCGCCAGCCTGACACGTCCTATGTGCCGCGCCTGCGTGTGTTCAAGGAGGCTGATGAAACCGACTATGACCATCTCTCGCGCTATCTCGAATGGCGCCTGGCAGGTGAGCCATGAGCAGCCAGAACGCAGGCAAGGCTTTCAAGCCCACGCCAGAGCAATTGGCGGCCAGCAACCCGGAAAGGTCAGTCTGGGTTTCGGCCAATGCCGGCTCCGGCAAGACCCATGTGTTGGTGGAACGCGTCATCCGCCTTCTGCTGGCAGGCGCCAAGCCGGATTCCATCCTTTGCATCACCTACACCAAGGCCGCGGCGGCGGAAATGTCAGGCCGCCTCTTTGCAAGGCTTGGTGGCTGGACCGGGCTTGACGATGATGGCCTCGCCAAGGCGCTTCGTGACATGAATGAAAAGGATGTGGGCCGTGAGGCGCTGGTGCGGGCCAGGCGGCTGTTCACGGCAGCGCTGGAAACGCCAGGCGGCCTCAAGATCCAAACCATCCATGCTTTCTGCGAAAGGCTTCTGCATCTCTTCCCGGTGGAGGCAGGCCTTGCCCCCGGCTTCCGGGTGATGGACGAGCGCGCCGCAAGGGACCTGCAGCAACGGGCAACAGCGGCCATCCTGCGCGCTGCCGAGGCCGAGCAAGACGCGCGCCTTGGCCCCGCCTTCGCCGCCCTGTCCCGGCGCTTGAACAGCGAACAGTTTGAGGCGTTGATCTCCGGCCTTGTCGCCAGCTTGCAAGAGCTTGGCCCAGATGCCACCCATCTCGGGCCGGAGGGTTATGAGCTGCTTTTGAAATCAGCGCTTGGTCTTGCACGTGATGCCACGGTGCAGTCACTCACTGGCGAATTGTTGGCGGTTGATGCTGCGGCCTATGCCCATCATGCTGGTTTGATGCGCGCCTATCCGTCATTCAGTGGCGTTGATGTGGCGGCGGTTCTGGCCCGCATCGGTGCGGGACAATGCAGCGAGGCGGATTTTCTCAACTTCTTCCTCACAACAAAGTTTGAGCCGCGCAAGAGCCTCATCTCAAGCGCCGCCAAGGGCACTCACCCCGCCACTGCGGAATTTCTGACCGAGGAGCAGGAGCGTGTCTCCGGCCTGCTGCGCCAGCGCAACACGCTGGAGGTGATCGCCGCCAGCGGCAATGCCTTCGTGTTGGCCGCCGCCATTCTCATCCGCATTGAGGAAGAGAAGCGCCGTCTCGGGCTCTATGATTTCGCCGACCTGATCAGCCGCACGGCCCAGCTGCTGTCATCGCGCGCTGCCACGCAATGGGTGCTCTACAAGCTTGATCCCGGCCTTTCCCACATTCTGGTGGATGAGGCGCAGGACACAAGCCCCGGCCAATGGCAGATCGTCAATGCCCTGGCTGAGGAATTCTTTGCAGGTGAGGGCCGCGAGCGCCCCGGCCCCCGCACGCTCTTTGTGGTGGGAGACCAGAAGCAATCCATCTATTCGTTCCAGGGGGCTGATGCGTTGGCCTTCATCAACATGCGCGCAGTGCTGACAGGCCCGGCGCGTGGGGCGTCCGCGCTGCAAGCAGTGGACCTTGCCGTCTCCTATCGCAGCGCCGACATCGTGCTCAAAGATGTGGACAAGGTATTCCCGCCCGCCGATCTTTCCCTGATCGGCGTGCCTTCCGGCACCGAGCGCGGCCACACAGCCATACGCAAAGGCGCCGCCATCGTTGAACTCTGGCCGCTGACTGAGGTGGACGATGATGAGCTGCCGCAAGAGCCGTGGACAAAGCCTGTAGACCGCCCGCCCCAGGCCTCGCCGCGCCGCCGGCTGGCGGAGAAGATTGCCAAGACAATTGCGGGCTGGATTGCGCCGCAAAGCCCCCGCCAATTGGCTAGCGAGGCGCGCGCCGTGCGGGCCGATGACATTCTCCTGCTGTTCCAGACCCGCGGGCCGCTTTATCACATGGTGCTGGCCGCCTTGCGCAAGGAGGGCGTTGCGGTGGCAGGTGCCGACAGGCTCGCTTTGCTGGAATCGCTGATCGTCAAGGACCTGCTCGCGCTCTTGGGCTGGCTTGTTCTGCCGCAGGATGATCATGCACTGGCGGTCATCCTGAAATCGCCGCTGGTGCCAAGGCCCATCAGCGAGAATGACTTGTTCGCCTTGGCGCATGATCATCCCGCCGGACGCATGCAGGCGCGGCTGCAGGGTGAAAACGCAACCTATCTTAAGGACCTGCAACAGCGCGCCAGGCGGCAAACGCCTTTTGCGCTTCTCTCGCATGTCTTGGCGCAAAGCCGCCGCGCCATTGCCGCAAGGCTGGGTGATGAAGCGCTGGAGGCCAGCGCCGCCATGCTGGACCTGGCGCTGGAGCATGAGCGTGAACACGGCGCCAGCCTGTTCGGCTTCCTGCGCTGGTTCTCCGGCACCGAAACGGTTCTGCGCCGCGAGATGGAGCGGGGCAGTGGTGCTGTCCGCCTGATGACGGTGCATGGCGCCAAGGGGCTGGAATCAAAAATCGTGTTCCTGCCCGATGCCAGCGACATGCCCGGCGCGGCTGGCGCGCGGCCAACGCTTTTGAGCGTGCCGCCCGGGAATGAAGGTGCTGGCTTGCCGCTCTGGCTGCCCGGTGGAACCACCGCAATCACCGGCACTCTTGAAGAATGGAAAAATCAGGAAGCCACGCTGGCCCGCCAGGAGCGCAACCGCCTGCTCTATGTCGCCATGACACGCGCCGAGGATGAGCTTTACATCACCGGCACCAAGCCAAAGAAGCGGCGTTTGCCGGAGCATTGCTGGTGGAACACCATCACCGCCGCCTTGGGTGAACCGCAAGGCGATCAGCCGCTGCGGTCTGGCCCGCCGGATGTGCGAGCGCCCGTCACCGCTGCGAACATTGCCCCGGCTGCCGCGCCACCTGCCTGGCTGAAGGCTGATCCTCCTTCCGAAACCATGGCCAAGCCGGCAACGCCAACCGGCCTTGCCCATGCCGGCGGCGGCTTTGATGCCGGAGCCGCCCGCCATGGCCGCGCCGTGCACAAGCTTTTGGAAGAGCTGGCAGATGCCCCGGCAGATGCGCGCGCCGCCTTGGCCGAAAGGCGCGGCCCCAGGCTGGGAATCGCCCCCGCCGAGGCATTGGCGCTGGCCGAAGCGCTCAATTCGCCGGATCTTGCCCCCTTTTTCGGCCCCTTGAGTCAGGGCGAAGTGGACATTGCGGGGCTTTTGCCGGATGGGCGGGAGCTCTATGGCCGCCTCGACAGGCTGGCGGTGACGGCGGAGGGGCTATGGCTTCTCGACTACAAGACTGACCGTTCCGCGCGCGAATCCCTTTTGCCTTCGGACCGTTACGCCGTGCAAATGGCCAGCTATGCAGCACTTTTGCGCCAGGCCCACCCTGGCCGGCCTGTCACCGCCGCCCTGTTCTGGACGGGGCCGAAACGGCTGGAAATCCTGCCAGAAAGCCTTCTCACGGCAGCTTTGCAGGAAAGTGAGCCTGCCGCTTCTTGACGGCGGGCGCCGGGCTGCCTACCTGTAGGGCAACGAGTTACAGATTCCCCAAGGAGATAAGCCCATGTCCACACATAAGGTCACCGACGCCACCTTTGCCGCCGAAGTGCTCAATTCCGCCACCCCCGTGGTTGTGGATTTCTGGGCGGAATGGTGCGGCCCCTGCAAGATGATCGGCCCGTCCCTTGAAGAAATCGCCAAGGAGCTTGGCCCCCGCGCCAAGATCGTCAAGGTCAACATTGACGAGAATCCCAATGCCCCGTCGCAGTATGGCGTGCGCTCCATCCCCACCTTGATGGTGTTCAAGGGCGGCAAGCTGGCCGCCACCCAGGTGGGCGCCGGCCCCAAGTCCGCGCTGAAGAACTGGATTGAAGGCGCGATCTAAGCTGCAGTTTGCTTCGCAAGAGGCGTATCCCCAAAACCGTCATGCCCGCGAAAGCGGGCATATCTGTTTGGGAATGCCAGGTGCAGAAAAACGGATTCCTGCTTTCGCGGGAATGACGCCCAAGAAGTCAGGGCGCTATTGCTACCTTTTCGCCGCGCCACTGACCGCAGAAGCCTCTTCGCCCGAATGCAGCGCCAGCACATGGCCAGCAAGATAGAGCGAACCGCAAATCAGGATGCGCGGAGCTGGATGGGCCGCGCAGGCCTGTTCCAAAGCCTTTTGCAGCGAACCGGCAGCCTTGGCCTCGAGGCCAGCCACGTGAGCGGCTTCAACCAGAGTCTCAGCTGACAAGGCGTTCACTTCATCCGGAATCTGAAGCGTGTAAACCTCGTCTGCCAAACCTTTGAAGTTGCAGATAAAAGCGGTGGGGTCCTTGGTGTTGATCATGCCCCAGACCAGAACCAGCGGCTTGGGCGCGCGATTGCCCATGTCGCGCAGCGCCTGTGCCACCATCGGCCCCGCCGGGCCATTGTGCCCGCCATCCAGCCACAGCTCGGTGCCGGGCGTGACAAAGGCACGCAAATGGCCTTCGCCCAAATTCTGCATCCGCGCCGGCCAGCTCACCTTGCGCAAGCCATCGGCAACCGCCTCATCGCTGATCCGGGCGTCAGCCAGTGCGCGGATTGCGGCAATGGCATTGCCTGCATTGTCAATCTGGTGCGGGCCGGGCAGGGCGGGAAGCGGCAAGTCGAGCAAGCCATCCTCATCCTGGAACACCAGCCGCCCATGTTGCGTGTAGCTTTGCCACTCCTGGCCAGCGATTTTGAGCGGCGCGCCCACCTTCCCGGCCACGCCCTCAATCTCTTCGCGCACCTCGGGCGCATTGGCACCCAGCACGCCCAGAGAACCGCGCTTCAGAATTCCCGCTTTCTCGCGGGCGATCTCCTCAACCGACTCGCCAAGATATTGCTGATGGTCGAGGCCGATGGAGGTAATGACGGAAACCGCAGGCTTGGCAATCACATTGGTGGCGTCGAGCCGCCCGCCCAAGCCCACTTCCAAGAGCAGATAGTCCGCCTTGTGCCGCGCGAAGGCGAGGAAGGCCGCCGCCGTGGTGATCTCAAAGAAGGTGATGGGCTCGGCCCCATTGGCCGCCTCGCATTCTTCCAGCAGCGCCACCAATTCCGCTTCCGAAATGAGATCGCCCGCCAGCCGGATGCGCTCATGAAAGCGCACCAGATGCGGCGAAGTGTAGGTGTGAACCTTCAGCCCCGCCGCCTCCATGATGGCGCGGGTGATGGCAAGGGTTGAGCCCTTGCCATTGGTGCCCGCGATATGGATGACTGGCGGCAGCTTGCGCTCCGGGTTGCCCAGCCGCGCCAGCAAACGCTCCATGCGCGAAAGCGAAAGATCAATGATCTTTGGATGCAGCTCCAGGAGCCGCATCAGAATGGCATCGCTGCGCATGGTTGGCTCTGGCTCTACGTCCTCGGCTTCAGGTTTTCCGGATCATAGAGCGGCTTGTAGCCCACCGCCGCCACTTCCACCGGGAAAGTCTCGTTGAAATAAACCACATGCAGCTTGCGGCCCACCTGGCAGAATTCATGCGGCAGATAAGCCAAGGCGATGTTCTTGCCGATGGTCGGGCCATAAGCCACCGAGGTGGTGTAGGAAATGCGGCCCAGCTCATCCACCAGGGTCTTGCCGCTGTCATCCACCACGGGCATGGAGCCCACGGGATAACGCGCCACACCCTTGGCGTCGATGTTGTCGGTCATCACCAGCGTGCACAGCATGGCAGGCTGATGCGCCCGCGCCTTGTATTCCAAATGCTTGGCCTTGCCGCGGAAATCGGATTCCTTCACCTTCGGGCGGGCAAGGTCGGATTCGATCAGGTTATATTGCGTCAGCAGGTCAGCATTCTGCAGGCGCAGGCTCTTTTCCATGCGGCGCGAGTTTGCATAAGTTTCAACACCAAAGGCCATGACGCCGGTGGAGCGCAGCGCATCCCACACGGCGAGGCCGTCTTCATACTTCATGTGCAGTTCCCAGCCCTGCTCACCCACATAGGAAATGCGGAAGGCGGTGACATTCTTGCCCGCAATCTCGATCTGCTTGATCGCGGCGAAGGGGAAGTTTTCGATGTCGAGGCCGGCAGGGTCCTTCACCACCTTCTTCAGCGTGGTGCGCGCATTGGGGCCCCAGATGCCGATGGTGATGTATTTCTCCGATGTGTCGGTGATGGTGACGTTGAGGCCGCGGTCTTCCGCCACGCGCTTCATGTAATAAAGATCGCGCATGCCGGCGTCAGCGCCATTCACCAGGCGGCAGCGGTCGGCCATGCGGAACACGGTGAAGTCGGCCCGCACCATGCCTTCATCATCAAGGAAGTGGGTGTAGATGCCCTTGCCGACATTGGCGTCTCCGCCAACCTTGGCGGCGCACAACCACTCCATCAGTTCAACATGGTCGGGCCCTTCAATGTCCACCATGTGGAAGTGAGAAAGGTTCACGATGCCGCAATCCTCGCTCATCGCAAGGTGTTCGGCGTTGGACACGCGCCAGAAATGGCGGTTGTCCCACTCATTGGCGCGAACCGGAACGCGGTTGCCGTATTTTTCGAGAAGATGCTCATTGGCCTTGTAGCCATGGGCGCGTTCCCAGCCGGCAAGCTCCATGAAATAGCCGCCCAGTTCCTTCTCGCGCTCATAGAAGGGCGAGCGCTTCACATTGCGGCCCGAGGCATAGGGCTCACGCGGATGCACGGCGGGGAAATAGATCTTCTGCGCCGCTTCAAAAGTGCGGCCGTGGATGTAGTCTTCCTTCAGCTGGTGCGGATAGAAGCGCGAATAGTCGATGGAGTTGTGGTCCACCGCCGTGCGGCCATCGGTCATCCAGTCGGCAATCAGCTTGCCATAGCCCGGGCCATCCTTCACCCAGATGGCCACGCAATACCAAAGCCCGCGCACTTTCTGGCTTTCGCCACACGAAGGCCCGCCCGCGGCGGAGACTTGCAGCAGCCCGTTGAAGGAATGGCCTTCGTTATAGCCAAGCTCACCGAGAATGGGGGTGAGCTCCATGGCGCGCTCCAATGGCTCCATGATCTGTTCCATCGGCAGGTCGCGCTGCGAGGGCGACAGGCGCGATTGCGCCTTTTCCAGAATGTCGCGCGGGTGGCAGAGGCGCGGGTTGTTGGGCTCGTAATAGCCCCATTCGATCTGGCCGCCTTCGGCCGTCGTCGGGTCGCCCGTGTCGCGCATATAGGCCGAGTTGCCCTGGTCGCGCAGCAGCGGATAGCCGATCTCCTTGCCCGTGCCTTCAAATTCATTGTAGGGGCCGAAGAAGGTGAGCGGATGATCAACCGGCATCACCGGCAGGTCCTCGCCCACCATGTTGGCAATGAGCCGGCCCCAGATGCCGGCGCACACCACCACATGGTCGGCCATGATGGTGCCGCGGTGGGTGACAACGCCCTTGATATGGCCCTTCTCGACAATGAGAGAAGTGGCCGGCGTGTTGGCGAACACCTGCAGCTTACCGGTCTTCTCGGCCTTGTCCACCAGCTTGCCCACCACGGTTTGCGAGCGCGGGATCACCAGCCCGGCGTCCGGGTCAAACATGCCGCCCATCACCTTGTCTTCTTCGATCAAGGGGAAAAGCTTCTTGATTTCAGCGGGCGAGACATAGTGGGCGCGCGTGCCGAAGGCCTTGGCCGAGGTCAGCTTGCGCTTGATCTCTTCCATCCAGGCGTCGTCGCCCTTGCGCGCCACTTCAAGGCCGCCCACGCGGGCGTAGTGGCCCATTTTCTCGTAGAAATCGATGGAATATTGCGTCGTCCACACCGAGAGATAGTCATGGCTGGTGGTGTAGCAGAAGTCGGAGGCATGGGCGGTGGAGCCAATGTCGGTGGGCACGCCGGATTTGTCGATGCCGACAATGTCGTCCCAGCCCCGCTCAATCAGGTGATGGGCGATCGAGGCGCCCACAATGCCACCCAAACCAATGATGACGACTTTCGCCTTTTGCGGAAATGCGGCCATGTCTCAAACCCCTGTATGTGCTGGTGGGAACTTAAGGCCTCAAGCGGCAGCCCTGCAGCCCATCTGCGACATTTCTCAGGGAGGACACGGCTGGACGCAAGTGTCTTTTGCGGGCGGCTGCCCCCTCAGCCCGCCACCGGCACCAGCGCGCCGGTCATTTCCCGGTGTTCCTGCTTGGTCAGCAGGCGGGCGATGCGGCTCACCGTGGCCTTCATGTCATGGCGGTGCACCACCATGTCCACCATGCCGTGATCCTTGAGATATTCCGACCTTTGGAAGCCCTGCGGCAGCTTTTCACGGATGGTCTGCTCGATCACCCGCTGCCCGGCAAAGCCGATGATGGCATTGGGCTCGGCCAGATGCACGTCCCCCAGCATGGCATAGGAGGCCGTCACCCCGCCCGTGGTGGGGTTGGTGAGAACCACGATATAGGGCAGCCTGGCGGCGCGCAGCTCCTGCACGGCAATGGTGGTGCGCGGCAGTTGCATGAGCGAGAGAATGCCCTCCTGCATGCGTGCACCCCCCGAGGCCACGAACATGACGAAGGGGCAGCGCTTGGAAACCGCAAAGCGCATCGCGGCAATGATGGCATCACCCGCCGCCATGCCCAGCGAGCCGCCGATGAAGCCCATGTCCTGCACGGCGATCACCATGGCCTGGTCATTCACCTTGCCGAAGCCGGCCTGCACCGAGTCTTCCGCCTCGGCCTTGGCCTTGGCGTCGCGCAACTGGTCGGTGTATTTCTTCTCGGCGCGGAACTTGAGGGGGTCAACGGCCACGGTGGGCGCGGGCAGCTTTTCAAACACCCCGCCATCAAACATCGAGGAGAAGCGCAACCCCGCCGGCATGCGGTGGTGGTGGTTTGAGCCGGGGAACACGAAGCCATTGGCCTCAAGGTCCTTGTAGAACACCATCTGGCCCGAATCCGGGTCCTTGATCCACATGTTTTCCGGCACTTCGCGCTTGGTGGCGCCGCCGAGGATGGAGCGGATTTTGGGGCGGACGAAATTCTTGATCCAGTTCATGGCTTAGCCTCTCACACCCTTGGCGATTTCGGCAACCAGCTTGTGCACGGCGCGCGGCGTTGCTGCCGTGGCCTTGCCCTGCCTGGTGAGGGATTTCTCAACCGCCGAAACCAGCGCCGAACCCACCACCACGCCATCGGCATGCGTGGCAATGGTGCGGGCCTGCTCAGCCGTTTTGACGCCGAACCCCACACAGATGGGAAGTGCGGTGTGGCCCTTCAAGCGCTTCACATTGGCGGCCACGGATTTGAGATCGGGGGCCTTGGTGCCGGTGATGCCGAGAACCGAAACATAATAGACAAAGCCGGAGGTGTTCCTGAACACGGCGGGGGCCCGCGCGTCATCGGTTGTTGGCGTGGCCAGGCGGATGAAGTTGAGACCAGCTTCCATCGCGGGCAGGCACAGCTCATCATCCTCTTCCGGCGGCAGGTCCACCACGATCAGGCCATCCGCGCCTGCGGCCTTGGCATCCTTCAGGAACTTTTCAACGCCATAAACATAGATCGGGTTGTAATAGCCCATCAGCACGACGGGTGTTGTCGCGTCTCCCTTGCGGAAGGCCTTGAGCAGCGCCAGCGTCTTCTTCATCGTGGCGCCGCTTGCCAGTGCGCGAAGCCCGCCTGCCTGAATGGCCGGGCCATCGGCCATCGGGTCGGTGAAGGGCATGCCCAGCTCAATGATGTCCGCGCCTGCTTTCGGCAGGCCTGCCACGATCTTGAGCGAGGTGGCCGCATCAGGATCGCCGCCAACCACATAGGTCACCAGCGCGGCGCGGCCTTCGGCCTTGAGGGCGGCGAATTTATCGGAGATGCGCGTGCTCACAGCTTCACCCCCAGGTGATCAGCCACGGTGAAAATGTCCTTGTCGCCACGGCCCGACATGTTGATCACCATCAGGTGGTCCTTCGGCTTTTTGGGCGCCAGCTTCATAGCATAGGCAATGGCGTGCGAAGGCTCGAGGGCGGGAATGATGCCTTCCAGCGCGCAGCACAGCTTGAAGGCCTCAAGGGCTTCCTTGTCCGTCGCCGAGCCATAGGTCACGCGGCCAATGTCATTGAGCCAGGCATGTTCCGGCCCGATGCCGGGATAATCAAGGCCTGCCGAAATCGAATGGCCTTCGGTGATCTGCCCGTCATCATCCATCAGGAGATAAGTGCGGTTGCCATGCAACACGCCGGGCTTGCCGCCGGAGATCGAGGCTGCATGCTTGTCCTTGGTCTTGAGGCCAAGGCCAGCAGCCTCAACGCCGTAAATTTCAACCGAGCGGTCATCGAGGAAGGGGTGGAACAGGCCCATGGCATTGCTGCCACCGCCAATGGCCGCCACCAGGGAATCCGGCAGGCGGCCCTCATGCGCCATCATCTGCCGCTTGGTTTCATCGCCAATGATGCACTGGAAATCGCGCACCATTTCAGGGTAGGGCGCGGGGCCCGCAACTGTGCCGATGCAATAGAAGGTGTCTTCCACATTGGCCACCCAGTCGCGCAGCGCCTCATTGAGCGCATCTTTCAAGGTGCGTGAGCCGGATTTGGCGGGAACCACTTCAGCGCCCAACAGCTTCATGCGGAACACATTGGGCATCTGGCGGGCAATATCCACCTCGCCCATGTAGATCACGCATTTCAGCCCGAAGCGCGCGCAGGCCGTGGCCGTGGCCACGCCATGCTGGCCAGCGCCGGTTTCAGCGATGATGCGCTTCTTGCCCATGCGGCGGGCGAGCAGGATCTGCCCCATCACATTGTTGATCTTGTGGGCGCCGGTGTGGTTCAGGTCTTCGCGCTTGAAATAGATCTTGGCGCCGCCGAGATGCTCGGTCAGGCGCTCGGCAAAATAGAGCGGCGAGGGCCGGCCCACATAATGCTCGAGGAAGCTGTTCAGCTCTGCCTTGAAAGCCGGGTCGGCCTTGGCGTCCTTGTAGGCCTGCTCCAGCTGCAGGATCAGCGGCATCAGCGTTTCAGCCACGAAACGGCCGCCATAAATGCCAAACAGGCCCTTTTCGTCGGGCCCCGTGCGGTAGGAATTGGGAGTAAGCTCGGTCATGGATTTCTTCTAGCTGGCCGCCTTGGCCGCTGCAATAAACTTGGCGATGAGGGCAATATCCTTCTTGCCCGGCGTGAATTCCACGCCAGACGAAACATCCACAATCGGCGCGTGCGTCAGGCGGATGGCCTGGGCCACATTTTCCGGGTTGAGGCCGCCGGACAGCATGAACTGCCCATCCTTGCCTTTCAGCAGGTTCCAGTCGAAGGAAAGCCCGTTGCCGCCCGGCAGCAGGTCTTCCGGGGCCTTGGCGTCAAACAGGCACATGGCCGCCACATCCTTGAAGGCCTTGGCCGAGGCCACATCACCGGCCTCCTTCACCTTGATGGCCTTGATGACGGGAATGCCAAATTTGGCGGTGATCTCAGCGACACGCGAAGGTGTCTCGCTGCCATGGGCCTGAAGAAAATCAGGCCGCGCCGCATTAGCGATCAGCTTGAGAAGCGCGTCATCGGCGTCCACCGTCAGCGCCACAATCTTCGCCCGGCCGCGGGCTTGCGCGGCAAGTGCTGCTGCCTGTTCCAGTGAAACATTTCGCGGCGATTTCGGATAGAACACCAGCCCGATCATGTCTGCACCCTTGTCCAGCGCCGTCTGCATGGTTTCAGCCGTTGAAAGCCCGCAGATTTTCACCTGGGTCATTTCAGCCCTCCACAGCCGTCATTCCCGCGAAAGCGGGAATCTCTGTTGAAGCCAAGTAACGCGGATTCCCGCTTTCGCGGGAATGACGGATCAAGGAGCTGGTCATTTGAGGCTCGCGAATATGCCTGCCGCCGCCTTTGCAGGGTCTGCCGCACCCGTGATCGGCCGTCCGATCACCAGCACATCAGCGCCGGCCTCAAGCGCGGATTTCGGCGTGGCCACGCGCTTCTGGTCCTGCACGGCGGCATCAGCGGGGCGAATGCCCGGAACCACGGTGAGGAAGCCGCGCGGCAGGTGTTGGCGGATGGCGGCAAGGTCATGCGGCGAACACACCACGCCATCCAGCCCCGCGGAATGGGCAAGCTTCGCCAGGTTCAAGGCATGCTCATCGGTTTGGCGTGCATCGAAGCCTGCGGCCCAGATGTTTTCATTCGAGAGTGAGGTGAGGATGGTGACGCCAATCAGCTTCACCCGGTTTCCCACCGCATCCTTCGCCGCCTTCATCATGTCAAAGCCACCGGAGCAATGCACATTGGTGATGGCGGGTGCGGGCGCAAGTTTCAAAAGCGAGGTAAGGCCCTGCGCCACCGTGTTGGGAATGTCATGCAGCTTGAGATCAAGGAAGATGGGAACACCCTCGGCCGCCACGGTCTCATAGCCTGCGGCACCATTGGCATAGAAAAACTCCATGCCGATTTTCATCATGCCCACATGCGGCTTCACGGCCCGGGCCAGCGCGCGGGCCTTCGCCACATCCGGAGTATCAAGGGCAACACAAACGGGGTTGGTCATGGGCTAGGCCCTAGCGCGATTTCACTTCGCGCGCAAATACACCATGGTGGCGGCGGCCAGGTCTTCCAGCGCCGTGCCCACGCTCTTGAACAGGGTCACTTCGGCGTCTGTCTTGCGGCCAAGCTTGGTGCCGCGGCAAAGCTCATGCAGGTCACCCTGGATGTCGGCCCATTTGAAGCGGCCTTCCTTTTGCGCCAGCAGCAGGTCTCCCGCCTCATGGGCCGCACCCTCATGGGTGTCGACATAGACGCGCGCCATGGCGACGGCTGCGGCGTCCGCCTCGCGCATTTCGGGCTTGTATGCGCCAACGAGGTCAATATGCGTGCCGGGCTTGATCCAGGCGCCCTTCAGGACAATGTCATGCCCGGAGGTCACGCAGGAGATGATGTCCGCCGCCGCTGCGGCGCTGGCCACGTCCATCACCGCCTCGCCGCCCAGTTCGCGCGCCAGGGCCACCGCCTTTTCCGGCGTGCGGTTGTAAACCATCACCCGCTTGATCGGCCGCACCGCCATCATGGCGCGCGCGAACACCGGTGCCAGCGCGCCAGCTCCGATGAGCAGCAGGGTGGAAGCATCCTTGCGCGCCAGAAAATCCGCCGCCAAGGCCGAAGCCGCTGCCGTCCGCCGCCGCGTAAGTTCCGAGCCGTCGAGCAGCGCCACCGGTGTTCCGGTGGAATTTTCAAAAAGCTGGTAGGTGCCCTGGATGGTGGGCAGGCCCTTCGCCGGGTTGTCACCCTTGAGGGTGATCGTCTTGATGCCGGTGAAATCCGCGTTCCATGCCGGCATGGCGAAGAACACGGTGGCCGGCGGGGTTTTGCCGACAAAGCGCGGCGGTGCAGTCACTTCGCCCATGAAGCCTGAACGCAAGGCCTCAACATAGTCACGCGGCGCAATGGCGCCCAGTTCTTCGGCGCTGAACAGTTTCACGGCATGATTCCCGGCAGGGGAGCCAGCATTTGTGCCTCCATCTTGGCGGGGCCTTGCTGGGCCAGAGCAATCTCATCCTGCAGGCGGGCGATTTCGCGCTGCCGCTCCCGCGCCAGGCGGCGCCACTTGCCCTGGGCGCGCCAGCAGAAGAACCAGCCGGTCAGCATGCCGATGAAAATGCCGATGAAGGCCATGATCCACAGGGGCAGGGTGATGGCGAGGGCCGGCGTGGCCTGGTTGAAGGGGTCCAGCGAAAGCTGCGTCCATTGCCGGTTGGCCACGGCAAAGCCCATCACGATGATGAAGATGGGAATGCCGACGATCCAGCGCAAAATGCGGCGCAAGGCTCAGCCCTTGGGGTTCAGGCGCTGGCGCAGTTCCTTGCCAGTCTTGAAGAAGGGAACGCGCTTTTCTGTCACATCCACCGCTTCGCCAGTGCGCGGGTTGCGGCCCTGCCTGGCGTTGCGCTCCTTCACCGAGAAGGCGCCGAAGCCGCGCAGCTCCACGCGGTTGCCCTCTTTCATGGTGTTGATGATCTCATCAAACACGCGGTTGACGATGCGTTCCACGTCCCGGTGATAGAGATGCGGGTTCTTGTCAGCGATTTTCTGGACGAGTTCAGACTTGATCATGGCAAGGGGGGTCCGGATGAATCTGGTGCGGCGGTTATAGACGCACCTTCCTCCTTGCGCAACAAAAAGGGCCGGAGCAAAGCTCCGGCCCTTGAACCTTGTGAAAAGGCGGAAGGCTTACTTGCCTTCTTCCTTCTTCTTCAGCGCGGCCTGGAAGATGTCGCCCAGCGAAGCGCCCGAGTCGGACGAGCCGTATTGGGCAACGGCCTCGCGTTCGTCGGCGATTTCCAGCGCCTTGATCGAGACGTTGACCTTGCGGGCCTTGGCGTCCATGGCAGTGACAAGCGCGTCGAACTTTTCGCCAACGGCGAAACGGTCGGAACGCTGGCCGTCGCGGTCGCGGGCGAGGTCGCCACGCTTGGCATAGGCCGTGATGTCGGTGCCGGAGATGCGCACTTCGAGGCCGCCATCTTCAACCTTGAGCACTTCGCAGGTGACCTTGGAGCCCTTGCGCGGGGCGCCATCACCGGAAGCGCGCGGGGCAGCGCCAGCGCCGCCCGATTCAGACAGCTGCTTGATGCCCAGCGAGATGCGTTCCTTCTCCTGGTCCACATCGAGGACAACGGCCTTGACCATGTCGCCCTTCTTGTAGTCCTTGATCGCTTCTTCGCCCGGGCGCTTCCAATCGAGATCGGAAAGGTGGACCATGCCGTCCACATCGCCGTCGAGGCCGACGAACAGGCCGAACTCGGTCATGTTCTTCACTTCGCCCTCAACCACGGTGCCCTTCGGATACTTGCCGGCGAAGGAAACCCACGGATTCTGCTGCACCTGCTTGAGGCCCAGCGAGATGCGGCGCTTCGAGGAATCGATCTCCAGAACCTGAACCTCAACCGGCTCGGAGGTGGAGAGGATCTTGCCCGGATGCACGTTCTTCTTGGTCCAGCTCATTTCGGAAACATGGACGAGGCCTTCGATGCCATCTTCCAGTTCAACAAATGCGCCGTAGTCGGTGATGTTGGTCACCTTGCCCTTGACCTTGGAGCCGACGGTGAACTTCTCGGCCACCACGTCCCACGGGTCCTTGTCCAGCTGCTTCATGCCCAGCGAGATGCGCTGCGTGTCGGGATTGATGCGCACGATCTGCACCTTGACCGACTGGCCGACGGTGAGAACATCCGAAGGATGGTTCACGCGCTTCCAGGCGATGTCGGTGACGTGCAAGAGGCCGTCAATGCCGCCCAGGTCAACGAACGCGCCGTAATCGGTGATGTTCTTGACCACGCCATCCACCACCTGGCCTTCGGCGAGGTTCTGGACGAGTTCAGAGCGCTGCTCGGCGCGGGTTTCTTCCATGATGGCGCGGCGCGAGACAACGATGTTGCCGCGGCGGCGGTCCATCTTCAGGATCTGGAACGGCTGCGAGACATGCATCAGCGGGCCCACATCGCGGATCGGGCGCACGTCAACCTGGGAGCCGGGCAGGAAGGCCACGGCGCCGCCGAGGTCGACGGTGAAGCCGCCCTTGACGCGGCCGAAGATCACGCCTTCGACGCGCTCGTTGGCATTCGACATCTGCTCGAGGCGGGTCCAGGCCTCCTCGCGGCGGGCCTTGTCACGCGACAGCACGGCCTCGCCCATCGCATTCTCGATGCGCTCGAGATAGACTTCGACCGTATCGCCGACCTTCAGTATCTGGTCGCGGCCCGGGCCGGTGAATTCCTTGAGGGCGACGCGGCCTTCGGTCTTCAGGCCGACGTCGATGACGGCGACGTCCTTTTCGATGGCGACGACCGTTCCCTTGACGACGGAACCTTCCAGCGCGTCGCTGGCGCCGAAGCTCTCGTCGAGAAGTGCTGCAAAATCCTCGCGCGACGGCGCCGAGGTCATCTGGATGCTGGACATATGTTCTCCTGATGCCCTGCCCGGCGAGACATCCCTGCGGATGCAATCAAATATCGCTCGGGTCGGGTCTGGCGCCGGCCTGGGTTCGAGTTGCGGTTTGCCCGGTCTCGCCGGCGCGGACCCGATGCGGGTCAGCTCACCGCGGCCTTGCAGGCAGCGGGCCGGCGCGGGTCCGGCGATGGCGGGCAGGTTCACCCGCGGGCGGACCCGCGGATGGCCGGGTTTCTAACAGCGGCGGTCGGCAGCCGCAACCCCGCACGCGAAAACTGCGCGGACTCGTCCGCGCAGCTTTGTCGCCGGCCTTGTCGATTTGCC
>JAGWTZ010000063.1 GCA_028868695.1 Alphaproteobacteria bacterium | reverse complement strand
GCCAGATGCACCGTCACCTTCTGCGCCGCAAGCAAGGGCGTGCCATCACCACCCTTGGGCCCGGATATGGAAACGCCCTCCGCCTCCAGCCGCGGCCAGGGGAACAGCCGCACGGCAATGGGGCCGCCCACCGCAACATCGCGCCCGCTGATCCTGTGACCGTAAGCCTCAAGATTGCCGCGGTAGCCGTTCCAATCGATGATGAAGGGCGCAGCCAGCGCCCCGCCCACCAGCAAAACCAGCAGCAGGCCAAGGTAAAGAACCGGGGATTTCCAGATGCTCATGCGCCCCCGCCCACCGCCTCAAGGCCCGGCATTCTTGCCGGGGTTCATGATGTTGTCGGGGTCCAGCGCCAGCTTGATCTGGCGCATCACCTCAACGCCCTCGCCATGTTCGCGCGCCAGATAGGCCCGCTTGCCCGAGCCAATGCCATGTTCGCCCGTGCAGGTGCCGCCCATGGAGAGCGCCCGCTCAATCATCCGGCCATAGGCGCCCTTGACGCGCGCCACCTCGCCTGCGTCCGCACGGTCGCAATATAGCGTCACATGGAAGTTCCCGTCCCCCACATGGCCCACAATGGGGCCATAGATGCGGCTTTCCGCCAAATCCTTCTGTGTTTCCACAACGCATTCCGCCAGCCGCGAAATCGGCACGCAGACATCGGTGGCGAAAGCTTCCTTGCCCGGCATCAGGGACTTGGTGGCCCAGAACACGTCATGCCGCGCCTGCCACAGCCTTGCGCGCTCTTCCTCGGTGCTGGCCCAGCTGATCGCCCCCGCGCCATGGCCCTGGGCGATGTCAGCAAACTGCCCCGCCTGCTCGGCAACACCTGCTGGCGTGCCATGAAACTCGACAAACAGATGCGGCGCTGCCGGCATTGAAAGCTTCGAATAGGCGTTGATCGCCTTGATCGTCTCGGCATCCACCAATTCGATACGCGCCATGGGAACACCGAGCTGGATGGTCTCGATCACTGTGCGGCAGCAGGCCTCAACCGATGGGAAACCCATCACCCCTGCCTTGAGGGCTTCCGGAATGCCATAAAGCCGCAGCTGCACCTCGGTGATGATGCCAAGCGTGCCTTCCGAGCCCACCAACAGCCGTGTGAGATCATAGCCAGCCGAGGATTTGCGCGCCCGGGTGCCCGTCCGGATCACCCGGCCATCGGCCAGCACCACCGTCAGGCCCATCACATTCTCGCGCATCGTGCCATAGCGCACCGCATTGGTGCCGGAAGCGCGGGTCGCCGCCATGCCGCCGAGGGAGGCATCTGCGCCGGGGTCAATGGGGAACATCAGCCCCTGGTCCCGCAAATGGGCATTCAGCGCCTTGCGCGTGACCCCCGCCTCGACCCGGCAATCCTGATCCTCTGAATTCACTTCGAGAATGCAGTTCATCCCACTGAGATCAATGGATATTCCGCCATTCACGGCTGCAAAGTGCCCCTCCAGCGATGTGCCTGTGCCATAGGCGATCACCGGCACTTTCTCCCCCGCGCAGATTTTGACCAGCGCCTGCACCTCTTCCGTGCTGTTCACAAAGGCCACGGCATCCGGGGCCGCCCCGGCGTTCCACGTCTGGTCCTTGCCGTGCTGCTCGCGCACAGCGGGTGCTGTTGAAACCCTGTCGCCCAAAAGCGTTTTGGCGGCGGCAATTGCGCGCGCAACATTTGCTCGGGGTGCTAGGCTGTCCATCCAGACTCAAACCTAACACAGGGTGCAGCTTTTTCCATGACAAATGCCAAGCCATACATCAGCAAAATGCAGAAGGTGGAAAGCCAGTGGACGGACTACAACGGCCACCTCAACATGGCCTATTATGCCGTGCTGTTTGACCGCGCCGCCGAGGAAATGTTCGAAAGCTTCGGCACCGGCGCGGATTATGTGAAGCGCACCAACTGCACCACCTTCACGCTTGAAACCCACACCACCTACGCCAATGAGCTGCGCGAGGGCGAGGATGTGCGTGTTGAAAGCCAGATCATCGCCTTCGATTCAAAGCGCGTGCACTATGTGCAGCAGATGTTCCGCGGCGAAAGCAGCTATCTTGCCTGCGTGCTGGAAGTGATCGTCAGCCATGTGGACATGAACATCCACCGCACGGCGCCCTTCCCTGCCGAAATTCTGGCCCGGATCGAGGCCATGGCCGCGCAGCACGCCAAGCTGCCCTTGCCCCCGCAAGTCGGCCACAAGATCGGCCTGCCGCCGCGGAAATCTTGACCCGCATGCATTTCGCATGCATAGTGCATGCGTGAACAAGCACATCCACATCCGTGATTTTGATGGCGCTGCGCACCGCAAGCTTGCCGAGCGGGCGCGAAAGCAGGGCTTGTCGCTCTCCAGCTATCTGCGCTTCGAATTGGCCCGGCTTGCGGACCGCCCTTCAATGGACGATGTATTGAACCGCCTGAAGAAGCGAGAGCCCATGGGCCTTTCGCCTTCTGCTGCGGACATCATCAGGCAAGACCGGGACAGCAGGTGATCGTCGTTGACGCCTCGGTTGTTCTCCACATTTTGGCGGATGGTGCCACTGATCCGGATTTGATCGAAGTGATGAGGCAGGCCGAAACCCTCGCCGCACCACATCTGCTTGACCTGGAAATCATCAATGCACTTCGCAAGCAACGCCTGTCCAACAGGGCAAGTGCAATCCGGACCGAACAGGCCCTTGCAGATTTCAATGCCCTCCCGATTGAACGGCAGCCGACGCATCATTTGAATGCGCGCATTTGGCAACTCTGCCAAAATCTGACCGCCTATGATGCCGCCTATGTTGCATTGGCTGAAAACCTGGATGTTCCACTGTTGACGCGCGACAAGCGAATGGCCCATGCGCCGCACAACGAAGCCCAAATCATTTTGGTCTAGATGATAAGCCGGGCAATTGCCCAGCCGATGCGCAAATGCTTGCCCCACAATCGTCACACGTCCGCAAAATTCCCGGCTTAGTTCGCTGCCATCAAGGTCCGGTCAACCGAATCTTGGAAAGGGAGCGACCCATGTTGAACAACGGTTTTACGCATTTTGCCGAAGCCCTGGTTTTCGTGCACGGCCGCCACGCGGCCGGAGAAGCCGCGCGCCATGCCCTGCTCTGCGAGAAATCCGGGGATACGGAAACCGCCGCCTATTGGCGCAAGCTGCAGCGGCAACTGGCCGTGAAGCTCGAAAAGCTTGAGTTGCCGCGCTGCGCCTGATCTTTCGTTCTTCGTAACTTTCATTCTGCGCATGGCCGTCCTAACCTGTCCCAAAGGGAGGATCATGCCATGCGCAGAACCGCAATTCTCACCGCCATCACCCTCGCAGCCCTGCTCGCCACCCAAACCCAATCCGAAGCCAGGGGCATGAGGCGCTGGCGCTTCCATTCGCACCATCATGCCTGGGAATATGACCTCGCCCCCATCAAGGCGGGGCGCGGCGATTATCTCAAGGTGCTAGAAGCCTGCCGCAGGAAATATTCCGGCTCTTCCGACATCCGGGCCGAATATTCCGGCCACTATGGCCAGCATGGCTGGTTCTGCGCCTACAAGTTCTAGCTGCCGCTTGTGCCCCGCGCCCGGCCCTTGCATTGGCGGACAGGCCGGGTAAATTCACAAGCTGTTTGGTGTCCATCGCAAGATGGAAGAATAGGAAACACGGTTGAATTCCGTGGCGTGCCCAGCGCTGTAAGGCGGAGGCCCCCGCATGATGCCACTGGCCCCTCAGGCCGGGAAGGCGCGGTGGCCGCTGATGCCGAGCCAGAAGACCTGCCAGGCCAGAACAGGTGCCTCCGCGCGGACGGTGGCGGCGCCCGCAACTTTGCACGCAAGGGGAATTGCCATGCAAAACCTGAACCCGGGCCTCACCGCCGCCGCACCCTTTTCCGAGCCGGAGCGCGAGGCCGTCTACCGCGCCATTTTCACGCGCCGCGATGTGCGCAGCCAATTCCTGCCCGATCCTTTGCCGGAACCGGTGCTGCGCCGCATCCTGACGGCAGCGCACCATGCGCCCTCGGTGGGCTTCATGCAGCCGTGGAACTTCATCCTGGTGCGTGATGCCACCATCCGCGCCCGCGTGAAACAGCTGTTTGAAGCCGCCAATGCCGAAGCCGCGCCGCAATTCAGCCCCGGCCAGCAGGCGCTCTATTCGCGCCTGAAGCTCGAAGGCATCACCGAGGCGCCCCTCAACATCTGCATCACCTGTGACCGCACGCGCGGCGGCCCGGTGGTGCTGGGCCGCACCCACAACCGCGATACGGACCTTTATTCCACAGCCTGTGCCGTTCAGAACCTGTGGCTGGCGGCCAGGGCCGAAGGCGTGGGCGTGGGCTGGGTGAGCATCTTCCGCGATGCCGACTTGCGCCCCATCCTCGGCATTCCCGGCCATGTGGTGCCGCTGGCCTATCTCTGCCTCGGTTATGTGCGCGAACTGCACGCCACGCCGGAACTGGAGCAAAAGGGCTGGCGCCAGCGCGTGGATATCGACAGCCTGATCTTTGAGAACCAGTGGCAGGGCTGAAAAAGCCGCACCTACCCCAAGGGCGGCCCAATTCCTATATAAGGGCAGCAAGATTCGCTTTCCCGCCTAAGGCCCATGCCCATAGACCTGAATGATTTTGATGAAGCCCCGCCGCCGCCCAAACAGGGCGGCCTGGCTTCGCGCGCCATGGCGGCCACTGCCCCGCCCTATCTCTCGGGCCTGAACCCGGAGCAGCGCGATGCCGTGCTCACCATTGATGGGCCGCTTCTGGTTCTGGCCGGCGCCGGCACGGGCAAAACCCGCGTGCTCACCACCCGCCTTGCCCATGTGCTCTCGCAACGCAAGGCCTGGCCCAGCCAGATCCTCGCCGTCACCTTCACCAACAAGGCGGCGCGCGAGATGAAGGAGCGCATCGGCCATTTGATTGGCGGCGCCGTCGAAGGCATGGCCTGGCTCGGCACGTTCCACGCCATTGGCGTCAGGATCCTGCGCGCCCATGCCGAATTGGCGGGCCTCAAATCCGGCTTCTCCATTCTGGATGATGATGACCAGCTGCGCCTGTTGAAGCAGCTGTTGCAGGCCGAAAGCATTGACGAAAAGCGCTGGCCCGCCCGCCACCTCGCCAATTTGATTGACGGCTGGAAGAACCGCGGCCTGACGCCGGACAAGGTGCCGGCGGGCGAAGCCTTCTCCTTCGCCAATGGCCTGGGCGGCAAGCTCTATGCAGACTATCAGGCGCGCCTCAAGACCGTGAACGCCGCAGACTTCGGCGATTTGCTGCTCGAGCCCTTGCGCATTTTCCAGGAACACCCTGACGTGCTGAAGGACTATCAGCAGCGTTTCAAATACATGCTGGTGGATGAGTATCAGGACACCAACACCGCGCAATATCTCTGGCTCAAGCTTCTGGCCCAGGGCCACAGGAACATCT
The DNA here is from genome assembly GCA_028868695.1 of Alphaproteobacteria bacterium. Lineage (GTDB taxonomy): Bacteria > Pseudomonadota > Alphaproteobacteria > Rhizobiales > Aestuariivirgaceae > Aestuariivirga. The sequence goes on along the minus strand of JAGWTZ010000063.1, from coordinate 11,854 downwards.
GCTGCGTGGGCGATGATGACCAGTCGATCTATGGCTGGCGCGGCGCGGAGGTGGATAACATCCTGCGCTTCGAGAAGGATTTCCCAGGCGCCAAGATCATCAGGCTGGAGCGGAACTACCGCTCCACCCCGCAAATCCTCGGCGCCGCCTCCGGGCTTATCGCCAAGAACGAGGCAAGGCTGGGCAAGACGTTGCACACCGACAAGGAGGCGGAGAACCCGGTCATCGTGCGCGGCCACTGGGATGGCGAGGAGGAAGCCCGCCAGATCAGCGACGACATTGAAAGCCTGCAGCGCAAGAAGCTTCCTCTCAATGACATTGCCATTCTCGTGCGTGCCTCCTTCCAGATGCGCGCCTTTGAAGACCGTTTCATCCGCGCCGGCATCCCCTACCGCGTCATCGGCGGCCCGCGCTTTTATGAGCGCGCCGAAATCCGCGACGCGCTGGCCTATCTCAAGGTGGTGGCCTCGCCGGACAATGACCTGGCCTTCGAGCGCATCATCAACACCCCCAAGCGCGGCATTGGCGATGGCAGCGTGAAGAAGATGTTTGATGGCGCCCGCGCCCGGCGCACCTCGCTCTATGCCTCCGCCGAGGCCATGAGCCTTGAGCCGGGCCTGCCCGCCAAGGCGCGCACCAGCCTGCGCCAGCTGTTTGACAGCTTCACCCGCTGGCGCGGCCAGCTTGATCACATCCCCCACACCGAGCTTGCTGAAATCGTGCTCGATGAATCGGGCTACACCGCCATGTGGCAGGCCGACAAAAGCCCGGAGGCCGAAGGCCGCCTCGACAACCTGAAGGAACTTATCCGCTCGATGGGCGAGTTTGAAAATCTGACGGGCTTCCTCGAACATGTGGCCTTGGTGATGGACCGGGACCAGGGCAATGAGGAAGACCGCGTCAACATCATGACCATGCATTCCGCCAAGGGGCTGGAATTCGCGCAAGTCTTCCTGCCGGGCTGGGAGGAAGGACTTTTCCCCTCGCAGCGCAGCCTTGATGAGAAGGGCCGGGCCGGGCTGGAGGAAGAGCGGCGGCTGGCCTATGTGGGCATCACCCGCGCCAAGCAGAACCTCACCATTTCCTTTGCGCAAAACCGCCAGGTGCATGGCCTCTGGCAATCAGCCCTGCCCTCGCGCTTCATTGATGAGCTGCCGGAAAAGCATGTGGACGTTGCGCCGATGACGACGAGCTATGGCGGCCATGGCCTTGGCTCCTTCGGCTCCAGCCGCTTTGATGAAGGCAAGGCCTTCGGCCAGGGCAGCTATTCCACCCCCGGCTGGCAGCGCGCCCAGGCCAACCGCGCGGCGGGAACGGCGGCCCGCCACACGCCCAAATTCATCGAGGGCGAACTGGTGGCCAGCAGTGCCGCCCGCTCAGACTATGAAACCGGCACCCGCGTCTTCCACCAGAAATTCGGCTACGGCACCATCACCCATGTCGAAGGCAACAAGCTGACAGTGGATTTCGAAAAGGCGGGAGAGAAACGCGTGCTCGACAGCTTTGTGGAGCGGGGGTGACCAGATCAGTGCAACGCTCCCAAAAAAGGGAACGCACGGGAAGGCGGCATGCTAAATCTGACCTACCCAATGCACTCATCTTGGAAATGCGCAGAAAGAAACTTTACGGCCTGCTAAGAGCCGTACCGTTCGAGCAACTGGTATTCGCTGTTTGGGACATCCGGCAAGCTCAATCGCAAAATGACTGGCACCCCAAGTTAATACACAACATGCCATCTGATTGGCTAAAGGCAACCATAGGGGATCGATCATACTTCTACCCATGGACATTGGAAGCGCTTGTGAACCTAGCACTCGAAAATGAATTAGGTACGAGTGGTAAGAAAGGTCGCTGGCTAGACCTGCGTTATGCAGAGGGATTTTTCACCGTCTGGAAAGCTTTGCGAAATTTTGAAGATGTTGAAGAATCAATCGCCCTGAAACGGGCGGATGTTTTCCAAGTAATGTTCAGGTTGACGCGACGCCAATTTGAGTGGCAGCAAGGATTTTGGAATGCCCCTAGGATACTGCTCTATCTTAGTATCTTTGGCGGCCCTAAGTGCAGAGCGGCTTTTCGATCTCGTTACTCTTTTGAACTGGAGACTTTTTTCAAGTTCGTATTTGTGGTTGCGGCAATTCTTAGCGAAAATTCAAAATTGACTAAGGAATTTGACGGCTCAGCAGTTGGCATTGATCAAGAAACTCAGCGATTGTGCTGGCCCCTTATTTCAGCCTCCGCAGAAGTGAGCAGAGCAAGGCTCCGAGCAATTCGCACAGGTTATTCAGAGAAGTCATATGCTCCAAGTATTTTGAGAGAGGCGCCTTGCATTGATTTCGGCACCTACGTTATCGCACCGTTAGTCGAGTGCCTATATTCCAGGATGACAGACGGCATCTACTACGATGTGGTTAAAGACGGAGCAGCGCGCGACGAGTTTGGCAGGAAGTTTGAAGAAGTTATTAGCAATCTAATTGCCTCGAGAACGACAAAGTACACAATTCGCGGTGAAATAATCTACGGCAAAGAATCGCGAAAAACGCCTGACCTATTCGTATTGGACCATACCGGTTCAAGGCTCGTCATCGAGGCAAAGGCGACAAAGATTTCGTCAAAGTCGAGATTTAATACTGCTCCAGTTGTGAACGTGGAAGACAGTTTTCACTCTATTGCAAAGGCTCATGTTCAGCTTTGGCGGTTTGTCCAACACAGTGTTGAAGGCGTAATCCCATCGATCTATTCCGCCACAGCTAACACCCGCCTCATGATAGTGGCCCTCGAACAATGGATAGGGCCAGAAACTGGAATCGACCGCGCCATACTAGAGCTGGCTAATCGATTGGCTGATGAAGAGGGAGTAAGCAGGGATTCTAGAGTTCGTCGCGCCGTTCACTTCGCTACAGTGGCCGATCTGCATTACATCTTAGGTAAAGGCACGACAGAAGAGTTGGTTGACTTGATAGATCATATGGAGACCTCCAACTATACCGGCTGGATGGCGAGCAAGGTATTCGATGAGGTTTTCGGAAAGCGGGATTTTGATGACGTTTTGCTGCATACTAGTATGGAAAAGCTCGAACTGCTTCTTCCATGGCTAAATGAGATCAAAGGAAAAACATAAATTGAGTGGATCAACAATGGCGAGCGCCGCCACCAACAAATCCCTCATCCTCCGCTTCTATGAGGAAGTCTGGAACAAGGGCAACACCGCCTTCGCGCATGAGGTGTTTGCCGAGGATTACATCCGCCATGACTTGCGCCCCACCCAGGCGATGCCGGGGCCATCTGGGCAGGAGAAAGTGGCCAATGATTTCCGCAAGGCATTCCCCGACATTCACTACACCATCGATCTTGCCATCGCCGAGGATGATCTCGTCTGCCTGCGCTGGACGGCCACCGGCACCATGCTGGGCGATTGGGGCGGCCAGAAAGCCACGGGCAAGAAGCTGCATTACAGCGGCGTGAACATCTTCCGCTTCAGGAACAGCAAGGTGGTGGAAATCTGGAACCACCGTGATGACCTTGGCGTGGCCCAGCAGATGGGCGCGCCGGTTTATGCCGGGGCTACCGGCCGCTAGGCCCCGCGGCCCGCGCACACTGCGCACCTTCAACGCAAATAAACCTGTGCGCCAGAGGCACGCGGCATGAAAACGTCGCATTTGCGGCCCAGCCTCGGCCCCGGGTTGGGCGACACCCTGAGTCTTGTTTCCAGCGTTCCACTTCATTTTGAATGGAGACTGCCATGAACGACACAAACTCCCCCGAAAATCCGAAGCTGAACCGCGATGAACGCATCAGCCTCCTCGCCTATCAAATCTGGGAAGAGGAAGGCCGCCCCGACGGCCGCGACGAGGTGCATTGGTATCTCGCCTGCCAGATGGTGGATGCCGAGGACGACGCGGAAACCGAACCGCTGCCCGAATGGCTCAACCGCCAGGAACAGGCGCCGGCCCCCGCCACGGCCGAGGTTCAGCCCCTGAAGAAGAAATCCGCCGCCTGAAGCCTGCTCAGGCCAAGGCCTGCCAGATGGCGCTCCACTCGCTGGAAATGTCTCCGGCGCGCTTCCAGTTGGCCACGCGGCGATACCAATAGTCCCGGTTGGCGGCGTCCCCTTCAATCCAGTGGCACAGGGCGTGCACAAGGTCATGCGCACGCTCCCCCTCATCCTGCTGGCAAAGCTGGTGGGCCTTCGTCCATTCCGGCCCAAGCTTCAGCCCGCCCTTCTGCAGCCACCACAGGGCCTGCTGCGGCACGGTGGCCCCGGCGGGCGGGGCGGCGGAGGTTGTGTCTGGCTTTTCCATTGCGCCAGCCTAGCACAGCGCCCAGCAAAAAGCCCCCGCCATGGGAGGGGTGGCGGGGGCTTGCTGAAAACCGGGCTTGCTCAGGCCGCGGCTGGAACGAAATTCATGGCCACGCCATTCATGCAATAGCGCAGGCCCGTGGGCTTCGGCCCATCTTCAAACATATGGCCCAGATGCCCGCCGCAGCGGCGGCAATGCACTTCGGTGCGCGTTGTGAACCAACTGTTGTCTTCCTTGGTGCGCACGGCATCGGGCAGATGGTCCCAGAAGCTGGGCCAACCGGTGCCGCTTTCATATTTGGTGCCCGAGTCATAAAGCGCCAGGTCGCAGCCCGCGCAGTTGAACGTGCCCTTGCGGTGCTCATTGACCAGCGGCGAGGAATTGGGCCGCTCGGTCGCCTCATGGCGCAGCGTTTCATAGGCGGCGGGCGGCAGCAGCTTCTTCCACTCCGCGTCTGTCTTCACCACCTCAAACACCTCGGCAGGTGCGGTGGCCGATTTCGCCCAGCCGGCCCCCAGCCCAAGTGCGGCGAGGGAAAGCCCGGCAGTTCTGAAAGCGTCTCTACGGTTCATGATCAAACCTCCTTGATGCAGCAGAGATAGGACGCGCCCGCCCTCTCCGCCACTCACAAGCCGGGGCCAATTGTCAAAGAATCGTGAAACTTTGTGCATCACCGCGCCGGCGCGCATTGCCGCCGCCCCTGCAACTTAAGGCAGCTTTAACCATAAGCGGCTAGCAATCGGGCTGCAATTTGCAGTTTGTATCCGTGGGTGTTGGTTTGCGTATTTGTGTTCAGGCGGTGTTGTCCGCCATGCGTGTGATGAAATTCTGGCTTCTGGCGCTTGTGGGGCTGGTTCTGGCCGCAGCGCCCGCCGCCGCCACGGTCACCGTCACCACCTCTACAACTGCCGCAACGCTCGCCGCCGCGATCACCGCGGGCAACAGCGGCATCACCCTGACGGGCACGCCCACCCTGAGCGTTGGCGCAAGCACCACCAGCAGCGGCACCTTCACCACCACCGGCTCCAACCTCGGCATCGCCAGCGGCATTGTGCTGAGCACCGGCAACATCTCTCAAATCGCCGGCGCCGCCCCCGGCCCCGGCAACATTTCCAACGCCGGCTCCGGCGTGACCCCCAGCCCCAACCCGGCAAATGAATTTGACGTCGCCACCTTCACCTTCTCGTTCATCCCCAAGCCGGGCGTGAACAAGATGTCGATCGCCTCGGTCTTCATGTCCGAGGAATACAATGAGTATGTCAACACCACCTTCACCGACAACTTCTCCATGGTGGTGAATGGCGGCGCTTATACCAATTTCAACATCGCCACCGTTCCCGGCACCTCCACCGGCACCGACATCAACACCGTGAACAACGGTTCCAACGCGGGCTATTACCGCGACAACACCGTCGCGCCCTACCCGATCCCGGACATCAAATATGATGGCGCCACCACGGTGTTCATCAACGCCTTTGCCGTGGTTCCCGGCACCACCTACACCCTGACCATCCGCATCGCGGACGTGGGCGACACGGCCTATGACTCCTCGGCCTTCGTCTCTTCTTCCACGGTTTTGAACAACCCCCCGGCGCTGGATCTTTCCGCCGCCGCTGCGGGCACCGGCTATTCCACCACCTGGGTTGAAGGCCAGGCCCCCGTGGCCATCGCCGCCGCTGACGACACCATTTCCGATGACGGTACCACCATTTCCTCGGCCACCATCACCCTGGCCAGCCCGGCTGCAGGCGACGTCCTCGCCGCAGGCACGCTTCCTGCTGGCATCGTGGCATCGGCCTATAATTCCAGCACAGGCGTGCTCACCCTCACTGGCGTGGCCACTTTGGCGCAATATCAGACAGCCTTGCAGGCCATCACCTATTCCAGCACGGCTGCCAATCCGGCCGGGCCCGCCAAATCAATCACCGTCATCGTCAATGATGGCGTGGACAATTCCAACACCACCACGGCCACCATCAACATGGCCACGCTGAGCATCGTCAAGACAGCGGGCGCGCCCACCACCAACAAGGGCACCAACCTCACGCTCACCGATGCGGGCGACACCATTGCCTTCACCTATGTGGTCAACAACACAGGCAATGTGGCGCTCACCGTGGTCAAGCCGGTGGAGGCAGGCCCAACCTTCAACGGTGTCGCAGGCACAGGCACGCTCAGTGCCTTCACGCCCGCCACCGCCTCGATCGCTGCAGGCGGCAGCCAAACCTTCACCGCCACCTACACCCTTTCGGCAGCGGATGTGATGAATGCCGCCGGCATCACCAATGGCGTCAGCAACACGGCCACGGCCACGGGCACCGCACCCACCGGAACGGTGAATTCCTCATCATCCACGGCCACCACATCCATCCTCACCGTGGCTGGCCTCACAGTGACTAAAACTGCCTCGGCCCCCACCATTGCCGCAGGCAGCAACACCACGCTCACCGATGCGGGCGACACCATCACCTTCACCTATGTCGTCAAGAATGTCGGCTCGGTGGCGCTCACCGCCATCGCGCCAACCGATGTCGGCCCGAAATTCAACGCCATCGCCGGCACCAATGCGCTCAGCGCTTTCAGCCCCGCATCAGTGGCCACGCTGGCAGCCGGCGCATCAACAACCTTCACTGCCACCTACACTTTGTCAGCAACCGATGTGAAGAATGCGGTGGGCATCACTGGTGGCGTGACCAACACCGCCACGGCCAGCGGCAAGAATGGCGCCACAACCATCACCTCGCCCGCCTCCAATGCCTCCACCACCATCACCGCCGTGCCGGGCATGACCATCGCCAAAACCTATGTCCTCACCGACATTGGCGGCGGCACCACAGGCAAGGCGGATCTGGGCGAAACCGTTACCTACACCTATGTCATCACCAACAACGGCAATGTGCCGATGAACAATGTGCAGGTAAAGGACATGCATGGCACCCCAGCCGTGCTGGTCTCATTGGGCGCGGGCGGCATCACCTCGGAAACCCTGTCAACACCGGGCCCCTTGGGTGCGGCCGCCTCCACCAACACCACCCCCAATGATGGCATCTGGGATGTGCTCGCCCCCGGTGCAAGTGTCACCTTCACCTGGAGCCACCTCGTCACCCAGGCGGAGATTGACCACGGCTGATGAAGGCTGGCGCCGCGGCTCAGCCTGCCCGGTGGCCGGACATGGCGGCCCCGGCGTTGAACGGAAGCTTCATGAATGTGCCGATGGAGAGCAGCCCACCCACCGCCACCAGGATGAAGGCGGCGGAAAAATCGGCCTGCGTCAGCCCCGCCGTGCCATGCAGCCATTGCGAGATTTCAAGCACAATGGCCGCAACCGCAACGCCCATCGCCAGCGAGAACTGCTGCGCCACGGTGTAAAGGCCGTTGGCCCTTGCGATGTCGTCATTGGCAATGTCGGCATAGGCGATGGAATTGAGCGCGGTGAACTGCAGCGAGCGTGACAAGCCTCCCGTCAGCAGCACAAGCATGATGATGGAAACCGGTGTGGTTTCGCGGAACAACCCCATCGCCGCCATCAGGATGCAGGAGATGACGCCATTGACCAGCAGCAGCTGCCGGTAGCCGAACTGCCGCAGCATGCGCGCCGCAAGGAACTTCATGGTCAGCGCCCCAAGCGCCGTTGAACAGGTGATGAGCCCGGATTGGAACGGCGTGGCGTTGAAGCCCAGCTGCAGCAGCAGCGGCAGCAGGAAGGGCACGGCCCCTGCCGCCACCCGGTAGAAAAACCCGGCCGTCACCGACACGCGCAGCGTTTCCACACGTAAAAGGCTGAGATCAAGGATCGGGTGGGCAATGCGCTTGGCATGTTGCACATAAAGGCCAAACAGCACCACCCCGGCCACCACAAAGCCAAGCGTTTGCAGGGGGCTCAGCAGGTCGCGCCCCGCCACGGTGAAGCCGAACACCGTGAAACTGAGGCCAAGGCCCGAAAGCACAAAGCCGAGCACATCCAGCGGCTTCACATCCCGCTCCGGCGTTTCCGGCATGAACAGCGTGGCAGTGATGAGGCCGATGATGCCGATCGGCAAGTTCATCCAGAATATCCAGTGCCAGGAGAAATAGGTGGTGATGAAGCCGCCGACAGGCGGCCCCACCAGCGGCCCCACAAGGGCCGGAACGGTGAGCCAGGCCAGCGCCCCCACAAGTTCAGCCTTGGGAATGGCGCGCAGCACGATGATGCGCCCCACCGGCACCATCATCGCCCCGCCCAAGCCTTGCACGGCCCGCGCCAGCACCAGATGCGGCAGGTTCTGCGCCCAGCCGCAGGCCAGCGAAGACAGGGTGAAAACCGCAATGGCAATGCGGAACACCAGTTTCGCGCCATAGCGGTCCGACACCCAGGCCGAAATCGGCAAGAACACTGTCAGGCTTAAGAGATAAGTGGTGAAGGCCAGCTTCAGCGCCACCGGGCTGGTGCCAAGGTCCGCCGCCATGGCCGGCAGCGATGTGGCAATCACCGTCGAGTCCATGTTTTCCATGAACAGCGCAGAAGCAACGACAAGGGGGAGAATCCGGCCGGGAGAACTCATCCCCGCCACATAACATATCCCGCCACGCCTACCCCTGAATTCTCTGCAAGGCTGGCGTGCCGACGGATTCCACGAAGTGCCCGGAAGGCTTCTCCTCAGGCCGGCTGCAGGCCGCGGCGCTGGTCCCACTGCCGCAGCAGGTGGATCAGCGGCAGCGCCACCAGAACCGCCCACAGCTTGCCCACAATCTGCCCGCCCAGGAAATCAAGGCTGTGGAATGCCAGGCTGAGGAACAGCACGCTATCCACCACAATGCCGGCAAGGCTGCTCACCAGCACCGCCAGCACCAGCCCGCGCTTCTGCAGCGGCGTGAACACCAGCGCATCCGCCAGTTCCGAGAAGGCGAAGGCCGCCACCGAAGCCAGCACCAGGGCGGCAGGCGAAATGGCCCAGGAAATCACCGCCCCCAGCGCAATGGCGCCGAGCGACCAGGAAAGCCCCAGCCGCCGCTGCACCAGGTCGCGCAGCACCAGCGCAAACCCGATGGCGATCACCCCGCTGGGCGCGGCAAGGCCAAGCCACACCGGAACCATGCACGGCCCGTCCGGCACGCAAAACGTGCCCACATGCCCCACCATCCAGTTGGCCAGCGGCACACAGGCCACATAAAGCGCCAGAAAAACCAGGCCCTGGATTTTCGCCGTGTTTGAAATCTGCATGTCTCTCATCCTCTGCCGCGATAGGCTGCAACGCCCTGATCGGGAATCCAAATGTTCTTGGGCGCCGGGCCCGTCTGATAGAAAACGTCAATCGGCATGCCGCCGCGCGGATACCAATAGCCGCCGATGCGCAGCCACTTGGGCGCCAGAAGCTGGGCCAGCCGCTTGCCGATGCTCACCGTGCAATCCTCATGGAAGGCGCCATGGTTGCGGAATGCGCCGAGATAAAGCTTGAGGGACTTGCTCTCCACCAGCCACTTGCCCGGCACATAGTCGATCACCAGATGCGCGAAATCCGGCTGGCCCGTCATCGGGCACAGTGAGGTGAATTCCGGCTGCACGAACCGCACCACATAGGCGGTGCCCGCCTGCGGGTTGGCAACGCGCTCCAGCACCGCCTCTTCCGGGCTGGCAGGCAGCTTGGTGGCGCTGCCCAGCTGCTTCAAACCGCTATAAATGTCTTTCTTGGCCACAGGGCTTCACCTTCCAAAACTGGAAACAGCGCGCGCACATGCAACCGGGATTGCAAGTTTTGACTGGGGTGCTGCGACCAGAGGCATCAATGCCGTGGCGGCTGACTAGCAAAGCCGCCCCGGCCTGTAAAGCGCCCCCGCGGCGGGGGCAATCAGCCCCGCTTTGACCTTGGCCCCCCAAGCGCCATATAAGGCGGGATGATCAACCGTTTCTTCTCCTGGCTGGAAACCCGCGTCTTTTCCTTCCCGGCCATCACCCCTTCCATGCCCCAGGCCACAACCTGGGGCTTCATCCGCTTCTATTCGCGCCCTTTCCTGCCGCTCATCGTGGCGGGTCTGCTGCTGTCTGTGGCCATCGCCGTCATCGAGGTGCGCGTTTATGCCTATGTCGGCAAGCTGATTGATCTTCTGGGCAAGGCCGATCCCGCCACCTTCTTCGCCGATCACGGTGTGGAGATGATGGTCTATGCCGCCCTCGCCCTGTTCATCCAGCCCGGCCTCTCCATGATCAGTGACTCGGTCGAGAACCAGGGCCTGCGCGGCAATTTCGCCATGCGCATCCGCTGGCTGGCGCACCGCTACATGCTGCGCCAATCCATGGTGTTCTTCGAAAATGAGTTCGCCGGCCGCGTCGCAACCAAGGTGATGCAGGCGGCCCTTGGCGTGCGCGATGTGGTGATGAAGCTCACCCAGGTGATCTCATGGGTGGCTGTGTTCGTGGCCACGGCCCTCGCCTCGTTCATCGCCAATGACTGGCGCCTCGCCATTCCCATGCTGGTCTGGCTGGCGCTCTATGCCGTCACCATGCGTCACTTCGTGCCGCAGATGGGCGCGCTGTCTGAAAAGCAGGCCGACATGCGCTCGCTTGTCACGGGCCGCATCGTGGACACCTACACCAACATGACCACGGTGAAACTCTTCGCCCATGCCTCGCGTGAGGATGACTATGCCAAGGAAGGCATGGGCTGGATGCTGAACAGCGTCTATGATTCCATGCGCGTCGCCACCCGCATGAACATGGCGCTCAACGCCTTGAACGGCGGCGTTCTCACGGCAACAGCCGCCATCGCCGTCTGGCTCTGGTCCAAACAGGCCATCACCGTGGGCGCCATCGCCTTCTCGGTGGGCCTGGTTTACCGCATGCTCGGCATGGCCCACTGGATGCTGTGGGAAGTGGCCGGCCTGTTCGAGGACTTCGGCGTGGTGAAGGACGGCGTTGACGTGATCGCCCGCCCCCACACGGTGGTGGACAAGCCAGGCGCGCCGCCGCTGCAGGTGTCGAAAGGCGAGATCCGCTACAACGCCATCCACTTCAACTATGGCAAGCCGGTGGAGAATGGCCGCGAGGTGGTGGCTGGCCTGTCGCTCAACATCCGCCCCGGCGAAAAGGTCGGCCTCGTCGGCCGTTCCGGCGCCGGCAAGACCACGCTGACCAGCCTGCTCTTGCGCTTCAGCGATTTGAGCGGCGGGGAAATTCTCATCGATGGCCAGAACATCGCCGGTGTGAAGCAGGAAAGCCTGCGCGCCGCCATCGGCGTGGTCACACAGGATACATCGCTTCTGCACCGCTCGGTGCGCGACAACATCCGCTACAGTCGCCCCGATGCCAGCGAGGCCGAGATCGAGGCCGCCGCCGCCCAGGCCCATGCGCTGGAATTCATCGCAACCTTGCGCGATCCCAACGGCCGCAGCGGCATGGAAGCCCATGTTGGTGAGCGCGGCGTCAAGCTCTCCGGCGGCCAGCGCCAGCGCGTGGCCATCGCCCGCGTGCTGCTCAAGAACGCGCCCATCCTCATTCTTGATGAAGCCACTTCCGCGCTGGACAGCGAGGTGGAAGCCGCCATCCAGGAAAACCTGAAAGAGCTGATGGAAGGCAAAACCGT
>JAGWTZ010000062.1 GCA_028868695.1 Alphaproteobacteria bacterium | reverse complement strand
GCCAAGGGCAGGCCGCAGTTCAACCCGCTGATTGCGCATGTGACCGAAGTGGATGAGGCCTTTGCGCTGGCGGAATTTTCCGGCGCGGCGCTGACGCTGGCGGCGCGTTTCTGGCCGGGGCCGCTGACACTGGTGCTGCCGCGCCGGGAAGGCTGCCCGGTTTCGCTGCTCGCTTCGGCAGGCCTGCCTTCGCTGGCGCTGCGTGTGCCCGCGCATCCCCTGGCGCTGGAACTGATCCGCGAGGCGGGCCGTCCGGTGGTGGCGCCTTCGGCCAATCCTTCAGGCCGCATCAGCCCCACCACGGCGGCGCATGTGCGCGCTGGGCTGGGCGCCAAGGTGGACATGATTTTGGATGGCGGCCCCAGTGCCGTGGGGCTGGAATCCACCATCGTTTCCCTGCTTGATGAAACGCCGCGGTTGTTGCGCGCGGGCGGGTTGGCGCGCGAGAAAATTGAAGAGGCGCTGGGCCGCCCCCTCGAAGGCGCTGTGGCCGGGCCGCTGCATGCGCCGGGGCAATTGGAATCGCATTATGCACCGCGCGCCGCGCTGCGCCTCAACGCGCGTGAGTGGCGCGAGGGCGAGGCGCGGCTGGGTTTTGGCGCGCTGGATGCGGCGCTGAACCTCTCTCCCGCGGGCGATGTGGTGGAGGCAGCAGCCAATCTTTTTTCCATGCTGCATCAATTGGATGCAAGCGGTGCTTCAACAATTGCTGTAGCTGCGATTCCAAGCGCGGGCCTTGGCGAGGCGATCAATGACCGCCTGCGCCGCGCGGCCGCACCGAGGGGATGATGGATCAAACACTGCTCAACCAATTCATCGCCATCGTGGGCGCCAGGAACGCCATCACCGATGCGCAGGCGCAGGTGCCCTATCTCAAGGAGTGGCGCGACATGTGGCGCGGGCAGACGCCCGTGGTGCTGCGCCCGGCCAGCACGGCGGAGGTTTCGGCAATCCTGAAACTGGCGCATGAGACGGGCACGAAGATCGTGCCGCAATCCGGCAACACCGGGCTGGTCAATGGCCAGATTCCGCAAGGCGAAGAGGTGCTGCTGTCGCTGGAGCGGATGAGCCGCATCATCGCTGTGGACGCGGCCGACAATTCCATCACCGTGGAGGCCGGGGCGATCCTGCAGAAGGTGCAGGAGGCGGCTGACGCGGTGGACAGGCTGTTCCCGCTGTCGCTGGCCTCGGAGGGCACATGCCGGATTGGCGGCAATCTTTCTTCCAATGCCGGCGGCCTCAATGTGCTGGCCTATGGCAATGCGCGCGACCTCTGCCTTGGGCTTGAGGTGGTGCTGGCTGATGGCCGGGTGTGGAACGGCCTGAAGGCGCTGCGCAAGGATAACACCGGCTATGACCTCAAGGACCTGTTCATCGGCGCGGAAGGCACGCTGGGGGTGATCACCGCCGCAGTGCTGAAACTGTTTCCAAAGCCCAGGCGCCATGACACGGCGTTTTGCGCCGTGCCATCCTTGAATGCGGCGCTGGATCTGCTGAACCGCGCCAAGGAGGCCAGCGGCAACCGCGTGGTGGCCTTTGAGCTGCTGGCGGCGATCGGCGTTGATTTCGCCACGCGGCACATGGCGGCCGTGAACCCGCTGGCGGCGGCCGCGCCTTGGTATGTGCTGTTCGAGTTCGCCGATTCCTCTGCCGCGGCCATGGAACAGTGCCTTGAGCAGGGCTTTGTCCATGGCGTTGTCAGCGATGCGGCAATTGCCCAGAATGAGGCGCACCGCAAAAGCTTCTGGCACATGCGCGAAAGCCTTTCGGAATCGCAGAAGTTCGAGGGCGGCTCCATCAAGCATGATGTTTCCGTGCCGGTTTCAAAGGTGCCGGACTTTATCGAGGCGGCGGTGGCGGCGGTGGCGGGTTTCATGCCGGGGGCCAGGCCCTGCCCCTTTGGGCACATGGGTGATGGCAACATCCACTTCAATGTCAGCCAGCCCGTGGGCATGGACAAGGCCGCCTATCTTGCGCAATGGGCGGGCATGAATGAGGTGGTGTTCGCCGAGGTTTTGAAGCGCGGCGGCTCGATCAGCGCTGAGCATGGCATCGGGCGGCTGAAGGCGCCGGACATGCTGAAAATCAAAAGCCCGCTGGAGCTGGAGCTGATGCGCGGGCTCAAAACGCTGCTGGACCCCAGGAACACGCTGAACCCGGGGCGCGTGCTGCCCTAGGGCTCATCCGAACAGGCCAAACAGGCCCTTGCGCGGCGCGGCGCTGGATTGGGTGGCAAAGCCCGCCGATTTCCAGGCCATGATGCCGCCCTGCATGATGTGGCTTTGCTGGCCGCCAACCTTGCCGAGAACTGCCATGTTCATCTGGGTGCGCGCGCCGCTCTTGCACAGGAACACAACTTCCTTGCCGCCGGCCTCAACCTTGCGCGTTGCGATGGAGGAAAGCGGCATGTTCTCGCTGCCGGGAATGGATTCACCGGCAAACTCGCCCGGTTCGCGGATGTCGATGAGCAGCGCGCCCTTCTGCAGCAGGGCATGGGCGTGGGCGGGGGAAATGATGTCTGGCATGGGAGGCTCCACAATATATTAGGTTTTGCTAATATATAGGGCGCCGGTCTATGGTGTCAAGGCGCGAGGGTACCATGGCTGAAGCTGTCATCCATTCTTTCTTTGATCAACCCACCCACACCGTCACGTATTTGGTGATGGACCCTGCGAGCAAACAGGCCGCGGTGGTGGATCCAGTGCTGGATTATGACCATGCCTCCGGCAAATCCACCTTCGCCTCGGTGGAAGAGGTTCTGGCCAAGGCGGCAGCCGAGGGCTGCAGCATTGCCTATGTGCTGGAAACCCATGTGCATGCCGACCATCTTTCGGCTGCTCCCTACATCAAGCTGAAAACCGGCGCCAAGGTGGTGATTGGTGAGCGCATCCGTGAGGTGCAGACGATCTTCCGCCCGGTGTTCAACGCGCAGGATGTGTCGGGCACCGGGGCGGAGTTTGACGTGCTGGTGGCCGATGGCGAGACCTTCAGCATCGGCGGGCTGACGTGCGAAGTGATCGCCACGCCGGGGCACACGCCAGCCTGCGTGTCCTACAAGATCGGTGATGCGGTGTTTGTGGGCGACACGCTGTTCATGCCGGATTTCGGCACGGCGCGGGCCGATTTTCCCGGCGGCGATGCGCGTGAGCTCTACCGCTCGATCCGCAAGCTGCTGGCGCTGCCGGCGGAAACGCGGCTGTTCATGTGCCATGACTATCTGCCCAAGGACGGGCGCAAGGATTTCGCCTGGGAAACCACGGTGGCGGCCGAGCGCACCCAGAACGTGCATGTGCATGATGGGGTGAGCGAGGATGAGTTTACCCTGATGCGTTCAACGCGCGACAAATCGCTTTCCGCCCCGGCACTGCTGCTGCCGTCAATTCAGGTGAACATGCGGGCGGGCAAGCTGCCGCCGCCGGATTCCAATGGCGTCACCTATATCCGCGTTCCAGTGAAGCTGACGGGCTAGGGGCGGCTCAATCCGCATGGCTGCCGTTCGGGCCGGGCGTTGATCGCGGCCTGGCCTTTGTGTAGAGGGGGCTTCCCTTCAGGAGCCCCTCATGAATTTCTGTTCCGACAACCGCTATGGCGTTCACCCCAGCATCATGGAGGCGATCATCGCCGCCAATGCGCGGCTGACGGATGAGTCCTATTGCCATGACGAAGGCGCACGCGAGGCCGAGGCAGCGCTGTCAGCGGTGTTTGAAAAGCCGGTGAAGGCCTTCTTCGTGCTCAATGGCACGGGCGCCAACTCGCTGGCCCTGTCGGCGATCTGCCCTGGCCATGGCGGCATCATCTGCCATGAGGGCGCGCATATCAGCACCGATGAGTGCAACTGCCCGGAGCTCTTCACCGGCGGGGCCAAGCTGCTCACTGTTTCGGGCGCGGGCAACAAGATCACCCCGGCGGTGATGGCCGCCAAGCTTGCGCAATTCGTGCATGGCGAACATGGCGCCAAGCCTTCGGCGCTGTCACTCTCGCAGGCCACCGAGCTTGGCACGGTGTACACGCCCGATGAGATCAAGGCGCTCTCCGCCGCCGCCCACAAGGCCGGCATGAAGGTGCACATGGATGGCGCGCGCTTTGCCAATGCGCTGGTGTGGCTGGGCTGCACGCCGGCCGAGATGACGTGGAAATCCGGCGTGGACGTGCTCTCCTTCGGCGGCACCAAGAACGGCGCGATGATTTTGGAAATGGTGGTGTTCTTCGATGAAGCGCTGGCCGCGGATTTTCTTTACCGGCGCAAGCGGGCCGGGCAACTGCTCTCCAAGGGGCGCTATCTTTCGGCCCAGTTGCTGGCCTATCTGAAGGGTGGGCTGTGGCTGGAAAATGCAGGCCATTCCAATAGCTTGGCGGCGGAAATTGCGGCAGCACTTGAAGGCGTGCGCGGGGTGCGGCTGGCCGCACCCGTGGAGGCGAACGAGCTGTTCCCCATCTTGCCGCGGCGCCTGTTCGAAGCGCTGCAAAAGGAAGGTGCCGAATTTTATGAATGGCCGCTCGATGGCCTGAAGCCGGATGAGGCTTGCGCGCGCCTCGTCACGTCCTTCGCCACGCCGCGCGCGCATGTGGAAAAGTTCTGCGCGCTGGTGAAGCGGCTGGGGAACTAGTTCAGGCTTCCCTCAAAACAAAAGCGGCCCCGCTTGCGCAGAGCCGCTGGCTTCACACTTGGCGTTGATCAGAAGTGATAGTTGATGCCGAGCTTCAGGACATCGATGCCGGTGCGGTTGGTGCCGCCGAGGGCCGGGCCTTCGTTCTCGTCAGTGAATTCCTGCTGGTTGTTACTGGCGCTGAAATTGTAGTGGCTGAAATCAAAGTTCAGCGACACTTTCGGATTGACGCGGAACTCCACGCCTGCGCCGAACACGGTGCCCAGCCCATTGTTGGGGAAGTCCATGGCGCCATAGCCTTCATAGTTCCACCCGGTCACACCGGAATGGGCGAAGGCCACGCCGCCGGAGCCATAAATCATGAAGTTGCCGGAAGCCGCACCCAGCTTGACGCGGGCGCTGCCCAGCAGGTCGCCCACCTCGGTGCCCCAAGGCATCGGGTTGGGGCCGCCGTCTTCCGAGAAGCCGCCTTGAGTTGCGATGTGCAAATAGTTCAGTTCGCCAAAGGCGCCAACCACCAGTGAGTTGATCTGCTTGTCATAGCCAACATTGCCGCCCAGCGTGAAAGAGTTGCCTGCCTGGGAATTGCCGGCCAGCGATTCAAAGCCCGGCAAGGGTGTGGCCGGATCGGCGGTGGTGTTGGCGCTGGCCATGCCGAAGCTCACGCCCGCATGAAAACCTGTCCAATCCAGATCATCGGCGCCGCCAGCCTGTGCTGCGCCCGATAGCATGATGAGTGCACCAACCGTGGCGCACATGGAGTGCATTTTGTTCATCGCCCGTCCCCGAATGCCCCCGGTGGCGAACTAAATCCCGCGCTTATACGCGGTCAAGGCAATTCGTTAATCAAGGGTTAATTCTCCTGATTGTTAGTCTGAAATTGCAACGGATAAATAATCCAGGATTGAGAATTGGCAGTTACTTAAATCAAAGACTGCAAATTTGGTTTTTTGCTTTGTGCGGCTGGCCCAGCGGCGGCAGCTGATTCCGCCATTGTCCATCAGGCACTGTTCAGTGCGGCGCATCTTTTGCCGGGGCTGCAAACCAAGGCGCTCAGATCGAGAGCGCCTTCTCCAGCATCACTTCCTCAAGATTGTTTCCCGGCCCCTTGCGGTCCACGATGATGAAACGCGCGGGCGCGAAGACCAGCAGGGGGAAGTGCCACACATTGCGGGCATAGTTCACGCCCTGCCGCCCTGTGGCGCGGAAGCAGCGGTAGGTGCCCGCCTCGCGCGGGTTGGCGCAGACCAGCACCAGCCAGTCTTCATCCTGCAGCGGATAGAAGGCTTGGCTGCCCAGCGGGTGACGCTCCATCAGATCAATCCTGATGGGCTGCGGGCGGGGGCGGGCCTCGAAGATTGAAACCTTCACCTCGCCGCCTTCAACCACGTCCACCTTGCACAAATCATCAAAGCGCGTGGCGAAGCCCTGGTTGATGGTGAAGTGATGCGCGCCCTGGGTTTCGATCACATCACCAAAGGGCGCGAAGGCCTGGCGGGTGAGGGGCTCAATTCTCATCTGTAGCGCAGCCGCGCATGGCGGTTCACATCCTTGTAGAGCAGATAGCGGAAGCGGCCGGGGCCGCCGGCATAGCAGGCCTGCGGGCAGAAGGCGCGCAGCCACATGAAATCGCCCGCCTCCACTTCCACCCAGTCATTGTTCAGGCGGTAGACGGCCTTGCCCTCCAGCACATAGAGGCCATGTTCCATGATGTGGGTTTCGGCAAAGGGGATGACGCCGCCCGGCTCAAAGTTCACGATGTTCACATGCATGTCGTGGCGCAGGTCGGTGGGCTCGACAAAGCGGGTGGTGCTCCAGGCGCCCTTGGTGTCGGGCATGGCCACGGTGGTGGCCTTGCTTTCATGGGTGACAAAGGCATCGGGCCTGGCAATGCCGTGGGCTGGCTCATAGGCCTTGCGCACCCAATGGAAGCGCACCGGGGCAGTGCTGGTGTTGTGGAAGCGCCAGGTCTCGCCCGCCGGCAGATAGGCATAGGAGCCGGGCACCAGCGTGTAATCCTTGCCCTCGACATGCAAAACGCCATTGCCTTCCACGATGAAGAGCACGCCTTCGGCGCCATCATCGGTTTCCGGCAGGATGGAGCCGCCGCCGGGGGCCACTTCCATGATGTATTGCGAAAAGGTTTCGGCAAAGCCTGAAAGCGGGCGTGCGATGATCCAGGCCCGCGTCTTTTCCCAGCCGGGCAGGAAAGAGGTGACGATGTCCATCATCACACCCTTGGGGATGACGGCATAGGCCGTGGTGAAAACGGCGCGGCCGGTGAGAAGCTGGGATTGCGGGGGCAGGCCGCCATGCGGCGCGTAATAGGTGGGGTCAGCCATGTTTCAGCCTTGTTGATTTCGGCTTCGATTATGGCAAGCTTTGGCTGATTGGCATAGGGCCAGGGAGAGACATGATGAAGCGGGTGTTGATCGCATTGTTTGCAGCGGCGGTTTGCGCGGGCGCGGCGCGGGCCGAGGATGCGCCCGACTGCAAGGACCCGCAGGACCAGAACACCATGACGCAATGCGCCGCGCTTGATTTCGAGAAGGCCGACAAGGCGCTGAACGAGGCCTGGCCCGCGCTCAAGGCCACGGCGGCAGATTATGACAAGGACACAGGCAAGAGCGAATATTCCGATGCGCTGCTAGCCTCGCAGCGCGCCTGGCTCGCCTTCCGGGACGCCGAATGCACATGGCAGGCGATGGAGATGCATGGCGGCTCCGGCGAGCCGATGCTGCTTTATGGCTGCAAGGCCCGCCTCACCAGGGACCGCATCACCCAACTGCAAACCGGAGCCAGCGAATGAGCTTTGTCAAACAAATCGCCCACACCTGCATGATGACGCCGGACCTTGCGGCCTCGGAACATTTCTATTGCGAGGTTCTGGGCCTCAGGAAGGCCTTTGAGTTTGTGAAAAACGGCAAGCGCATCGGGCTATACATCGAGGCTGGCGCGCGCACCTGGATTGAGATCTTCGATCATGCCGAGGCGCCCTTCCCCTCGCTTGGCGCCATCAACCATTTCTGCCTGGAGGTGACGTCGATGGATGCAGCCATCGCCCACATCCGCGCCAAGGGTGTTGAAGTGACGGACAAGAAATATGGCGTCGACGACACCTGGCAGGCCTGGCTGAAAGGCCCGGCGGGCGAGCGCATCGAGCTGTTTGAATACACGCCCAAGAGCGCGCAATTCGTGGGCGGGGACAGGGTGCCGGACTGGCTGTGAGCGCTGCCTGCGCGATCAAATCATCAAATGAATGATCAGCGCGGTCATGGCGGCGTTGAGGCCCATGCCGAGGCCCGCGAATAGCCCGGCATCGGCGTTGACGGCAAAGGCCCGCGCCGTGCCGATGCCGTGGGAGGCGAGGCCCACGGCAAATCCGCGCGCCGAATAATCGCGCACGCGCATGGCGTTCATCAGCGGCGTGACGATGATCGAGCCGCAAATGCCGGTGACGATCACCACCGCCGCCGTCAGCCCAGGGTCGCCGTGCAGGGAGGATGAAATGGCCATGGCCACCGCCGTGGTGGCCGATTTGGGCGCGATGGAGGCGATGACCAGCGGCGGCAGACCCAGCATCCGCCCGATCAGCAGGGTTGAGCCGATGGCGGCAACGCTGCCCACGGCGAGCGCCACCAGCATCGGCCCGAGATTGGCGCGCACGGTTGGCAGGCGCTGATAGAGCGGAATGCCCAGCGCCACCGTGGCGGGGCCGAGCAGGAAATGGATGAACTGCGCGCCATTGAAATAGGTCTGGTAGTCAATGCCTGAGAGTTTCAGCACCGGAACGATCATCAGCATGCACAGCAGCACGGGGTTGAGCAGCGGGTTCTTGCCGCCCCATTCGAAAACGCGCTGGGCCAGCGCCCAGGCGGCCAGCGTGCCTGTCAGCCACAGAAGCGGCGAGGCGGAAAGATAAACCCAGAGGCCCGCGTTCATGGCGCGCGGGCCAGCAGGCGCTTGGCCAGCACAAAGGCCCACACCGTGGCGATGAGGGTGAAGGCGGTCGAGGCGATGATGGTGGCGAGCAGCGCCGCGCCATGGCTGGCCAGAATGTCGAGATGCTGGCCCACGCCCACGGCGGCGGGCACGAAGAGCACGCCGAGATTGGCGATGAGCAGGCCGGCGGTGGCCTCAGTGCTGGTGTGGAAGGATTGCGCCGCGGCGTGTTGCCGGGTGAGGGCGAGTGCCGCAAACACCAGCAGCATGCCGATCACCGGGCCCGGAATGATGCCGCCCAGAAGATAGGAAGCCATTTCACCGGCCAGCTGGAAAATGAGAAGGAAGGTCAAGCCCTGCAGCATTGGGTGGCCCTATCTCACATCGGCCGGCCGCAGGGATTGCAGGGCGGCGGGCAGGGCCGCGTTCAGCGTGCTGGCCAGGCGGGCGCGGTTCTTGTGCAGCCAGATGCCAAGGAAGATGATGGCAAGGCCGATGGCTGAGAGGGCGAAGGAAAAGCCCAGCATGTCCTTGAACACGTCAGAGGCGAGATAGCCCAGATAGGTGGCAACGCCCATGCCGCCGAACACGGCATAGATGCGCCTGTCGATGAACAGGCTGAAGGCGATGAGGCCGAGGTTGATAAGGCAATAGAGGAACTTCTGAAACTCGTTGGCGCCGTCATGCATGGTCATGCCCGCCCAGAAGGCAAGGATGCCGAAGATGTGAATCCAGAACATCATGTCCGGCAGCCGGCCTTTCAGCACATCAAAGGCCCAGGCGGCGGCGATCATCACCAGGCCGAACCACAGGGACACGATGCGCCGGGTTTCAAAGTCGCTGTAGCTGTCGGGCGTTGCGGTGTACCACATGGCCAGGTCCATCGACATGAACCACAGCGCCACTGCGGCGATCAGCAGGATGAAGGGGAAGCGGTAGCGGGCCATGGCCGCCAGCGCGGCCAGCACGGTGCCCGCCTCCATGTAAACCCAGCTGGCGTTGATATAGGCGTAGAAGCTCTGGTACTGGCCGGGGCCGCCTTCGGCAACTTTCCAAAGGCCGAGCGCCTCCTGCACGCCATAGATGATCATCGGCACCATGGAAACGGCGGCGGCCACCAGCAGGCCGCCGGGAATGCGCAGGTTGCGGCGGAACCAGAAATTATCGCCCAGCGCCAGCAGCGCCACGCCATAAACCACGCCGCAGGCGGTCAGCGCCCAGCCGCCCATGCGGTTGAAGGCATCGGTGGTGAAGATGCCCATGGCGGCAATGATGATGAGGGCGCCGGCATACCAAAGCACATGGGTGAGATCGAAGCGCGGGGCGGGGGCGGCCACAGGGCTTTGCGGCGCGGCGGCGCGTGCGGCGAGAAAGGCGGCAATCTCCTGGCGCTTGGCGGCGTCAATCAGGCCGGCCTGTTCGAGGGCCTCGAGATCGGCATTGGTCATGGCCTTGTCACGCCGGCTGCGGCAGGGGTGCCGCTTCCTTTGGGAAGGGCCGGAAGGTGGCGGCGATGGCGCAGGCACCAAGGCCCATGCCGAAGCAGGCGATGTACATCCAGCCATAATCCCCGGTGTGGTCGAAGATCAAGCCGCCGAACAGCGGGCCGGTGGCCATGCCAAGGCCGCCCGCCATCGAGGTGCCGCCGATGATGGTGCCCATCATGCGCAGCGGGAAATTTTCGCGCGCCAGCACAGCATAAAGCGGCATGATGCCGGAATAGACAAAGCCGAACACCGCGGCCACGGAATAGAAGGCGGCAAGGCTGTGGGCATAGAAATAGCCCAGCGCGCCAATCGCCTGGATCAGCAGGCCCGCCACCAGCACATGCTTGGCACCCAGCCTGTCGCCGGCAATGCCGAAGCCCAGGCGGCCGAACAGGCCGGCAAAGCCCTCGAGGCTGTAGATCGACACCGCCGCCATGGCCGGGATGCCGCAGGTGATGGCATAGCTCACCGTGTGGAAAATCGGCCCCGAATGCGTGGCGCAGCAGAAGAAGTTCGTCGCCGCCAGCACGATGAAGGGGAAGGAGCGCATCGCCTGGGCGCGGGACATGTCACTCTCCGGCCCGGCCGCAACAGCGGCGGAGGAAGCAGCGGCTGGCATGGGGTTTTCCAGCGCCGGCGGCCGCTTCAGCAGCAATGCGCAGGGGATCATGATCACCGCCACGATGATGGCGATGACGAAATAGGATTCGCGCCAGCCATATTGGCCCACCAACCAGGCGGCGAGGGGAGACATCGTCATGGGCGCCATGCCCATGCCGGCCGAAACCAGCGAAACGGCAAGGCCGCGGTTGGTGTCAAACCAGCCAGTCACCGCCGCCATGATCGGCGCAAAGATCGCCGAGGTGCCAAAGCCCACCATCAGGCCAAAGACCGCCTGGAACACGATGAGCGATGGCGCGCTGCCGGCGAGAAGCAGGCCCAGCGCCAAGATCACCGTGCCGGCCAGAACCGTGAGGCGTGGGCCAAACCTGTCAGAGGCGGCGCCCCAGAACATGCCGCCAAAGGCCATGGTGAGAAAGCCAATGGTCATGGCGCTGGAAATGCCGGTGCGCGACCAGCCGGTGGCTTCCGTCATCGGGGTGAGGAACACAGGCAGCGCAAACATGGCGCCTGCCGCCAGGCAGCCCAGAAGACCGCCCGCGAATACGATGATCCAGCGATAGGGAATGTTGGGCATCTTGGCCTCCCTCAGGGAAAGAGGCCGACTATAGGGCGAAGCAGGGGCGATGCAAACAGGCTTGGCGGCCAGCGGCGGCGGGCCCATCAAATGCAAAAGCCGCGCCTTCCATTTCTGGAAGACGCGGCCTGTTTCATCCTGCCGCGCTCGGCGCCCCGGTCACTACGGCAGAAGGTGAGGCTGGTGCTTAGATGGCCTGCAGCTGGTCAGCTGAAGACTTGCCCGTGCGCTTGTCGGCAACGATTTCGTAGCCGATCTTTTGGCCTTCATTGAGGCCGCGCATGCCCGCGCGTTCAACAGCGCTGATGTGCACGAACACATCGGGACCACCAGCTTCAGGCTGAATGAAGCCGTAGCCCTTTTGGGTGTTGAACCACTTAACGGTGCCTTTTTGCATAACTTATCCTTCTTCGATGCAAATTAAATCTCCACGCCCGTGTTGGCACACGGCCGCGAAAATCGAAATCTGGAAGGAGGGTAGCAATGGCGCTTTATCAAAAAAAGTGCAGAGCCGCGCGCCATCCGGGGAAATCGACGAGCTTGCATACACAGATATGGACCAAATTTCAAGTGGACTCATCTGGGTGGCGGAATTGGGGCCATGGCCCCAGGGGCAGGGCGCCCAGGGCGGGCGGGCCCGGCCCGACGATGCAGCTTACGCCGAATTTTGGTTGGCGTGGCGCGAATCTCCTATAGTCAAAGCAACCGTGGGAGTGTGACGTGAGTGCAGCGAAGTCCTGGGCCAAGCGCCTGGCCCCTTACCGCGTGGCCAACAATGGCCGCGCCATTTTTGAATTGACCCTCACGGCGGCGCTTTTCCTCGCCCTCTGGGTGGCCAGCGCGGTGCTTTATCACCACAGTGTGCTGGCCTCGCTGGCGCTGGCGGTGCCCACCGCCGCCTTCCTGGTGCGGCTGTTCATGGTGCAGCATGATTGCGGGCACCTGGCCATGTTCACCTCGCGGCAGGCCAATGACTGGGTGGGCCGGGCCATCGGCTTTCTCACCCTCACGCCCTATGACTACTGGAAGCACACCCATGCGCAGCATCACATGGGCTCGGGCAACCTGGACAGGCGCGGGGTGGGCGACATCAACACCCTCACGCTGGCCGAATACCAGGCGCTGGGCCTGTGGGGCCGCTTCCGCTACCGGCTGTACCGCCACCCGCTGGTGATGTTTGGCCTTGGCCCCATCTATCTGTTCCTGATCGCCCAGCGCTTTCCGCTCGACACCTTCCGCAACGGGCGGGCCGCCTGGCTCAGCGTGTTTGGCACCAATGCCGCCATTCTGGCGGGTGCCGGGCTGATGATGTACCTGATCGGCATTCCCGCCTTCCTGGTGGTGCATGTGCCGGTTGTCATTCTTGGCGCGGCGGCGGGCGTGTGGCTGTTCTATGTGCAGCACCAGTTCGACGGCACGCAGTGGAAGCGGAGCGTGGACTGGAACAAGGAGCAGGCCGCACTGAACGGCAGCTCGTTTTATGATTTGCCCAAGCCGCTGATGTGGCTGACCGGCAACATCGGCATCCACCATTTGCACCATCTTTCCAGCCGCATTCCATTCTACCGGCTGCCGCAGGTGTTGAAGGATTATCCCGAGCTCAAGTCGATGGGCCGGGTGACGCTGTGGCAAAGCCTGAAATGCGTGAAGCTGAACCTGTGGGATGAGGGCAGCCAGAGGCTGATCTCCTTCCGTGAGGCGCACCGGCTGATGCTGGCGGGCGCAGGCACAGTCTAAGGCACCGCGCCCTGTCTCATCCGCCTTTCGGGGGTGGTGATACTTTCTGAGATAAACGCCTGTGTCGCTGACAGTTGCTGCTGTGGCGGATTTTGTTTTATGGCATGGGGCACGCCAGTCTAAGCTGCCACAAACACAAGCCAGCCAAGGGAAGAACCATGACCGTCAAGTCCGATATTGAAATTGCCCGCGAAGCCAAGATGAAGCCGATCCTGGAGGTCGGCAAGAAGCTGGGCATCCCGGCGGAAGACCTGGTTCCCTATGGCCACACCAAGGCCAAGGTGACGCTGAACTACATCGACACGCTGGCCTCCAAGAAGAACGGCAAGCTGATCCTCGTCACCGCCATCAACCCCACCCCGGCCGGCGAAGGCAAGACGACGACGACTGTGGGCCTGGGCGACGGCCTCAACAAGATTGGCAAGAAGGCCATCGTGGCGCTGCGCGAGCCGTCTCTCGGCCCGTGCTTCGGCATGAAGGGCGGTGCGGCTGGCGGCGGCTATGCCCAGATCGTGCCGATGGAAGACATCAACCTGCACTTCACCGGCGATTTCCACGCGATTACGGCGGCGCACAACCTGCTCTCGGCGATGATCGACAACCACATCTATTGGGGCAATGATCTCGGCATCGACACGCGCCGCGTCGCCTGGCGCCGCGTCATGGACATGAACGACCGCGCGCTGCGCGAGATCGTCTGCTCGCTGGGCGGTGTGGCCAATGGCTATCCGCGCGAGGCGGGCTTTGACATCACGGTGGCCTCGGAAATCATGGCCATCCTGTGCCTTTCCACCTCGATCAAGGATCTCGAGCGCCGCATCAACCAGATCGTCATCGGCTACAAGAAGGACAAGTCGCCGGTCTATGCCAAGGACATCAAGGCCGCTGGCGCCATGGTGGTGCTGCTGAAGGATGCGCTGCAGCCGAACCTCGTGCAGACGCTGGAAAACAACCCGGCCTTCGTGCATGGCGGCCCGTTTGCCAACATCGCCCATGGCTGCAACTCGGTCATGGCCACGCAGACGGCGCTGAAGCTCGCCGACTACGTCGTCACCGAAGCGGGCTTCGGCGCTGACCTGGGCGCTGAAAAGTTCTTCGACATCAAGTGCCGCAAGGCGGGCCTCACGCCTGCTGCCGCGGTGATCGTGGCCACGGTGCGCGCCCTCAAGATGCATGGCGGCGTTGCCAAGGAAGACCTGAAGAAGGAAAACGTGGAAGCCCTCAAGAAGGGTTGCGCCAACCTGGGCCGCCACCTTGAGAACATGAAGAAGTTCGGCGTGCCGATTGCCGTTGCCGTCAACCATTTCATCACCGACACGGACGCCGAGGTGGACGTGATCAAGGCCTTCTGCAAGGAGCACGGCGTTGAGGCCTTCAAGTGCACGCACTGGGCCGAAGGCTCGAAGGGCACCGAGGCGCTGGCCACCCATGTGGCCGAGCTGGCCGAGAAGGGCTCGCAGTTCAAGCCGATCTATGGCGATGAGCTGCCGCTGTTTGAAAAAGTGCGCACCATTGCCCGCGAGATCTACCGCGCCGACGACATCGTGGCCGACAAGTCGGTGCGTGACCAGCTCAAGACCTGGGAAGCGATGGGTTACGGCAAGTTCCCCATCTGCGTGGCCAAGACGCAATATTCCTTCACGACAGACCCGAACCTCAAGGGCGCGCCCATCAACCATGTGGTGCCGATCCGCGAGGTGCGCCTCTCGGCGGGTGCGGAGTTCATCGTGGTCATCTGCGGTGAGATCATGACCATGCCGGGCCTGCCCAAGGTGCCGTCGGCCGAGGTGATCGGCCTCGACGCCAAGGGCCAGATCGACGGGCTGTTCTAAGCGGCCCCTCACCCGGCTCGCGTGGCCGCGAGCATCCCTCTCCCCTGAAGGGGAGAGGGGCGAAACCATCACGGCGCGCCCTCCACTTCGCCCTTCTCCCCCTGTGCGGGGGAGAAGGTGCCCGAAGGGCGGATGAGGGGGCGGCAACAGGAGACTCTCAATGCCAGCCAAACTCATTGACGGAAAAGCCTATGCCGAAGGCTTGCGCGCGCGCATTGGCGCGGCGGTTGCCACGCTGAAGAAAGAGCATGGCCTCACGCCTGGCCTTGCCGTGGTGCTGGTGGGCGAAGACCCGGCCTCGAAAGTCTATGTCGCCAACAAGGCGAAGCAGACGGTTGAGGTGGGCATGAACAGTTGGGAGCACAAGCTGCCCGCAGACACGTCTGAAGCCACGCTTCTGGCGCTGGTGGACAAGCTGAATAAAGACCCCGCCGTGCATGGCATCCTGGTGCAGATGCCGGTGCCCAAGCATATTGACTCGGCCAAGGTTCTGAACGCCATTGACCCCGCCAAGGATGTCGATGGCTTCCATGTGGTGAATGTGGGCCGCCTTTCCACGGGGCAGGAGGCGCTCACCGCCTGCACGCCGGTGGGCTGCGTGATGCTGGCCAAGGACACGCTGGGCGATCTCACCGGCCTCAACGCCGTGGTGATCGGCCGCTCCAACATCGTGGGCAAGCCGGTGGCGCAGCTGCTGCTGGCCGAGAATTGCACGGTGACGATCGCCCATTCCAAATCGAAGGACCTGCCCGGCATCGTGCGCGGCGCCGATCTGGTCATCGCCGCCGTGGGCCGGCCGGAGATGGTGAAGGGCGATTGGATCAAGCCAGGTGCGACAGTGATTGACGTTGGCATCAACCGCATCGAGCGCGACGGCAAGGGCAAGCTGGTGGGCGACTGCGATTTTGCAAGCTGCGCCGCCGTTGCCGGCGCCATCACCCCCGTTCCCGGCGGCGTTGGCCCCATGACCATCGCCTGCCTGCTTTACAACACGGTGAAGGCCGCCTGCGCGATCAAGGGCGTGAAGGCGCCGGGGATGTGAGGGCGGCTGCGCCTTGACATTTTGTATCCTATGGGCTACAAGCGCCGATGATCGAAATCCGGCGCACGAAAGACTACGAAGATTTCGTCGAAGGCTTGCGCGACGAGAAAGCGCGGGCGCTAATTGCCATTCGCGTTGACCGATTGGCGCAGGGCAATCCGGGAGATGTTGCGCCAGTTGGCGAAGGCGTCAGCGAGCTGCGTTTGCATTACGGCCCAGGCTATCGCGTTTATTTTGTGCGGCGTGGCTTGGTTTTGATTGTGCTGCTGTGTGGCGGTGACAAAGCCAGCCAAGCCAAAGACATCAAGCGAGCCAAGGAATTGGCACGCGACTTGGAGGTGTGACGATGCCCAAAGTTAAAACCTATCCCTATGACTCTGCCGATTATCTCAATACTGTTGAGGCCATTGGCGTTTACCTTGAAGAGGCTTTCAACACGGAAGACGCTGCCTTTATTTCTTTCGCGCTCGGCACCGTGGCCCGCTCCAAGGGCATGGCCGAAGTGGCGCGCAAGGCGGGGCTTTCGCGCGAGAGCCTGTACAAGGCGCTGAGCAAAGACGGCAACCCCGAATTCGCCACCATCCTGAAAGTGATGAAGGCGCTGGATTTGAAGCTGACTGCGACTGCGGCTTGAGCGCAGCCTTGGCCCCATGACGATTGCCTGCCTCCTCTACAACACCGTCAAGGCGGCCTGCGCCATCAAGGGACTGCCGATGCCGGGGATGTGAGGGACAATCCTCATGAAATCAGTGAGTGGCGATATTGGTTAAATTTCGAAACAGATCCAAAAAATCACATGGGATCAATTGTTTGGCGTCAGTGAAGACCGATTCAACAATTGTTTTCATAATTCCATGGGTCTTATGTCCCTTCAATGAGGGAAATTTTTCAATTAGTGCGTCTTCGAGCTGATGACCATTCATGAGCAGCAGCTGTGTTGAGATTTGAAGCTGCATTCCTCCCAAGTAGTTGCAAACTTCCTTTGAAGTATCCGCAAGAGTATTGGGAACTAGCAAATTGGAAAATTCATCCACTAACTCTTGAAACTCTTTGCTGTCCAAGAGCAATAGTTCCGAGTAGCTCAGCTTCTCAAGTCTAGGAAGTGAGGCTAAGTCCTTTCTCGATTTAGCTTCCTTACAAAGAAATGCTATGACGACTGCAGGATCATAGATCACGTTTTCTATTGAATAACGACGGTTTTCCGAAAGGATGCAAATTCGTTCCGAAGAAGTGTGATGCTTATCCCAATCCAAAACGCCAAAAACAGTCTGGTTTCCGGAATTAATAAGGCTCTTAACAAGACTACTAACGACGGAACTACCCGTATTTTGGTCAGTGCCAGTTTTCTTGTCTTTGGCCCCTGTAGGGATAAAAACTAGCGACCTCTGCGATCCAATGGTCGATTTTACAAGTTGGAATACCAAGTCGTAGAGTTCTGCATCAATTGGGCTTTCCACAAAAACTTGGCGCCTTCCATCAAAGCTAACTGCTAGAGTAGGAACGCCTTCGGTCAAAACATTGAGAGCTTCGCTTTTGGAAACTTTTCTTAGGCCAAGTCCGTCTGGCTGCATTAGATAGATTGATTCTTCTGGGGCTAAAGCAACAGTAGTTGGTGAATGGGTTGTTGCTATCACGCTCAATCCACTTTTTTCGACGAGTGAATGTTGAATTGAATCTATGTAGATTTTCGACATGGATGGATGAAGTGGTGCATCTACTTCATCGAACAAGAGTAACTTGGGCAGATGCACGAGTTGGCGACCGTCCAATGTGTTGTAGAGGCAAATCGCAAA
>JAGWTZ010000061.1 GCA_028868695.1 Alphaproteobacteria bacterium | reverse complement strand
GGCGAGCGTTTCGCAGGCCACGCGCACATCCCAGGGGCTCATGCCTTCGGCGATGGCCTCGCGGAAAAACAGATCCACCACTTCGTCGGAAATGCGGTCACAAACCTTGTCCGGATGGCCTTCGGAAACGGATTCACTGGTGAATTGGTATGAACTGCGCGCCATGGAAAGCTCCCAACAGGCTGTTTCTGATTCTACATAAAGATATCTTTATGCGTTTCGGCCCCTCTCATACAGCGATTTTCAGCAGATTCAAGCACTGCGCGGGGCCTGTGCGCAAAAACACAACATCGCCCGGCGGGAAACCGGACGATGCTGAAAAATACTGAACCCTGAATGGGGTCTGGCTTACTTTTCGCTCTCGACGATGAGGCGCGCCAGGCTGGCGATCAGCTTGCGCTTGGTGGTGGTGTTGGCGTCCTTGAAAGCCTTGGCCAGCTGCACGCCCTCGGGCGACATCATGGCGGCGCTGAATTCGTCGCCGCTGCCATCAGAGAGGCCGCCGCCCTCTTCCGTGCCGGGCAAGCCCTCAAAGAAGAAGTTGATCGGCACACCCAGCGTCTTGGCCGAATAGAAAAGACGGCTGGCGCTGATGCGGTTCGAGCCCTTCTCGTATTTCTGGACTTGCTGGAAGGTGATGCCCAACAATTCGCCAAGTCGCTCCTGGCTCATGTTGATCAGCTGACGGCGCATTCTGATGCGGGCGCCAACATGGACATCGATGTAGTTGGGGTCTCTACGTGTCATTGCAGTTCCTCAGACCGTTCGCCCCCAGCCTGCAAACTTTTTCAAAGACGCGCCACGTTTGCCCAAACGATGCCTGCGCCGGTTACCACTTTGGACCGACAACCTTCACGAGGCAACGCCCAATAGTTTCAATAAGCGAACTTTACATTCTTTTTAATGAAACACCAAGGCCAATAACCAAAACAAGGACAATAAGAGGTATATAATCTGACTCTTTGGAGTACAAAGGCGGCAAAGTTGATTGCGGCAGGGCCAGATCGAACGCGCCAGTTGTGCCAATTTCCGACGCAAAGGTCACCCGGCCGAACGAATCAATCACCGCCGAGATGCCGGTATTGGCGGCGCGGGCGGCAGGCAGGCCAAGCTCGATGGCGCGCAGGCGCAGCTGGGCGAGATGCTGGTAGGGGCCGGCGGACTTTCCAAACCAGCCATCATTGGTGACATTGACCAGCCAATCCGGTCGCTTGGCGGGATCAGCGACCGCGCCGGGGAAAATCGCCTCATAGCAAATGGACATGCCGGCGTTGCCCGCCCCCGGCACTGGCAGCGTCGAGGGGCCGGGCCCCGCCGTGAAGCTTTCCGGCAGGCTCACGACCTTGCGCAGTCCCAAGGGTTCCAGCGCCCAGGCCAGCGGCAGGAATTCACCGCCGGGCACCAGATGCCACTTGTCATAATGGCCCAGCACTTCGGCCTTGCCGTTGATGATCAGGATACTGGTGAAATATTGCGCGTCATCAGTGGGCGCCGAGCGGCGCACCGCTCCGGCCAGCAGGGTTTGGCCGGGCTGCAGCACGCGGGCCAATTCGGCGCGGCCCTTTTCACTCTCGTCAATCAGGAAGGGCACGGAAGATTCCGGCCAGATGATGTGGGTGACCGGCTGGCCCGTGGAAGGCGGGGCGGCGGTGAGCGACAGAAGCTGGTCATAGATGGTGCGGGCATTGCCTTCGCGCCATTTGTCATTCTGGCTGATGTTGGGCTGCACCAGGCGCAGCATGATGCCGGGCTGGTACGCCGTTGGGTTCTGGGCCAGCCGCCATTCCCCCCAGGCATATAGGGCCGGCAGGGTGAGCAACAGGGCCGCGGCGGCCGCGCGCTCGGCCTTCGCCGCAGACCGCAGGCCCAGCAGGCTGGCGGGCCACAGCCACAGGAAAAGCGTAAGGCCTGTCATGCCCACGAGAGCTGCAGCTTGGGCCACGCCGCCCATGCCATCCACCACCTGGCCGAAGACGGCCCAGGGAAAGCCCGTGAAGAGGTGCCCGCGCAACCATTCCAGCACGCTGAAACTGGCAGGTGCGGCCAGCCACAAGGCCAAGCCGCGTTTTGCCATCTGCACGGCGGCAAGCGCTGCAACGGCCCAAAACAGCGCGAGGAAGGCCGCAAGCCCGCCCAGCGCGATGGGCATCATCCACAAATCCCTTGCGGCATCGACAAGGAAGGCAAAGCCAATCCAATGCAGGGCGGCAAGGAAATAGCCAAAGCCCAGGCACCAGCCCAAAACAGCCCCGCGCCAGAAGGGCCGGGCCTGCGCTTCGCCCAGCAGCGTGAGCGCCAGCGGCACGGTGATGAACAGAACCCACCAGGCACCCACCGGCGGAAGGCCAGCCGCCGAAAGTGCCCCGAGCCCAAACAGGCCAAGCCCCGGCCAGCGCCTCAAAAAATTCATCACTGCCGGAACCCGCCTTGCTATAGAACCCATCCGCAAATCAGCCACAAATCAATTTCAGTTTGATGGCTCGCTTGTTTTAGTGAAGGACTGGGGGAAAATGAACAACCGAATTCCATCGCCACCGGCGGCGCCGGGGGGCGCTTTTGATCTTGCCCGCATCATCGACATCACCCGCCAGCCGGGAGGCTTTGCCCGCCTGAACACGGCGCAGCGCCGGCAGTTGCTGGCGGCCATCCTGGCGGCGGTGATCCCTTGCGACGGCAAGGTGCTGGATGTGGAGGTGGAGCATTTCCTTACCCACATCAGGCAGCGCTATCAGTTCCAGCTTGGCGACCAGAAGCAGGCCATGGCCTTCCTGGCGGGCGGGCTTTCGGAGGAACAGCTGCAACAGGCGGCGCGGCAATTGCCGGAACTTCTCAGCGTAGAAGACCGCGTGGCGCTGATCGGCCTGCTGTGGGACATTGCATTGTGCGACCACGAACTTCACCCCGCCGAGGAAGCGCTGGTTTACGGCGTGGCCGACCGGGCCGGCGTGGTGCGCAAGCGCGTGGCCGAGGAACAGGCCCGCGCCGCCCGCGCCAATGGCGTGGGCGGCGAGGCCGCGGTTTCAGAGCATTAACGGCGCTTGGCCACAGCCTCGGCCATGTTGCACAGGATTTCGAACATCATCACGGCGCCGGCATAGGCCGTGATGCCCGAAGGGTCGAAAGGCGGAGAGACTTCCACCACATCGGCGCCCACGATGTTCAAGCCGCGCAACTCACGCAGCATGGCTTGCGCCTCGCGCGTGGTGAAGCCGCCGATTTCCGGCGTGCCGGTGCCGGGGGCGTAGACGGGGTCCAGCATGTCGATGTCGAAGGTGACATAGGTCTCTGCGTCGCCGACGATCTTGCGGGCCTCGGCCATGATGGCCTTGGGGCCCTTCTCGATGGCTTCCTCGATGCGCACCAGGCGCACGCCCATTTTCTCGCCCCATTCGAAATCGTCATTGTCATACATCGAGCCGCGCAGGCCGATCTGGATGGTGCGCCTGGGGTCCAGCACCCCTTCCTCGATGGCGCGGCGGAAAGGCGTGCCATGGGTGTATTTGAAGCCGCCGAAATACGAGTCATACAAATCGGTGTGGGCATCGAAATGGATCATGCCCACGGGCTTCTTCTCGCCCAGCGCGCGCAGCACCGGAAGCGAAGACAGGTGATCGCCGCCCGCCGAGAGCGGCCGGATGCCCTTGGCGACGACCTTCTTGAAATAGGCTTCCACGCGCTTCAGCGCGTCATCGACATTGGCAGGGTTCACCGGGCAATCGCCAAGGTCCGCCACATTGGCGAGATCATAAGGCACCACGCGCGTCACCTGGTGCATGCGGCGCACCATGGAAGACTGATCGCGGATCTGGCGCGGGGCATGGCGGGGCCCGGGGCGGTTGGTGGTGCCGCCATCCCAGGGGATGCCGACAATGCCGATATCAATGCCCACCGCGTCTTCCAGCGGCACATGCGGCAAGCGGCCCCACGTGGCGATGCCGCCAAAGCGGGGGGTGACCAAACCAGACAGGGGTTGATTAAATTTGGACATGCGAACTCCTCTGGCTCCACATTAAACTGAATCAGAACATTGCCAAGCGGCCAAGAAGATTGCTTTCATGCGTCCATGAACAATTTTGATTTCATCGTCGTCGGCGCCGGCATTGCCGGGGCCTCTGTTGCCGCACAACTGGCCGCAAAGGCGCAAGTGGCGCTGCTCGAAATGGAAGAACGGCCTGGCTATCACACAACCGGGCGCTCGGCCGCGGCCTATGAGCCCAACTATGGCCCGCGGCCGTTGCTGGCGCTTTCGCGCGCCGGGATCGGCTTCTTCAAGGCCCCGCCGCCGGATTTTTCCGAGACGCCGGTTTTCACGCAGCGCGGCTCCCTGGTGATTGAGGCCAAGGGGCAGGAGAATGCGGCGCAATCCTTCCTCTCCGCCGACAGCAAGCTGCAGGTGATGAGCGAAGCCGAGATGCTGGCGCTCTATCCCATCCTGCGGCGCGGCTATGCCAACCGCGGCTTCTATGATGATGGAACGGGTGACCTTGATGTGGGCCTGCTGCACCAGGGGTTTCTCAAATGGTTCAAGAAGCGGGGCGGCAGGCTTGCCTGCAATGCCGGGGCGCAGGCAATCACCAAGGCGGGAAAGCTGTGGCAGGTTTCAACGCCGCAAGGCACGTTCACCGCACCTGTGGTGATCAATGCATCAGGCGCATGGGGCGACAAGGTGGCAGCGATGGCAGGCGTTGCGCCCATCGGCCTCACGCCCAAGCGCCGCTCCATGGCCGTGGTGGCGGGCCCGCAGGGTTCTGACTTCATGGCCTGGCCCTTTGTGGTGGATTGCGAAGAGAGCTGGTATTCCAAGCCGCAGAGCGGAAAGCTGCTGGTTTCCTCTGCCGATGCCACGCCGGTCGAACCGCATGATGCCTATGCCGATGATGAGGCGATTGCCGTGGGCATTGACCGCTTCATGACAGCCACCACGCTGGAAGTGACCCGCGTGGAGCACACATGGGGCGGGCTTCGCAGCTTTGCGCCGGACAAGTTTCCGGTTTGCGGCTTTGACCCCACGGCGGAAGGCTTCTTCTGGCTGGTGGGGCAAGGCGGCAATGGCATTCAATCTTCCGATGGGCTTTCGCGCCTTGCCGCCGCCCTGGCGCAGCATGAAGCCCCACCCGCAGACATCATGGCGCAAGGGCTGATCCTCGCCGATGTTCTTCCCGAAAGGTTCCGCACATGACAAGCCGCGCAGAATTCTCAATTGGCGAGGCGCTGGTGGGCCTGCTCGAAGCTTACGGCGTTGACACCATCTTCGGCATTCCCGGCGTGCACAATATAGAAATGTACCGGGCGCTGCCGCGCTCGCGCATCCGGCACATCCTGCCGCGCCATGAGCAAGGGGCGGGCTTCATGGCCGATGGCTATGCGAGGGCCACCGGCAGACCTGGCGTGTGCTTCACCATCTCTGGCCCAGGCGTCACCAATATCCTGACACCCTTGGGCCAGGCATGGAGCGACAGTTCCAACGTGCTCGTGGTTTCCACCGCGTTGGATGTGGTTTCCGCCGCGCAGGGGCGCGGGCGGCTGCATGAGATGATTTCGCAGTTCGACTCCGCCAAGGCGGTGACGGCCTTTGCGCGCCGCGCCTATACCGCACAGGATGTGCAGAACGCACTGGCTGAAAGCTTCGCGCGCTTCGCCTCGGCGCGGCCACGGCCTGCCTATGTGGAAATTCCGCTTGATGTGCTGGGCCATCCGGCGGGAGACAGGGGCTGGACATCCACTTCCTTGCCCACACTGCCCCAACCTGACGGCCATGCGATTGCCAAGGCATTCAGGAAGCTCAATGAAGCAAGGAACCCCTGCCTCATCCTTGGCGGTGGCGCACAGAATGCGGGGGCATCGGCCCTCAAGATCGCTGAAGCCCTGCAGGCTCCCATCATCACCACCACGGCCGGCAAAGGCACGGTGCCGTCGGATCATCCATTGGTGTGGGGCCAGCGGCTGGGGCTTGACGCCACACGGCAGGTCCTGAGCGGGAGTGATTGCATTCTCGCCGTGGGCACCGAGCTTTCAGAGACGGATTTCTGGGTGCTGGATTTCGCGATCACGCAAAACCTGATCCGCATTGACATTGACCCGGCCTCGCTGGCCCGCCCTCACAGCGCCGAAATTGCCATTTTGTCAGATGCAGCGGACGCTTTGGGTAGACTGGCGGCGGCAACATGGACTCCGCGCAAGTCCACAACTACCACACCACCAACCACAGATTCAGGTGCATTGCGGCAGATGCTGAGCAAGGTTCTGACCGTGATCCGCGAAGCGCTGCCGCGTGAAACCGTGGTGGCCTCGGACATGACGCAGATTGCCTATGCCGCCAATGAAGTGTTTGCGATGTTTGAGCCGCGCACCTGGATTCACCCGGTGGGCTTCGGCACGCTGGGCTTTGCCCTGCCCGCCGCCATTGGCGCGAAAATCGGTGTGAGAGAAAAGCCTGTGGTGGCGCTGGCGGGAGATTATGGCTTCCAATACACCATCAATGAGCTGGGCACGGCGGTGGAGCACAAGCTGCCGCTGCCCATTCTCTTGTGGAACAATGATGCGCTGGGCCAGATCCGCGACAACATGGTGGATGCGGGCATTCAGCCCAATGCCGTCACGCTGCTGAACCCCGATTTCCAGATGCTGGCCCGCGCTTACGGCGCCAAGGCTGAGAAGCCTGCCGACCTCAAGGCCCTGGCCGCCGCCATCAAGGCCGCTCTGAAGGCCGATGGGCCAACGCTGATCGAGATGACGCCGGGCATGGCAAGGGCCTGAGCACATGCCAGGGGGCTGGGTCATCATCTTCGATGTGGATGGTGTGCTGCTGGAATTGACGCGGGCGGAGGAAGAACTTTTCTTCCAGCCTTTTGCCAGCCGGGTGGACACTGCGAAACTGTCGCGGGATTGGAACTCCTACCGCATCCGCAATGATGAAGACATCATCAGCGAAATCGTGGAGCGGCACAACCTGCCACCGCGCGAGGCACGCGCCGTGGCAGCGGAATATCTGGCGCTGCTCGAGCGCCAGCTGGCCAGCCGGGCGCTGGTTTCAGAAAGGATTGCCGGGGCCGAGCAATTGCTCGCAGAGTTTGCGCCGCGCGCCCAGCTGGGCATCGCCACGGCCAATTTCCGCCGCGCGGCGGAGTTGCGGCTCGCACAGGTTGGCTTGTGGGCGCCGGTTGCCGGGCTTGCCTATGGCGCGGATGGGGGCGGGCACAAGGCAGACATTCTGGCGCGCGCGATTGCGGCCTGCGGCGCGCCGGCCTCTCGCGTGATTTTCATCGGCGACAATATCAATGACGTGCAGGCTGGCCTTGCCAATGGCGTGCATTTCATCGGCTTCAGCGAGAGCGAGGCGCGGCGCGGGCACTTGGCGCAAGCAGGCGCCAGCCGGCTGGCCGCGCATCATGGCGAAACCGGGCAATTGATCCGCGCGCTATTGCAAGCTTGACGCAGCCGCTTTCGCCATGGCAACCCTGTTTGAAAAGCAGACAGGAAACGACATGCCGGGCCACAGCCAGTTTTCGCTTCTCACGAAGCGCCGCTTCTTGCCCCTTTTCATTGCCCAGGCCATTGGCGCCTTCAATGACAACGCCTTCCGCCTGGCGCTGACCACGCTCTATTCCGGCCCGCTGCTGCACATCGTGAAAGACCCCAAGAGCGCAGACTCGCTTCTTGCCGCGCTGCTGGTTTTCCCCTTCTTCGTGTTCTCGGCGCTGGCCGGGCAGATTGCCGAGAAGTTCGACAAGGCGGTGGTGGCGCGGCGCATCAAGATGCTGGAGATAGGGCTGATCGCGCTGGCCAGCTTCTCGCTCTACACCGACAAGATCTGGCTGCAGATGGCGTGCATTTTCGGGGCCGGCGTGATCGCCACGTTTTTTGGGCCGATCAAATATTCGATCCTGCCGCAGCATTTGCACAAGGAAGAATTGCTGGGCGGCAACGGGCTGATTGAATCCGGCACGTCAATTTCCATCCTGCTGGGCATGCTGTTCGGCAGCTATTTCATCATGGGCAATT
The DNA here is from genome assembly GCA_028868695.1 of Alphaproteobacteria bacterium. Classification (GTDB taxonomy): domain Bacteria; phylum Pseudomonadota; class Alphaproteobacteria; order Rhizobiales; family Aestuariivirgaceae; genus Aestuariivirga. The sequence goes on along the minus strand of JAGWTZ010000061.1, from coordinate 10,011 downwards.
ATGGCCAGCATCTGGTTTCGGTGCTGATGATCGGCCTGGCGGTGATCGCCTGGGCGGCGGCCTGGAAAATTCCCGCCGCGCCCTCCGCGCAGCCCGATCTCAAGATCAATTGGAACCTGTTCAGCGAAAGCTGGGATGTGGTGAAGCAGGGCCTGGAAAAGCGCGATGTGTGGCTTTCCATCCTCGGCATCTCATGGTTCTGGTTCATGGGCGTGGTGTTCCTCTCGCAGATCCAGAACTACACCACCGAAAGCCTGCATGCCGACCTTGCCGCCGCCACGGCGATCCTTGCCGTGTTCTGCGTGGCCACCGGCCTTGGCTCAATCTTCTGCAACGCGCTTCTGGGCGGCAAGATCACGCTGAAATATGTGCCGCTGGCGGCCCTGCTGCTCAGCCTGTTCAGCATTGATTTGTGGTTCGCCACCGAAAGTTTTGGCGCGATCGGCAGCGCTGATGCACTGTCCGGCACGGCCACGCTGTTCTCGCATTTCTCGGGCCTGCGCGTGGTGTTTGACCTTTCGGCCATTGCCTTCTGCTCCGGCCTGTTCGTGGTGCCGATGTTTGCGCTGATGCAGGCGCGCACGCCCTATTACCGCCGGGCCCGCGTGGTGGCGGCCAACAACATCGTCAATGCCGGCTCGATGGTTATTGCCTCGCTGCTGGCCGGGTTGCTGCTCAAGATGGGCGCCTCGGTGCATGGGCTTTATGTGTGGCTGGGGCTGGCCAACCTGCTGGTGGTTGGCTGGCTCACCATCAAGATGCCGCAGACGCTGTTTGCCGCCTTCGCGCGCAACATCCTGCGCTTTCTCTACCGCGTGGAAGTGCGCGGCATGGAGCATTATGTGGCGGCGGGCAAGAAAGTCCTGATCGTTCCCAACCACACCAGCTTTCTGGATGGGCCGCTTCTTTCCTGCTTCCTGCCGGAGCGCGCCGCCTTCGCCATCAACACCACCATGTCCAAGGCCTGGTGGGTGAAGCCGGCCTTCTTCCTTTACGACATGTGCCCCATCGACCCCACCAACCCAATGGCATTGCGCACGCTGGTGAGCCGCCTGAAGCGGCACCAGAAGGTGGTGATCTTCCCCGAAGGGCGGCTGACCACCACCGGCGGCCTGATGAAGGTCTATGAAGGCCCGGCCGCCATTGCCGGCATGGCGGGGGCGCGGGTGCTGCCCTTGCGCATTGACGGCGCGCTGTTCTCGCCCTTCAGCCGCATGCGCGGCAAGCTGCGGCTGCGCCTCTTCCCGAAGATCACGCTGACCTTCCTTCCGCCGGTGAAGTTTGACCAGCCGCAAGGCCTGCATGGCGGGGCGCTGCGCCACTATCAGGCCGAAAAGCTTTATGACGTGATGGCGGGCATGATGTTCAAGACCTCGAACATCGACCGCACGCTGTGGCAGACGCTGCTCGATGCCTCCGTCACCCATGGCAAGGACCGCATCATCCTTGAAGACATCCAGCGCAATCCGCTGAGTTATGGCCGGGTGATCATGGGTAGCCTGGTTCTGGGCCGCAAGATGGCGGAGCTTGCGCCGGGCCAGAAGAATGTGGGTGTGCTGTTGCCCAATGCCAATGCCGTGGCGCTGGCCTTCTTCGGGCTGATGGCGCAGGGCAAGGTGCCGGCCATGCTGAATTTCTCCACCGGCGCGCTCAACATGGCGGCGGCCTGCACGGCAGCGCAAGTGCGCACCATCTTCACGTCGCGGCGGTTCATCGAGGCAGGTGAGATGCAGGGTGATATCGAAATCCTGTCGCGCAACTGCAAGATCCATTACCTTGAAGACGTGCGCGCGCAACTGGGCAGCGCCGACAAGCTGCGCGGCCTTGCCTACAAGTTCTTCCCGCGCTGGGGCTCACGCAATGCCGAGACGGACCCGAACAAGCCGGCGGTGATCCTGTTCACCTCGGGCTCTGAGGGCGTGCCCAAGGGCGTGGTGCTTTCACACCGCAACCTCAACGCCAATTGGCAGCAGGCGGCGGCGCGCGTGGCCTTTGCGCCTGATGACCTGGTGTTCAACGCGCTGCCGGTGTTCCATGCCTTTGGGCTGCTGGGGGGCCTGCTGCTGCCGCTGCTCTCGGGTGTTCGCTCATTCCTTTACCCCTCGCCGCTGCATTACAAGATCGTGCCGGAGCTGGTTTATGACACCAACGCCACGGTGATGTTCGGCACCGATACCTTCCTCACCGGCTATGCCAAGAATGCCCACCCTTATGATTTCTTCAGCGTGCGCCTTGTGGTGGCCGGGGCAGAGCGGGTGAAGCAGGAAACCCGCGACATCTGGATGGAGAAATTCGGCTTGCGCATTTTCGAAGGCTATGGCGCCACGGAATGTTCGCCGGTTCTGGCGGTCAACACGCCGATGCACTACCGCTCGGGCTCAGTGGGGCAATTGATGGACGACATCCAATACCGTGTCGAACCTGTGCCTGGCATCGAGGCCGGGGGGCGGCTGTTTGTCAAAGGCCCCAACATCATGCTGGGCTATTTGCGCGCCGACAACCCCGGTGTCATCGAGCCGCCGCCAGATGGCTGGTATGACACGGGCGACATTGTGAGCGTGGACGAGTTCCACTTCGTCACCATCCTCGGCCGGGCCAAGCGTTTCTCGAAGATTGCCGGGGAGATGGTGTCGCTCACCGCGATTGAAACCAAGCTGCAGAAGCTCTACCCGGATTTTGCCCATGCGGTCGTGGCGGTGCCGGACAAGAAGAAGGGCGAGCAGCTGGTGCTGTTCACCACCCTTGAGAAGCCGGACCGCAAGGCCCTTGCCGACGGGTTGCGGAAGGAAGGCGCCTCGGAGCTGATGGTGCCCAAAACCATCTTCGCGCTGGAAAGCCTGCCGCTGCTGGGCTCCGGCAAAACCGACTATGTCTCGCTGAACCGCATGGCGCTGGAGCGGGTGGAAGCCTGATTTCGCTGCCTTGAGCCATGCGTGGCGCTGGGCGCTTGGCCCTGCCGTCATGCCGTTCTGGTCATGGCCTTGGCTTCGCGCTTGCCGCTATAAGGCGCGCAAACAGAGAGTGTTCACATGCGTTATGCAGAAATCACCCAGCGCGTCGCGGGTTTGGGTTCCGACAAATGGGCGGTTCACATTGAAGGCAAGAACCGCCGCGCCGCCGGGGAAAAGATGATTTTCCTTTCGATCGGCGAGCCTGACCTGCCGCCCGCCCCTGCCATTCTCGATGTGGCCGCGCGGCAGATGAAAGCCGGGCGCACGCGCTATTCCTCCGGCCAGGCGGAGCATAACCTCCTTGAAGTGCTGGCGCGGTTTTACACCAAGCAAACCGGGCGGGTGATAGGCGAAGACCAGTTCCTGTTCCTGCCCGGCACGCAGACGGCGCTGGCGGTTTCCTTCCTTGCCATCATCGAGCCGGGCGATGAGGTGATCCTGTTTGATCCCTATTATGCCACCTATGAAGCCGTGGTGAGCGCGCCGGGCGGCAAGCCCGTGCCCGTGAAGCTGGACCCGGACAATGGCTTCCACCTTGATCTGGCGCTGCTTGAAAAGGCGATCACGCCCAAGACCAAGGCCATCCTGCTGAATTCGCCCTCCAACCCCACGGGTGCGGTGTTCACGGCGGCCGAAGTGGCGGCGATTGGCGCGCTGGCCAGGAAGCATGACCTGTGGCTGGTGTCGGATGAGGTTTACGCCACGCTGGTGCATGAGGGCCATGCCTTCACCTCGCCCTTCTTCGACAAGACGCTGGAAGAGCGGGTGATCGTGTGCTCCTCGATCTCGAAGTCACATGCGCTACCGGGCTTCCGCTGTGGCTGGATTGCGGCTTCGGCGGAGTTCTGCGCGCGCGTTCTTCCGGTTTCGGAAACGCTGCTGTTCGGCTCCCCCGCCTTCCTGCAGGATGCCACGGCCTTTGCCTTGTCGCATGAATTTGCAGAAACCGAGAAGATGCGCGCGCTTTATGTGGCGCGCGGCCGGGCGCTGCTGGAAGGGCTTTCGGGCAGCAACCGGGTTTCCGCGCATATGCCGGAGGGCGGCATGTTCGTGATGGTGGATGTGCGCAAGACCGGGCTTTCCGGCGAGGCCTTTGCCTTCCGCCTGCTCAGGGAAAAAGGCGTTGTGTGCATGCCGGGCGAAAGCTTTGGGGCCGGCGGTGCCGGACACCTGCGCGTGGCGCTGACCGTGGATGGAGATGAAATGCGTGAGGCCGCGCGGGCGATCGCCGCGCTGGCCGCCGGGGTTTGAGGCCCCGGCCTATCGCACCGCATCCACCATGCCGCCGTCGCACTTGTTCTGGGCGTCATCACCGGCGGCGAGCAGCGTTTTGAGATCGGCGCCGCCGGGAATGTCGCCACGCAGGTTCATGGTGAAGCCGGAAAGGCGGCCTTGGCGGTCGCACTCCACCTGCACCTTGCTGCCCGCGCCAGCGCCGAAGGCCTGATCGAAGGCGGCGCGGATTTGATCCGCGCTCACCTGCTTGCCGATGTTGGCGGCAAACAGCGCCTGCACGGGCGAGGCATTCACCTCACCCGCAAGGCGGATTTCATCCTTGAAATACTGCTCGGCATTGCCGGCGGGATAGCACGTGCCATGCTTGATCCATTCATGGCGCTCTAGCACCGACTGGGTGCCGGGCATGGCCTTGGCCAGCGCCGCCTTGGTGGCGGGGCTGAGCTCTGGTTCCGGCAGGCTTTCCCATTGGTGCTGATCATCAAGGGCCGCCAGCTTGGGATCAACACCGCAGAACTGGTTGCGGCGCGGCTGCGGCCACAGGCCGTGCAGGGTGAAATGGGTGGCTTCCCAGCTTGATGGGCGCTCGGCCTTGCATTCGGCCTTGTCGCGCATCGCTTCGCAGAAGGTTGGCTCCCAGGACAGGGCGAAGGCGTAATAAGGCGCCTGGCCGCCGAAGCCGCGGGAATTGGGTTTGGGCTTCACCGTGCCAAGCGGGGTGTTCATGGGCTTCTGGCTGGGGGCCGGCGCTGGGGCAGCGGCCTGGGCACCATCAGCCGAGCCGCAGTCCACCGCCACCCAGCGCTGCTTCGGGTCAGCCTCCGGCACTTCGATCCAGTAATGCGTGGCTTCGTCCTTGTTCTTGCCCAGCAGGCGATAGGACTTGCCGGGTGCGACTTGCGCATTGTCCGGGTTGCTGCCCTTCTTGATCGAAATGACGGCATCACAGGCCTTGGCAGCGGTGAACTGGCCATCCAGCTTCACCTGGGCTGATGCTGTGGCGGCAAAGGCGGCAGTGGCCAAAAGGGCAAGGGCGAAGTGTTTCATGGCGGCAATCTCCTGTTGCATTGCACTTAGCTGATTGGAAGCGCACTCTCACCTGAATAATCCGCAAACCCCACCGCCAGGCCGTCATTCCCGCGCAGACGGGAAAGACACATGAAAAAGAGGATAGACTCGAGAGAAAGAGAAATAGGATTTTGACTCTGGAGGAATCTTCCGATAGGATAAATCCTATCATGAACACCCCTGCAAATCCGTTCTTGTCTGAAATAGACCAATTTTTGGCAAACTTTGCCATCGATCCTACTGCATTGGGTAAAGGTGCCTTGGGCGACCCCAATTTCGTGTTTGATTTGCGCCAGGGCCGCAGCCCCTCGGCCAAAACCATGGATAAAGTGAGGACCTGGATGGCATCACAACGCCCTGCCCCGAAACTGGTTTCGACTGGCGACCGGCTGACCCATTTGCAGAAGCTGGAAGCCGAATCCATCCACATCATCCGCGAAGTGGCGGCCGAATGTGAGAAGCCGGTGATGCTTTACTCCATCGGCAAGGATTCAGCCGTGATGCTGCATCTGGCCATGAAGGCCTTTTACCCGGCCAAGCCGCCCTTCCCACTCATGCATGTGGATACGCGCTGGAAGTTCCGCGACATGATCGCCATGCGCGACGAAACCGCGCGCCGCCTGGGGCTGGACCTTATCGTGCACATCAACCCCGAGGGCGTGGCCAAGAACATCAACCCATTTGACCATGGCTCGGCCCTGCACACCCAGATCATGAAGACCGACGGCCTCAAGCAGGCGCTGGACAAATATGGTTTTGACGCCGCCTTTGGCGGCGCGCGCCGCGATGAGGAGAAATCCCGCGCCAAGGAGCGCATCTTCTCCTTCCGCGACACCAAGCATCGCTGGGACCCGAAGAACCAGCGCCCGGAGCTGTGGAACCTCTATAACGCCCGCAAGAACAAGGGCGAGAGCATCCGCGTATTCCCGCTGTCCAACTGGACGGAGCTGGACATCTGGCAATATATCGCACGCGAAAACATCCCCATCGTGCCTTTGTATTTTGCTGCCGAGCGCCCGGTGGTGGAGCGTGACGGCCAACTCATCATGGTGGATGACGAGCGCATGAAGCTGCATCCCGGCGAGACGCCGCAAATGAAGAAGATCCGCTTCCGCACGCTGGGCTGCTATCCGCTCACCGGCGCCATTGAAAGCGAGGCGGCGAGCCTCAATGACATCATCGAGGAAATGCTGGTGGCCACATCTTCCGAGCGCCAGGGCCGCGTGATCGACAAGGACGCGAGCCAGTCGATGGAAAAGAAGAAGCAGGAAGGGTATTTCTGATGACCCGTTTCGTTGAATTCACCGGCGGGGACGTTGACGCATTCCTCGCCGAGCAAGAGCAGAAAGACCTGCTGCGCTTCATCACCTGCGGCAGCGTGGATGACGGCAAGAGTACGCTGATCGGGCGCCTGCTTTATGAATCCAAGATGCTGTTTGAGGATCAGCTTGCGGCCCTTGAAGCCGATTCCAAGAAGCTGGGCACGCAGGGCGGGAACCTGGATTTTGCCTTGCTGGTGGACGGCCTTGCCGCCGAGCGTGAACAGGGCATCACCATTGACGTGGCCTACCGCGCCTTCACCACTTCGCGGCGCAAGTTCATCGTGGCCGACACGCCGGGCCATGAACAATACACCCGCAACATGGCGACCGGCGCATCCACCGCCGAGCTTGCCATCATCCTGATCGACGCGCGCAAGGGTGTTCTCACCCAGACGCGCCGCCACAGCTTCATCTGCAAGCTGCTGGGCATCCGCCATCTGGTGCTGTGCATCAACAAGATGGACCTGGTGAATTTCAGCCGCGAGACATTCGAGACGATCGAGGCGGATTACCGCAAGTTTGCCGCCGAGCTTGGCATTGAATCCAACCTCACGGTGATCCCCGTGTCTGGCCTGACGGGTGACAACATCATCGAGCGCTCGGCCAACATGCAATGGTATCAGGGGCCCACCCTGATGGGCCATCTGGAAACCGTGCCGGTGGGGGATGATGCCAAGAAGAAGCCCTTCCGCATGCCGGTGCAGTGGGTTTCGCGCCCCGACCAAAACTTCCGCGGCTTTGCCGGCACCATTGCGGCGGGCACGGTGAAACCGGGCGATGCCATCAAGGTTCTGCCCTCTGGCCGCCAAAGCAAGGTGACGCGGGTTGTCACCTTTGATGGTGACTTGCCGGAAGCGCAAGCCGAACAGGCCGTCACCATTACGCTGGCCGATGAGATCGATGCCTCGCGCGGCGATGTGCTGGTGGCAGCGCAGGCGCCTGTGGAAGTGTCTGACCAGTTTGAGGCGCAGGTGCTGTGGATGGGGGATGAGCCCATGCTGCCAGGCCGCGGCTATGTGATCAAATCCGCCACCAAGACCCTGTCGGGCACGCTGGACAAGCTGAAATACAAGGTCAACGTCAACACGCTGGAGCATGTGGCGGCAGAAACGCTGCATCTCAATGAGATCGGCCTGTGCAATCTCGAACTGCAAGGCCCGCTGGCCTTTGCGCCCTATGCCGAGAACAAGACGCTGGGCTCCTTCATCATCATCGACCGCTTCAGCAACAACACGGTGGGCTTTGGCCTCATCAACTTCGCGCTGCGCCGCGCCGCCAACATTCACTGGCAGGCGACCGATGTGCACAAGGCGTCACGCGGAGCACTTCTGCGGCAGAAGCCCACGGTGCTGTGGTTCACCGGTTTGTCGGGTGCCGGCAAGAGCACCATCGCCAACCTGGTTGAGAAGAAGCTGCATGCCCGCGGGCAACTGACATATCTGCTGGATGGTGACAATGTGCGCCACGGGCTGAACCGTGATCTGGGCTTCACTGACCAGGACCGCGTGGAAAACATCCGCCGTGTCGCTGAAGTGGCCAAGCTGATGACCGATGCCGGGCTCATCACGCTCGTCTCCTTCATCTCGCCCTTCAGGGCCGAGCGGCGCATGGCGCGCGAGTTGCTGGCAGAGGGCGAGTTCCTGGAAATCTTCGTTGATACATCTTTGTCCGAGGCCGAGAAGCGTGACGTCAAAGGCCTCTATGCCAAGGCGCGGCGCGGGGAGCTCAAGAACTTCACCGGCATTTCCTCGCCCTATGAAGCGCCGGAGCACGCCGAACTGCGGATTGACACCGGGCTGACGGACGCCGAAGGCGCGGCCGACCAGGTGGTGCAGCTTCTGGTGCAGCGCGGCAGGATTTAGTCGCTCTTCATTCTCCCCTGAGGGGGAGATGTCGGCCAACGGCCGACAGAGGGGAGACTGTGGCGAAGCGCCCCTCCGGCGCTGCGCGCCACCTCCCCCAAAGGGGAGGAGGAATTTTGATGTGCGCCCCTCAAATTTTGCTTCCGCCGTCATGAAACTGCGCTATAAGGCCGCCAATCCCAAGCTGACAAACCACAGGAGAGCCACATGGCTAAGAAAGTTCGCGTCGCAATCAATGGCTTTGGCCGCATCGGCCGCAATGTGCTGCGCGCCATCTATGAATCGGGCCGCCAGGACATCGACGTGGTGGCTGTCAACGATCTGGGCCCGGTGGAAACCAATGCCCACCTGCTGCGCTTTGACTCGGTGCATGGCAAGTTCCCCCACGCCGTGAAGGTTGAGGGCGACATGATCAACATCGGCACCGAGAAGTTCAAGGTGACGGCGATGAAGGACCCGTCCCAGCTGCCGTGGAAGGAGCTGGACATCGACATCGCCATGGAATGCACCGGCATCTTCACCTCGAAGGAAAAGGCTTCGGCCCATCTCACCGCCGGCGCCAAGCGCGTGATCGTTTCGGCCCCGGCTGACGGCGCTGACAAGACCATCGTTTACGGCGTGAACCACACCACGCTGACCAAGGAAGACCGCGTGATCTCGAACGCCTCCTGCACCACCAACTGCCTGGTTCCGGTGGTGAAGGTGCTGCATGATGCCATCGGCATCGAAAAAGGCATGATGACCACCATCCACTCCTATACCGGCGACCAGCCGACGCTGGACACCATGCACAAGGACCTTTACCGCGCCCGCGCCGCCGCCCTGTCGATGATCCCCACCTCCACCGGTGCTGCCAAGGCGGTGGGCCTTGTCATGCCCGAACTGAAGGGCAAGCTGGACGGCATTTCGGTGCGCGTGCCCACGCCGAACGTGTCTGTGGTGGACCTCAAGTTCATCGCCAAGCGCGCCACCACCAAGGAAGAAATCAACGAAGCCATCATCAAGGCCTCGAATGGCGCGCTGAAGGGCATCCTCGGCTATACCGACCAGCCCAACGTCTCATCTGACTTCAACCACGACCCGCATTCTTCGGTGTTCCACCTGGACCAGACCAAGGTGATGGAGGGCAACCTCGTCTCCATCCTCTCCTGGTATGACAATGAGTGGGGCTTCTCCAACCGCATGAGCGACACGGCTGTGCACTTCGCCAGCCTGATCTGATCGCCCGGGACGGCGACAGGTTAACGAAGAGGCCTGCGGCAACGCGGGCCTCTTTGCTTTTGGGGCCGCATTCCCCTAAAACACGTCATTCCCGCGAAGGCGGGAATCTGCGTTACCCATCCACAACAGAGATTCCCACTTGCGCGGGAATGACGGAAAAATAAATGCGCCCCCTTCTCATTGCCCCCTCCATCCTTGCCGCCGATTTCTCGAAGCTGGGGGCCGAAGTTGATGCCGCCATGAAGGGCGGGGCCGATTGGGTGCATATTGATGTGATGGACGGGCATTTCGTGCCCAACATTTCCTATGGCGCGCCGATCATGCAGTCGATCCGCCCGCTGACCAAGGCCA
>JAGWTZ010000060.1 GCA_028868695.1 Alphaproteobacteria bacterium | reverse complement strand
GACTGGACCGAGTTTGACGCTGGCATCTACTACACCCCCGTCAAGCAGCTGACCATCGGCCTCGAAGGCATGTATGACTCGGCTGGTTCTGCCTCTGGCATCGATGGCCGCTATGTTGGCGCCCTCTTCACCAAGTTCGCCTTCTAATCTGATCGCGATTTAATATGAGGAACGGCCCGCTTCGGCGGGCCGTTTTTTTGGTTGCGTGCAACGCGCGCTGGCCGCTTCGGTGGGCCGTTGTGTTTTCAATTGCGCGCAAGGCGCGCTGGCCGCTTCGGCCGTTTGGCTGCACGCAAAACGTGTGGGGCAGATGTTCTCAACATCTTCAGACATGGCTTTACGTCGATAACGCAGACGCTTATTGAGCGCCGCATGCAATCTGCCCTCCCAAACTCTGAATACTCCTTCGCCCGCAAGCAGGCAGAAGCTGCGCAACGGGCGGGGAAGCATACTCAGAATGTGGCCGCGGCCCAGGCGTTTCAGGCGCGCTTTCCGCGCGATGCGTTTGCCAATCATTTTCTGGCCCAGACGCTTTACCAGGCAGGGCGCAAGTTTGATGCCTTGGGCTTTGGCGAGGCGGCCGCGCAGCTGGGCGGATTGATGCCAGACTATTCCAGCCCCCTTGCCGCGCTCTATCAGGAATTTGGCTTGCTCGAGCGGATGAGCGCGTTGCTCACCGCTGCTCTCGCCAAATTTACAGATTCACCGCAACTCATCAGTGACATGGCCTATTGCCAGCAGGCGCTGGGCAAGCTTGCGGAAGCCGAAACACTGTTCCGCAAGGCGTTGGAGATGCCGCTGCCAGCCGCCGACCGCGAAGAAACCACCAAATTGCTGGCCGACCTGTTGCGCGCCAGCTACCGCATGCAAGAGGCCGAGGCGCTTTTCCTGCCCCTGAAAAGCGCCCCGGCCCACCGCGTCATTGCCCATGTGCTTCTGGCCCAGGCCAAGGGCCAGAACGCGCAAAGCCCGATTGCCAAAGACATCGAAAACCTGCTGGTGCAAGAGGCGCGCTCACTGACTGCGGCGGACAAGGCGCAGCTTCATCTCGTGCTCGGCCGGCTTCAGGAAAACAGCAAGGACTATGACCACGCTTTCGCCAGCTGGAAAAAGGCGCGCGAACTTGATTCCCCGCGCTATGACCGCGCCGCCATCGAGCAATTCCATGCCCGGCTGAAATCATTCTATGCCGGCGAGCTTTTCTCCAAGACCCGGCTTTATGCCAGCCCCAGCAGCAAGCCTGTGTTTGTTGTGGGCATGCCACGCTCCGGCACCACGCTGCTCGAGCAGATCATTGGCGCCCATTCCCATGCGGCGGGCATTGGTGAGCTGGGCCGTATCACGCGGCAGAATCAGACTTTGCTCGCCGCGTATGACCAGCCAGGCGGCCAGGCGAAGCTGGTCTCGAGCGCCATGCGCGGCGAACTCGTGGCGCGGGCGAAGGAATTTCTCACCCTCGCCGAAATGATCGGCGGCAGCGAGGCCCGCCATCTCGTGGACAAGACACCCACGCAGTTCATGGATGCGGGCTACATTCACCTGATCTTCCCGAATGCGCGCATCATCAACCTGAACCGCCACCCGGCTGACACTTTCATCTCCACCTATCAGAACAATTTCAGCCACGACTATAGCTTCGCCTTCAGCCAAGAAGGCTTTGCCCATTTCTACATGCAGCGGGAAAAGCTGCTGGCGCATTGGCGCGACGTGATTCCGGACAGCATGCTTGATGTTTCCTACGAGGGGCTGGTGGCCCAGCCGGAAGCGCACGTGCGTCGCATTCTGGATTTCATCGGGCTTGAATGGGAAGATGCCTGCCTGCGCTTCTTTGAGGGCAACAAGTCGGTACGCACCTTCAGCCGCGATCAGGTGCGGCAGTCGATCAACACCAAATCGGTGGGGCGCTGGCGCAACTATGAGAAACACCTGGGGCCGCTGTTCGTGAAGCTCAAGGACTACGGCTATCAGCCCCCGCCCGGTGAGACACCCTGAAGCAGCATAGGACGATCCCCGGGCTGCACCGATGTGACAGCCATGTAGGGTGAAGTGCAACCTTGCCACAGGGCGCAATAATTCCCCCGGCGGCCATGTGAGTTCCTTGTTCTGGCCTTGATTTTCGCCTAAACGCCTCAACAACAACTGGTGGCATCCATTGAATTTTTCCCGCGCATTCCTGCTTGGCCTTTCCGCTTTCGTGCTTTCCGCCTGTGTGGCGGACCAGGCGGTTGATCTTGAAAGCCGCCCCATCGCGCTGGACCAGAATGCCGAGCCCGCGGGTGCCGCCGGCCCGCAGGGTGCCGCCTCGGTGGCCACCCTTCTGCCCGCCACTGGGCCAACCTATGTGACCCTCACCGTGGCCGAGACAACCGCCGGGGCATCGGGCAATGCCTCGCAGAACACGGCCATGCCCATCACCTCCGGCAGCGGCTTTGTGGTTTCGCCCGATGGCTATGTGGTGACGGCGGCGCATGTGGCCGTGGCCAAGGGCAATGAGATTTCCGCGCGGGCCGCCAATGGGCGCATCTATTCCGGCACGGTGTTGGCGCTTTATCCTGAAAATGACATGGCGCTGATCAAACTGCGTGCCTTCAATGGCCATTCGGTGATGCCGGCAGCACCCGGCTGCCTGGCGCCTGGCGATCTTCTCTACACGCTGGGCAAGCCGCATGGCGGCGGCGACACGGCGCGCATCGGCACGTTGCAAACCAAGCATTTCGGCCGGCCGGTGGCCTATGGCAAATTCGGCTATCCTGACGCGCTGGTTTTGCACATGGGCACGCAGCGCGGCGAATCCGGTGGCCCGGTGTTCAACAACCGCGGCCAGCTGGTGGGCATGGTGGTTTCAACCTTGTCGGACGCCAATGGCCAATCCATCAACATGGCCCATGCGATCCCCGCCAACACCATTGGCAAGTTCTTCTGCTCGCAGGGCTCTTGCAGCCCGCAATGGTCAGCGCTGGCGGCCCTGCCCGTGGACAACTGCGGCTAAGCTGATCGCCTTACTCACGGAATCAGAACCGTGGCCCCCGTGGTGCGGCGGCCTTCAAGATCGGCATGCGCCTTGGCGGCATCGGCCAGCGGATAGCGCTGGTTGACGACGATCTTCACCTTGCCACTCTTGACAATGTCCAGCAGGTCCTGCGCTGTTTCCTTGAAATCTTCATCCTTCGATGTGTAGTTGAACAGCGTGGGGCGCGTGACATAGAGCGAGCCCTTGGCCGACAGGATGCCCAAGTTGAAGGCGCTGACCGGGCCTGAGGCATTGCCGAAGGACACCAGCAGGCCACGCGGCTGCAGGCAATCCAGCGAGGCGTTGAAGGTGGCCTGCCCCACCGCGTCATAAACCACGGGCACGCCTGCGCCGCCGGTGATTTCGCGCACCCGCTTCACAATGTCTTCCTTTGAGGTGTCGATCACATGGGTGCAGCCATGGGCCAGCGCGATGGCCGCCTTTTCCGCATTGCCGACCGTGCCGATGACCTTCACGCCCAGAGCCTTGGCCCATTGGCAGAAGATGAGGCCCACGCCGCCCGCCGCGGCATGGAACAGGATGGTCTGGCCGCGCTTCACCTTATAGGTGGCGCGCAACAGGTATCGCACCGTCATGCCTTTCAGCATCATGGCCGCCGCGGTTTCATCACTGATGGATTTGGGCAGCTTCACAAGCCGCGCCGTGCCGATGTTGCGGGCCTGGGCATAGGCGCCGAGCGCGCCCGTGCCATAGGCGACGCGGTCTCCCACCTTGAAGCCCTTGACGCCGGGGCCCAGCGCTTCGATGACGCCCGCCGCCTCATTGCCCAGGCCTGAAGGCAGTGCCGAGGGATAGAGGCCCGAGCGATAATAGGTATCCACGAAATTGAGGCCAATCGCCGTGTGGCGCAGCCGCACTTCGCCAGCGGCCGGCGCTGGCAAATCCACATCCACGAACTGCAGCACTTCCGGCCCGCCGGTCTTTTCAAAGCGAATGGCTTTCATGGCCTGTTACTCCCTCACCATCAATTGCTCCAAGGCCTGGACCAGCTTGGCCCAGCCCAGTTCCTCCAAGGCGATGAGACGCACATCCAGCACCGCGGCCTTGCCCATCAGGGCCTGGTAGCGCGGCGTGTCCTTCACCTCGTCGTAAAGGTCAGTGGTCACCAGCACGGCGACCTTCTCGCCCTGCTTGCCGAAATGATCGGCCAGATTATCGGCCTCATGCACGGCATCCATCAGGCGGTTGCGGTGCTTGCGGTCATTGATGTCAAGTTCCGAACGCAGCGCCTTGCAGGAGACAAAGCTCAGCCTGTCACTGCGGCGCATGATGAGGTCTATCTCGTTCTCGCCGGAATAGCCCTTGAATTCCCAGCCCACAACCTGTCCATAGATGGCCTCATGGGCACCGGCCTCAATGGCCGCCAGCCAGGCAAGTTCTTCCAGCCAGCCGCCGGAAAGATAGCGCCGGGTGCGGGCATCCACCGCCAGCGGGTTGGCTGCCGTTCCCAGCCCAAGGCCCGCCTGGCGCAGCGCAGCGTGGAAGGCGGCCAGATCAGGCGCGTCCAAAAGGCCGCGGGCCTCCTCCGCGCTTTCCATGTGTTCCAGTTGAAAAAGCCTGTCACGCAGTGCTTCGAAGCCTGCATAGTCATCGGCGATCAGCCGGGAAAGCCCGGCGCGGGCTTGCGCATGGGCGGCCTCACCGCGCACCGGCTTCAGCCAGGCGCCGCGGGCCTTCAGCAGTTTTTCGATACTGGAACTATTCATCCCCTTCCTTCTGCCCTAAACAATTCGCGTTTCCAAGAGGATGACTGACAATGCAGGAATTTGCGCAGCGGGTGGCTGAAACCGAGTTTCCACCAATTGCCGAGGCCTTTGGCTGGCTTGCGGGGCGCAAGAGCGACAAGGAATTGCTCAACATGTGCCAGGCGGTGCCGAGCTATCCGCCTGCCCCTGCCCTGCAACAGGAAATTGCCCGGCTTGCGCTTGAGCCGGGAACGGGCGGCTACACAGACATTTTCGGCATTCCCGAATTGCGCGAAGGTTTTGCCCGGCATTTGAGCGCTGACTATGCCGCACCTGTGGCGGCACGGCAGGTGGCCATCACCACCGGCTGCAACCAGGCCTTTGCCGCGGCCATCATGGTTCTGGCCCAGGCGGGCGACAATGTGGTGATGCCCGCGCCCTTCTATTTCAACCACCAAATGTGGTTGCGCATGATGGGTGTTGCCATCAAGCCGGTGAATGCCTTTGCGGCGGGTGGCGCGCCTTCTGTTGAGGAGTCTGAGGCGGCAATTGATGGCCGCACCAAGGCGATAATGCTGTGTTCGCCCAACAACCCATCAGGTGCGATCTATCCGCCGCAGGTTTTGGAGGAGTTCTACGAACTTGCGAAGCGGCGCGGCATCGCGCTGATCATTGACGAAACATACAAGGATTTCCGCCCCGGCCACGCGCCTGCCCATGGCATCTTGCAGCGGGATGGATGGGATGAAACGCTGATCCAGCTCTTCTCCTTCTCCAAGATCTACGCGCTGGCGGGATACCGGCTTGGCGCGCTGGTGGCGGGGCCCAAGCTGCTGCATGAAGCGGCCAAGGTGCTGGATTGCATGACGATTTGCCCGCCGCAAATCACCCAGCGCGCCGTGGTGTTTGCGCTTACCCAGCTTGACCAATGGAAAGAGGAAAAGCGCCAGCTAATGGCAGGCCGGCTGGCAGCGCTGCGCGAGGCCTTCAGCGACCCGCGCCTCAAATTCCGGCTGGTGAGCAGCGGGGCCTATTTTGCCTATGTGCAGCACCCTTTCACGGGCGAGGCCTCGAAGGATGTGGCCAAGAGGCTGGCGCAGCAGCATGATGTGCTGTGCCTGCCGGGCTCGATGTTTGGCCCCGGGCAGGAAAATTTCCTGCGCTTTGCCTTTGCCAATGTGGACAAGGAAAAAATGGCACTTCTGGTGGAACGGCTTGTTAACAGCCAGTAGGCCATGGTGCCGGCGCTGAGCCGCCCATGATCCTGATTGAAAACGCCTATCGCAAACTGGTTGGAAAAAAACGCACCGTCGAGGTGCGAAGCGAGACCATCCGCCTTCAGGATTCCGAGCTCGCACTGCTCACCGGGCCCAATGGCTTTGGCAAGACGACGCTTCTTCGCTTGATCGCGGGATCGGTTTCCCTGCATGGCGGCAAGATCACGGCAGACCGGCCGCTGTTTTGCATCACTGATATTGAAAATCAGCTGGACCCGAAGCTGACGCCGCTGGAGAACTTCCACTATCTCTGTGCCTATTTTGATCATGACCTGCCCGGCCGCGCGGCCAGCATCGACGCGCTGGAGCGCTGCGGGGCGGGCGCCCTTCTGCCCACCGTAGCAGGCAAATTCTCAAAGGGACAGAAGGCAAGGGTTTTCCTCGCCTTCCTGATGGCCACGCGGTTCAAATCCATCCTGCTGGATGAACCCAACAACGGCCTCGACTATGAAGGCGAACAGCTGGTGCAAGCCGTGATGGAAGAAAAGCGCGCCGATGGTGCTGCCATCATTCTCGCCACCCACAGCCCGGAAAAGCTGCTGGAAAAGGCCACCACCCTTATCGTCAAGAACACGGAAGACAGGTTTGAGCAAATAGACCCCAGGCGTGCGCGCTTCACCCGCAGCGTGATTGCGCGGCTCAAGGATGGGACGATGCATCATGTTTCGCTGGATGGGCTGAAGGATTTCCTGATCAGGCACGACCACCAGTTGCTCGACATCATCACCGAACGCACGGTTGCCATTGGCTGAGGCGCATATGAAAACCCTTTTCCGCCTCATTGCCTTTGAATTCTCGCTGATCCGCATGCTGTTTTTCCGCGTGATCTTTGAGCGCCTGACCAACACGTTCATGGCGGCCTTTGCAGGCTTTGCAGCCGTCTATTACAGCGCCTATGTCAGCCGCGGCGTCTATGTGATTGACGCCACGCCGGACAACCTTTCACGCGTGCAAGGCATGATCCTGTTTTCGTTTCTCTATGCCGAAACGATCATGGCCAACTGGCAATACACCACCAACAAGACCGGGCGCATGGAGCTGATCTTCAACTCCACCCAACCGCCCCTGCGCATCATCTTTGCCAAGAGCTTCGCTTCTGCCTGCATCACGCTGGCGTCGATGATCGTGCTCTACTTTGGGCCACTCGCCTGGTTTGGGCTGCTGGGCGCCTTCAAGCTGGCCTTCTGGCTGGTGGCGGGGGCCACGCTGTTTGTTTGCTGCGCGGTGATGAGCTTCAACGCGGTGTTTGAGTTCCAGCTGAAGCAGGTGAAGGCGTTGACCTCCATGCTGAACCTGGTGCTGCCCTATCTCGCCATGCGCTATGCCAAGTTCCTTCCCGAGAGCTTCGGCTTTCTGCCCTATTTCAATGGCGCCCGGTTCCTCGGGCTGGCGGATGGCTATGGCTTAGGCGACGTGCTGTGGCTCTATCTCACCGGGGCCGTAACAGGCCTGCTGTTCCTGCTGTTTGCCCAAATGGTGGTGAGCCGCATCCGGCGCACGGCTTCGGTCTATCTCGAATAGGCTGCCACCACGGCACAAAAAACCCTCCCTAGCTTGGGGCAAGGGAGGGCGACGCAAGGGGGGACTGGCGGGGGATCAGTCCTGCGTCTTAGGGGCGTTCTTTTCAGCCATGAAGCGCTCGAAATCCTCGCGGTCCTTGGCCTTGCGCAGCTTTGCGAGGAATTCGTCAAAGGCGGCGCGTTCTTCATCCAGCTTGCGGCGCAGCGCTTCCAGCTCATCAAGCTTGGCCTTGCGGTATTCATCGAAGGCGTGGTTTCCCGTGGGAACAAAGCCCTGCCAGGACTTGGATTGCCAGCCGCGCTTCCAGGAGCTGCAGCAGCCGGAAACGGCCTCGGCCGCATCCTGCGGGGATTTCCAAGTGCTCCATGGGGCTTGCATGTCAGAGGCTCCTTTCCAGATTTCGCCTTTGCGGTGCTTCAGATAGAGGGCCACGAGGCCCAGCGGCCAGAAAATGGCGAAACCGCCGATGACCGCGCCGATCTCGTAAACCGACCACGGCTTGCGCTCGGCGCGCTGCCAGCCGGAGAAACGTTGCCGCTCTCCACCCTCGGCATAAGCGTAAGATTGAGTGTTCATACTGCCCCCTCCTTTTCAGGGTAGGGAAAACGTGGGTAGGCCATGACGCTGCTTCAAGCCCCATCCGCGATTTGTAATCTTTCACTGGCGGCGCATATTGTCTAAAAGCCCGGGAAAGCGAGGAAATTGCAACATGCCCACTTACCGTTCCAGAACCACCACCCATGGCCGCAACATGGCGGGCGCACGCGGATTGTGGCGCGCCACCGGCATGAAGGACCATGATTTCGGCAAGCCGATCATCGCGGTGGTGAACTCGTTCACACAGTTCGTTCCCGGCCATGTGCATCTGAAAGACCTCGGCCAGTTGGTGGCCCGCGAGATCGAGGCGGCGGGCGGCGTGGCCAAGGAGTTCAACACCATCGCGGTGGATGACGGCATCGCCATGGGCCATGACGGGATGCTCTATTCCCTGCCCTCGCGCGAGATCATCGCCGACAGCGTGGAATACATGGTCAACGCCCATTGCGCGGATGCGATGGTGTGCATCTCCAACTGCGACAAGATCACCCCCGGCATGCTGATGGCAGCCATCCGGCTCAACATTCCTGCCGTGTTTGTTTCCGGCGGGCCGATGGAGGCCGGCAAATACATCGCCGAGAAAACCGGCAAGCAGGTGGCGCTGGATCTGGTGGACGCCATGGTGGCGGCGGCGGATGACAAATATTCCGACAAGGAAGTGGAAACCATCGAACGCAGCGCCTGCCCCACCTGCGGCTCCTGCTCCGGCATGTTCACGGCCAATTCCATGAACTGCCTGACGGAAGCCTTGGGCCTCTCGCTGCCGGGCAATGGCTCCACCCTTGCCACGCATGGTGACCGCAAGCGCCTGTTCCTTGAGGCTGGGCACCTGATCGTTGACCTCGCGCGGCGCTATTATGAGCAGAATGACGAAAGCGTGCTGCCGCGCAATGTCGCCTCGTTCAAGGCCTTTGAAAACGCCATGACGCTGGATATTGCCATGGGTGGCTCCACCAACACGGTGCTGCACATTCTTGCAGCCGCGCATGAAGGCGGCATTGATTTCACAATGGATGACATTGACCGGCTTTCGCGCCGCGTGCCGTGCATCTGCAAGGTGGCCCCGGCCAAAAGCGATGTGCACATGGAAGACGTGCACCGCGCCGGCGGCATCATGTCGATCCTCGGTGAGCTGGAAAAGGGCAAGCTGATCCACGGCGAGGTGCCCACTGTGCATTCAAAGTCGCTGCTTGATGCCATCAACCGCTGGGACATTGGCCGCACCAATTCGGAAAGCGTGCGTGAATTCTTCATGGCAGCCCCTGGCGGCGTGCCTTCGCAGACGGCCTTCTCACAATCGCGGCGCTGGGACAGCCTGGACCTGGACCGCACCAAGGGCGCCATCCGCTCGGTGGACAATGCCTTCTCCAAGGACGGTGGGCTTGCCGTGCTGAAGGGCAATCTGGCCCTGGAAGGCTGCATCGTCAAAACGGCTGGCGTGGATGAATCCATCTTGAAATTCTCCGGCCCTGCCGTGGTTTTTGAAAGCCAGGACGCTGCGGTGGCAGGCATTCTCAATGGCGATGTGAAGGCCGGCGATGTGGTTGTCATCCGCTATGAGGGTCCGCGCGGCGGGCCGGGCATGCAGGAAATGTTGTATCCAACCAGCTATCTCAAGTCCAAGGGCCTGGGCAAGGCTTGCGCGCTGATCACCGATGGACGCTTCTCAGGCGGCACATCGGGGCTTTCGATCGGCCACGCCTCGCCTGAAGCCGAGGAAGGTGGGCTCATTGCCTTGGTGGAGCCGGGGGACCGGATCGACATCGACATTCCCAACCGCACCATCCACCTCGCTGTCGCTGATGATGTGCTGGCCAAGCGCAAGGCTGCCCAGGAAGCGCGCGGCAAGGCGGCCTACACGCCAGCCAAGGCGCGCCCGCGCAAGGTGACAACGGCGCTGCGCGCCTATGCCGCCTTCGCCACATCCGCCGCCAAGGGCGCGGTGCGCAACGTACCCTGAACCCACGCAGTCAAAACCACACAACAGAAAACCCCGGGGCCTCCCAACCCCGGGGTTTCCCTTTGCCCCCGCCCGAGTGCCGTCAACGTTGGATTTGCGGTGTCTCCAAATCAGCGGATTTGAAATATTTGCGGGCATGGGCCAGCAACTGGCCGTCCGTTGGGTGATCCACCGTTTCAATGGCCGCCACCTTCTTGGCCACTTGCGGATCATGCTTGTGCATGTGGTGGATCAGCTCCGTCTTGGCGACGCCGGGCCCAGTGATCAGAATGGCGCCAGCATCCGCCACGGCGTGGCACACTTCATGGAGATAGGCCTCGCTGGTCTTGGCGTGGCTGCTGCCGGTCACATTGGCATGGTGACGAAGGTGCGATGTGTCGCCAGCCTTCACCGCCACCTTGTCGGCTTCATCCTTGTTGAAATGGAAGACCTTGGCTTCCTTGTGGTCAATCCAAACAACAGCGTGAAAATGGCTCATTCAAAGTCTCCTTGTGGATGGAGACTTTATGCGCGGCCATTGGGGCCGCATTGATCTTGGTCAAAGCCGGGTTTTGCGGGCGGCGATGCCGGCCACGGCGCGGCGCAGGCCGTGAATCTGGTCCAGCAAATGAAGGGCCACATCGATGCCCGCTTCGTTGACGCCCAATTGGCCACGCAGTTCCTGAATCAGCTGGGCGCGGGCCAGATCAGCCTCGGTGAAGGCCTCAGCCTCTGCCTGCGTCTCGGGCATCAGCCACTGCTCCGACAGCCAGGTTTCGAGCGTCTGCTCATCAATGTTGGCGCGGGTGATGAACTCGGTGCGCTTGAGAATCATGACTGCATCTCCCGGCGCGGGTCATCCTCCGCGCTTGGTGTCCAGGACTTGAGGAAATCATTGAGCTGTTGGTCGGGCCGCTTCGGCAAGACCACGCGCAGGCGCACAAGCTGGTCGCCGCGCCCTGCCACGCCCTTGCCCTTGAGGCGCAATTGCGTGCCGCTGTTCGAGCCGGGCGGTATGTTGAGCATCACCGCGCCAGTCGCAGTTGGGGCCTTGACTGCGCCACCCAGGGCCGCCTCGCGGATGGTCACAGGCAGTTCCAGCAGCAGGTCATCGCCCTCGCGGCTGAAGAAGGCATGGGGCTGGACAGTGACTTCGACGAGCGCATCGCCCGGCCCGCCGCTGCCCTGGCTCGGCTGGCCCTTGCCCTTGAGGCGGATGGACTTGCCGGTTTCAATGCCCGCCGGAATTTTAACGTCAATGGTGGAGCCATCAGGCAAGGTCAGGCGCTGGCTGGCACCGGTGACGGCATCGAGGAATGGAACAGTCAGGCGGTAGTGCACGTCAGCGCCCCTTGCATTGCGGCGGGCTTCCGCCTGTTGCGCAAACATCTGGGCGAAGATGTCGTCCATGCTGCCCAAATCTTCAAAGCCTGCGGCAGAATCATAACGCCCCCGGCCCTGCCCGGCGGCGGCCCCGGCATAGTCGCGGTAATATTGGCGCGGTTGCGGCTTCTCGTTGCCGGCGGCGTCGATCACGCCGGCATCGAACTTGGCCCGCTTCTCATTGTCTGAGAGCAGGTCATAGGCGCTGCTGGCTTCCTTGAACTTTTCCTCGGCCTTGGCATCGCCGGGATTCAGGTCCGGGTGCAGCTTCTTGGCCAGCTTGCGATAGGCGGTGCGAATGTCATCCGCCGATGCGGTTTTGGCCACGCCCAGAATGTCATATGGGTTCTTCACGTCACAGGTTCCCCTCGCGCATAGGATATAGGCGCTGGGGTGGCGGATACAAGATTTCCGGAAGGATGGTGGGCGATGAAGTTTCACCTAATACCTTACGGATCAAATGCTTGCACTGCCCCACCCCGGTTGTTGGCATCATTGAATCATAAGCCTTTTTTTGCGTTTTGCCCCGCCTTTACGGCACTCTTTTTTCGCAAAAATCAATAGAAGCGGGACCTGAGCTTTGAACCCCCTGCCCTCAATAAAACAAGGACTGCCGCAGCCGAAATCGCTTAGTTCGGTGCGCCAGAGGCGTGCTTGGCGATGAGTGGCAATGCCGCAAAACTGATTGCTGACCTCGTGGAGGAAGGGCTCGCCAACGCCACATCGGGGACGGCAGAGCAAGGCCCTTTGCCATGGGATAGCCTGGACCTTCGTTGCGCCGAATTTCCGATGACGGACCTCGGCAACGTCAGCCGCTTCGTCGCCCGGTTCGGGCATGATTTCAAGTTTGTCGATCAATGGGGCTGGATGGCCTGGGATGGCAAACGCTGGAACAGCCGAGAGGCAGAGGCGATATTGAACCGGGCAGTGCATGATGTGGTCAACAATATCGCACTCGAGGCCGCGGCCCTGAGTTCGCTTTCCAACGACTATGACGGTGGCAAGTTCCGATCGGATATCGATCCTGTTTTCGAGGTCAAGCCCAGCGGCAAAATAGTGCGCCACTCTGACCGCCTAGCCGCCTGGTGCTTTGCCTCCCAATCTGCCGCGCATGTCAGCTGCATTGCAAGGATGGCGCGGCCCTATCTGACATCATCACCCAATGCCTTTGACCGTGAACCGCTGGCAATTAACGTGCAGAACGGAACGCTGAGACTCTGGCTTGAAGCCGGGGAGGCAAAAATCCGCCTCGATCCCCACCAGCGGCAAGACCTCATCACCAAAATTGCCAATGCCACCTATGATCATGAGGCTACCTCGCCGGCCTATGACCGTTTCTTCAACGAGGTACAGCCTAGCGATGGCATGTGGCGGCATCTTCATGCCTGGGGCGGCGTGAGTTTCTCGGCAATTCCTGTGGCCCGCATTTCGTTTTGGTATGGGATCGGCCGTAACGGCAAAAGCACACTGATGGATGCCTGGGCCTTCGTGATGGGCGAATACTGCCAATCCATCCCGATTGAAAGCTTCCTGGACCAGGGCCGCGCGCGCCGCGGTGGCGATGCCTCGCCTGATATAGCCAGCCTCCCAAATGTCAGGTGCCTTCGCACCAGTGAGCCGGAAAAGGGCGCCAAACTTGCGGAAAGCCTGATCAAGCTCGTTACCGGAGGTGAGCCGCTTCGTGCCAGGCATTTGAACCGCGACTTTTTCGAGTTCAAACCTCACTTCAAGCTTTCTATGCAGGGCAATCACAAGCCGCGCATTGATGGCACAGACGAGGGTATCTGGGCGCGCCTGTTGCTTGTGCCATTTAGCGTGATCATCCCAGCCGAGCGGCGCGATCCCTATCTAGGCGACAAACTCAAGGATGAGGCCAGCGGCATTCTCAATCGGCTGCTCGATGGCCTTATGAGCTTTCTCGAGCGAGGCCTTGAGCCGCCGGCCGAAGTTGTCACCGCTACAGCTGATTACCGCGAGGACTCGGATCCGATCGGGCAATTCATTCGGGACTGCACCTCTGCCGCGCCGCCCGAGGTTCGGGCGCGTGTGGCGGGCCGGGATCTATGGGCCGTCTATCTGCGGTGGGCTGCAGCGATGGGTGAGAAGCCTTGGAGTGCCAAGGCCTTTTCCCGTGGCCTTGTCGAGCACGGTATCCAGCGCCTCAAATCCAGCGGCATCTACTATCTGGGCATTTCACTGACAAAGAGCGTGAGCGATTTCGAGGGGCAGGCGTATGACGCAAGCGACCAGTAGACGGCTGGCCTCCCAATTGGGAGCGATCACAAAACACCTTCCCGCCTGCATCCGATTGATTTCAAAAGGATTGGGAAGGAAAGCTTGCGTGGGAAGGTTAAAGGTGGCCGCGCTGTTATGCGCGTGCGTGTATGAACTTCTAAACCCCTTACATCTTATTCCCTGCGTTACTTTCTTAATTAGATCAGTAACTTATCGTTCCCAACGATCTTCCCAACATCATCCCAATCAAACTATTCGCCCCAACGTGTTTGAAAAAGACAAAGCCGGCGCGGCGAAAAGGCATCGGACCACTCAGCGGCCACCTGAAATCTCGGGTCCTTCCCCAGGCCAGGACTACACGGGCGGCGAGAGCGCGTGGGGTATCCAGATACCACATTTTTCATTAGGGTTGACCAATTGTGGTTGACTCAACCAAGGGAGCATAAAAATGGTTGACGTATCTCAAAATCGCATAGCTCAAGCGGGTGGGCGTGGGCAACTGCCGCCGGGGGCCTTGCCCGTCCTGGGCGCCCCTGCCCTTCACAGCGCTGCCGATGACGAGGCGCTTTGCGATGGCCTGCGCCAGCGCTGGCAAGCCTCGCTCGACGCCATGGCGAAGGCTTCGGCCGCCTGTGAGGCAGAGGCTGACCGTATCGCGCCGATTGAGGTGGAAGTGCCACCGGAGTTGCTGGCGCGCGAGATGGATATTTCAGGAAGCGTGCGGCGGCATTGGGTGATGAGGTGCGCCGAGATTGATCAGGCCTATGAGCGCGATGTCCACTGGCGGAGGGAAAATGCGGATGAACGCAAAGCAACCCGGCTGGCGGCTCTGGAAAAATATGAGGCTTCGCTTGCCGGGGTTCGGGTTGTTCTCGCGCGGTTGGAAGGTGAATTTGAAAAGGCCTGCAATGCCAAGTGTGAGGTGGCCGATGAAGTGATGGCCAGCCCGAGCACCTCGCCTGCATTTATCGAACTCAAGCTTGCGGTGATTTGCGAAATGATCGAGCCGGGCGAACTCAATTGGAACGAGATAGCGCTGCTCAAGTTGCTTGACCAACTGCGGGGCCACGCCGCGATGCCTGGTGAACGAGTCAAGTCATAGGAAAATCAGCCAGCGGCCTGAGATATGTGGCCGCTGGCTGATTTTGAACCTCAGTAACTCGCTGATTCACAACAAAAATGACGTAAATTTGACTTTTTCGCAAACCATCTATAGATTTTCATCATCGTTTTCGACTCAAACAAAGGCTTTTTAGGAAAAACAACTATGGCATCTGTGGATACGGAAGGCAAAATCACCAAGTCACCTGCCGCGGTGATTGCCAATATCACCCCCGCCCTTTGCTCAAGCATGCTGGCGGATACCGAACTCGGTAAGCGCGTCCAGATTTCCAGCCGTGCCAA
Organism: Alphaproteobacteria bacterium; assembly: GCA_028868695.1. GTDB lineage: Bacteria > Pseudomonadota > Alphaproteobacteria > Rhizobiales > Aestuariivirgaceae > Aestuariivirga. The sequence goes on along the minus strand of JAGWTZ010000060.1, from coordinate 3,066 downwards.
TGGTGATGATTGGGCGCGGTTTGACCTGATGAATGTGACCGAGTTGGCCTTGATGAAGGAACTGACGAGTTCAACCAAGCGTGTTGGCGGCCGTCTCATTCGCGATGTTGCTCACATTGCTGCTGGAATCATCGACGGCCTGCAAATCTCAGCACACTGCAGGAAAGTGTTCGACGGCGACACGGGCGCATTCGGTGATTATTTCGCGTTTGTGGCTTTCCCGGATGAGGGAAAAAACATTCCCGTTGAAGCTTCAAAGCAGCGCCGCGGCGCACGGCTGGGCTACGGCAATTCTGCACAGGGCATCACCAGCGAAGAATGGGAATTTGATTTCCACGTCTTCGTCGGCACCCTCACCGAAATTGCTTCGGACATGTCCGAGTTTCGCAGCGCCTTTGCCAAGGACGGCAGCTGGCGCGGCATCAAGAGCTCGGATTGGTGGTCGCGCGGCCAATTCGTGAACCTCTCAAGCCTGGTGCGCAAAATGGATGAGCGCGCTGCAGGTCTGGGCCTCCGCTTCTTTGGAATGCGGTTTTCAAAAATCGAGGACTGACATGCTTGCCCAGCATCCCTTTGCCCGCGTGATGCATCTTTTCGCAGCCTGCGCCCAGCCAAACCTGGTGCCATCCGAAAGCTGGCACCGGCGAAAAATGTTCTATCGGGCCTTCGAGGCCTACCGCGACAGGACGGCCCTCTCCCGCCGGGAGTTTCATGGCTTCGTTGGCGGTGGGTTTTCTCTGGAGCTTAAGCGCTTCCTGGCCTTGCACTGCGCGGATGAAGATCAAGAGGCGGCTTGGGATGATGGTTTTGAAGCCGAGACTGGCCTCAACCTCAAGACCACGCGGGAGTTTCTAGCACACTTCAAAACCGGGCCTGAAACCGTTTTCTTTGCCTTTGGCTGCGGCAGTTTTGCTGTTTTGAATCTGAAAAAGGAATCCATCCAATGAACGCCCCTCTGAAACTCATGCGCCGCGATGCCGCGGTGCAGCCCGCCACCGCCGGCACTTCCCACCGCATCGAAATCCTCGCCAGCACCGGCGCCGATGTGGTCCGTTCAGATGGCTGGGGCGGCAAATACATTGAACGCCTCGACACCAGCGCCGCCGCGATCAACATGGAATTTATCAACTCGGGCCGCATGCCGTTGCTCGACAGCCACAATTTTTTCAACACCAGCGGGGTGATCGGCACCGTTGTCAGCGGCCGCGTGACGCCCGCCGGGCTCATGATCAGCGCCGACCTTCCGCCCGATGGCACCAGTGATGCCACCGACGAATCCACCGGCAAGATCAAGGCCGGCGTGTTGAACAACGTGAGCGTTGGCTATCGCATCGATGAAATGACCATCACCGAAGAAAACAACATTGAGGTCCGAACGGCCACGCGCTGGACGCCGATGGAAATCAGCGTGGTTGCCCTGGGCGCGGATCCGAATGCCCAAATTGTTTCGAGAAGTGCCCCTGCAACGAGAAAGGAACCTCCAATGGATATTCTGCAGACACAGCCCGCCCCCGGCTCTGGTGGCAAACCGAGTTTCATGCGCCAGGCGAACGAAATTCTGCGCCGCCACAAGATCGAGGGCAACGATGCCCTTGACCTACTGGAGGCGCACGAAAACAACCTGGAAAGCTTCCGCACCGCGGTGCTTGATCACCTTGCCGTCAAGGAAGAAAAAATCCCCACCCGGAATTTCAACACATCGATTGCTCCCATGGGTGCGGGTCCGATGGCAACCGCCGAATACGTTGGCGAAGCGCTCTTTGCCCGCACCAATCCGGGCCATGTTCTCAGCGATGGCGCCAAGCCTTACAAGGGCCTCTCCTTGCGAGCTGCAGCCGAGCTGGCACTTGAAAATGCGGGCGAGCGGGTTAGCCGCTTTGCTTCGACGCAAAGCATTATCACCCGTGCGGCATCGCTTTCCACCAGCGATCTCCCCAACATGCTGACTTCGGCGGCAAACCGATATTTGGCGCAAAGCTACAACCTCGCGCTTTCGCCTCTGAAAACAGTCAGCGTTGAAAAGAACCTGCCGGACTTCCGGCCGCGGTCCCGCCTGGTTTTATTGGATGACTCCTTCAAGCTTGAGGAGAAGGTTGAGGGTGGTAATTTCAACTACGGCCATCTGAGTGAATCAAAAACACAGATGAAGCTCAAGACTGCCGGCAAGATCTTGAAAGTCACCCGTGAGGTGATGGTGAACGATGATCTGGGTGCGCTCAGCAATTTCTTTGTCATCGCTGGCCGCGCCGCAGCAATCTACGAAGCTGAAAACTTTGTGGGGCTGTTGAATGCAAATAGCGGCCATGGTGCCACTTTTGAGGATGGCAACCCCACATTCCACACAAGCCACAACAACATCGCCAGCAGCGGGTCTGCCCCAACGGTGGATAGCCTCAGCGCCGCCCGCCTGGCCATGCGCGAGCAAAAAACGCCCGAGGGTGGCCTGGTGGGTTATAACCCGGCCTTCCTGGTGGTGGGACCTGCACTCGAAACCCAGGCCGAAAAGCTGGTGACCAGCATCCAGCCGGTGGTGGTTGATCAAGTCAATCCTTTCACCCGCCTCAAGGTTTTGGTGGAACCGCGGATCACTGACAATCGCTGGTATCTGGTGGCTGATCCGGCCAGTGGCGAAGGCGTTGCCCATGCCTATTTGGATGGGAATGCAGGCCCCCTGGTTGATGGCCAGATCGAGTTCGAAAGCGCCGGCATTGGTTTCAGGGTGATGCATGATTTCACCGCCGGCTTTGTCGAATATCGCAGCTGGTATCTGAATCCCGGCGTCTAAGGCGCCGGAACGGGTTTCACCCTCTCGGCCCCTTTCAGGGAGAGGGTGAATAGCCGGGTTTGCCCGCCGGCGTGCCGCCCCGCCCTTAGGGTGGGGCGGCACATAGAATGGTTTGTAGAGTTTCTTGCGCTGATGGAAACCCCAGCCCCCTGGGTGGGCGCAAGAATTGTGGCCGGGTCTGTCTCCTGCCTTGCCATATGCCGCCGCCGGAGTGGTTTACCGGCGGCGGCCCCTGAATTCGAAGTGTGTTTGTGAGTTTCAGCGCCCGGTTAATCGTCTCT
>JAGWTZ010000059.1 GCA_028868695.1 Alphaproteobacteria bacterium | reverse complement strand
CCGGGCGGCCATCAAGCAGGATGGCCCCACCCTCGCCCACGCTCACTTCCTTGTAGAAACGCTTGGGCAGGGGGCGCTCCACCCTGTCACGGCTCAGGCGCTGCCAGCGCTGGTCTTCAGTCTCGTCAGTCATCAAAGCGGCCCGCGTCAAAGCCAAGGGTGGCGAAAGTTTCGGTCATGTGGGGTGGCAGAGGTGCCGTCACATCCACCACGCCGCCGCGCGGGTGCGGAAACTGGATGCGGCGGGCATGCAGGTGCAGCCGGTTGGCGATGCCTTCAAGCAAGTCAATGTCCCCGCCATATTTGTTGTCGCCCAGAATGGGCGTTCCGATGTGGTTCATGTGGGCGCGAAGCTGGTGTTGCCGGCCAGTGAGTGGTTTCAGGGAAACCCAGCTTGCCAGCTTTCCCGCCTTGTCGAGAACCGCATATTGGGTGATGGCGCGTTGCTCATCCTCTTCCTCGCCGGGCTTGGAGGCGCGCATCCTGTCGCCCTCCTCGCTGCGGGCCTTGATCAGCGCCACGTCAATCTTTCCTTGCGCCGGGCTGGGCACGCCCTTGACCACAGCCCAATAGGTTTTCTTGACCGTGCGGGTGGCGAAGAGCTTGCCCAGGCTGGCGGCGACAGCGCGGCGCTTGGCAATCACGATGACGCCGGAGGTGTCGCGGTCCAGCCGGTGAACCAAGAGCGGCCGCTCCCCCAGCTCAACCCCCAGCCCCATCAACAGGCCATCCAGATGCATATGGGTCTTGGTGCCGCCCTGAACGGCAAAGCCCGAAGGCTTGTTGAGCACGAAGATATCCTGGTCCTCGAGCAGCAGCATGGAGTGAAAGAGCTCGCGCTCCCTCGGCGTCAGCGGGGCGATGTTCTCCTTCGGGGCATCGGCCGGGCGCTTGTCGAAGGCCAGCGGCGGCACGCGGATTTCCTGGCCCTTGGCGAGGCGGGTGTTGGTTTTCACACGCCCTGCCCCCACGCGCACCTGGCCCGTTCGGGTGAGCTTGTTGAGATAGGCGAAGGTTACCTGCGGGAAGTGGATCTTGAACCACTTGTCCAGGCGCATGCCGTCCTCGTCGGCAGCGACCTCATGGCGCTTCACCTCGCTCATGCCGCCAGCGTCCGCACCAGCCACAGGCCAATGAAACAGGCGATGAGCGACAGGCCCACTGAAGCCAGCACATAGGCGGCCGCACCCGCTGCATCCCGCCGCTCCATGAGCAGCGCGAAATCCAGCGCGAAGGCTGAAAAGGTGGTGTAGCCGCCCAGAATGCCGGTGGTGAGAAACAGGCGCATTTCATTCGAGATGTTCAGCCGCGGGGCCATCAATTCGGTAAGCGCCCCCATGATGAAACACCCGGTGATATTGATCACCATGGTGTGCCAGGGAAAGGCGCTTCCGGCCACACGGGCCACGCCGATGTTCATGCCATAGCGGGCCGCCGCGCCAAGGCCCCCGCCCAGGAAAACGATGAGATAATTCATGGCGCGCTTATACTGGCACGGCTGGATCAGAACCAGCCCTTGCGTTTGAAATAGAGGATCGGCACCACCGCCGAGGCCACCATGAGGATGATGGCATAGGGGTAGCCCCAGGCCCAATCCAGCTCCGGCATGGCCTTGAAATTCATGCCATAGGCCGAGGCCACCAGCGTGGGCGGCAGGAAGGCCACCGAGGCCACGGTGAAGATCTTGATGATGTTGTTCTGCTCAATCGAGATCATGCCCAGCACGGCATCCAGCAGGAAGGAAATCTTGCCGGACAGGAAAGTCGAGTGATCGGTGAGAGAGAGAATGTCGCGCTGGACGATCTTGATGCGGGCCAGCGCCTCGCGCCGCGGCTTGCCATTGGGCTGGTTGTCCACCACGGCCTGGGCAAAGGCCATCATGCGCGAGATGGAAACGAGGCTTTCACGCATCTTGGAGGTGAAATCGCCTTCCTCGCCCACCTTGCCCAACAGCGCCTCAAGGTTCTTTGGCTTGCGCTTGCGGCGCGCGGGCTCGGCCTTGCGGATGAAGGAGGTGGAGAACACCTGCCTCGATGTGTCATCAACAATCTGGCCAACGCGCTCGAGATGGTCGGCGGCGCGGTCCACCACCGCCTCGATCAGGCTGATGAACACGCTCCAGGCATCACTGCCGCTGGCCTGGCGCATGGCCTGCTTCACATATTGCGGGAAGGCCTGGGGGTGGTGATAGCGGATGGTGATCAGCTGCCCGCCCTTGATGATGAAGGTGACGGCCGAGGATTCCGGCCGGTCTTCCTCACCCCGGCGGATCAGGTTTGCCGTCATGAAGGTGGCGCCGTCTTCCTGGTAGAGGCGGCTGGAGGCCTCGATCTCTTCCAATTCGCCACGGGTGGGAATGTCGAAGCCGAGGGCCTCTTCCACCCGCTTTTCTTCCTCGAAGCTGGGTTCCACCAGGTCAAGCCAGACAGATTTCTTCAGCACCGCGTCCGGCGCATCGGCGGGGTGTTCAACAAGGGCGTTCTGGGCAAATCCGTAGGCGCAAAGCATGATTCCTGCATGCCCGATGTGCACTGGTTAGACAAGGGCGGCAAAGCTTGCGCCGCAGATTCAAAAGCCGCATAAGCCCGAATATGACAAACCCCATTCATATCATCGGCGCCGGCATGGCAGGCTCAGAGGCCGCCTGGGCCGCGGCACAGGCGGGCGCAGACGTGATCCTGCATGAGATGCGGGGGCCGCGGCAGACTGAAGTTCACAAGACAGACGGCTTTGCCGAGCTTGTGTGCTCCAACTCCTTCCGCTCTGATGACAAGGACCAGAATGCCGTGGGCCTGCTGCATGAGGAAATGCGGCTGGCGGGCTCGCTCATCATGGATGTGGCAGGGCGGCATCAGGTGCCCGCTGGCGGCGCGCTGGCGGTGGACCGGGACGGTTTTTCGCAAGAGGTCACAGCGCGGATTTCGGCACACCCGCGCATCACCATTGAGCGTGGCGAGGTTGAAACCATTCCGCCTGAGGACTGGGAGAACGTGATCATCGCGACCGGCCCGCTCACCTCGCCAAAACTCGCCGCCGCCATTGGCGCGCTCACGGGCGAGGCGGGCCTGGCCTTTTTCGATGCCATTGCGCCCATCGTCTACCGGGACTCGATCGACATGGGCAAAGCCTGGTTTCAGTCGCGCTATGACAAGGTTGGCCCCGGCGGCACGGGAAAGGACTACATCAACTGCCCGATGGACAAGGCGCAGTATGACGCCTTCATCGCCGCATTGCTGGCGGGCGAGAAAACCGAGTTCCGCGACTTTGAAAAGGATACGCCCTATTTCGACGGCTGCCTTCCCATTGAGGTGATGGCCGAGCGCGGGCCGGAAACCTTGCGCCATGGCCCCATGAAACCGATGGGACTGACCAATTCCCACAACCCCACTGTCAAAGCTCATGCAGTGGTTCAGCTTCGGCAGGATAACGCATTGGGAACGTTGTATAATATTGTCGGGTTCCAGACCAAGCTGAAATATGCCGAACAGGTGGCGGTGTTCAAGACCATTCCGGGCCTGGAGAATGCCGAGTTCGCGCGGCTGGGCGGGCTGCACCGCAACACATTTCTCAATTCGCCCAAGCTGCTGGATGACCAGTTGCGGCTGAGGCTGCAGCCGCGCCTGCGCTTTGCGGGCCAGATCACCGGGGTGGAAGGATATGTGGAAAGCGCCGCGATGGGCCTGATGGCAGGGCGCATGGCGGCAGCGCAAGCGGCAGGCAGAACCATGCCGGCACCCCCCGCCACCACGGCCCATGGCGCGCTGATCAACCACATCACCGGCGGGCACATCGCCACCACGGACAACCACGCCAGCTTTCAGCCGATGAACATCAATTTCGGGCTGATGCCGCCGGTTGTGGTTCCACGCGAGGCGGGCAAGAAAATGCAGCACAAGGACAAGCAGGTGGCGCGCAAGCGGGCCTACACGTCCCGCGCGCTGACTGACTTCAAGGGCTGGCTGGCCGCGCTGGGTTAGACTGGCGCTACACAGGCCGCGCCTCACGCCTATCCTGCGTGCTGAGAAATGGAGGCGCACATGAACCCCACTGACTGGTCCAAGGATGGCATTGTGGCCCGGCGCGAGAAATATTTCGCGGCCTCGCAACGCGCCTTTGTTCCCTACAAGGTGCCCACGGTTTTCAAGCGCGGCTCAATGCAATATCTCTGGGATGAGACAGGCAAGCGCTATCTCGACCTGCTCGGCATGAATGTCTGCATCTCGGTGGGCCATGCCCATCCGAAGGTGACGGCGGCGGTGGAGCAGCAATTGCGTGAGCTGCCGCATGTCACCACCATGTTCTACCATCCCGTGCCGGCGCAATTTGCCGAGGAACTGGCCGCCAAGATGCCCAAGGGGCATGACTGGGTGGTGCATTTCACCAACAGCGGCGCCGAGGCGATTGATCTGGCGCTGGTCATGGCCCAGCACGCTACGGGCAACATCGACATGATCGCGCTGCGCAACGCCTATCACGGCACCACCATTGGCGCGCAATCGCTCACCGGCATTGCCGGGTTCCGGCATCACATTCCGCTGCTAGGCGGCATGCATCATGTCGCCAACCCTGACCCCTACCGCGGCGCCTTTGGCGATGATGTGGATGCCTATGTGGCTGAGGTGAAGGCCACGATCAGGAACTCCACATCCGGCCGCCTGGCGGGTTTCATCGCCGAGCCCATCCAGGGCTATGGCGGCATTGTCGAGGCCCTGCCCGGCTATATCAAGCGCGTTGCGGAAATCACCCGCGCGCATGGCGGCATCGTCATCATGGATGAAGTGCAATCCGGCTTTGGGCGCACTGGCGATCATTTCTGGGCCTTTGAGGGCCATGATGTGGTGCCGGAAATTGTGGTGATGGCCAAGGGCATCGGCAATGGCTTCCCGCTTGGTGCCGTGGTGGCGCAGCGCCATGTGGCTGAGAAAATGGCCGGCAAGTTCACCTTCCACACCTATGGCGCCAACCCCATGGCCTGTGCCGCGGGCCGCGCGGTGCTCGAAGTGATTGACGAGGAAGGCACGCAAGCCAATTCCGCCAAGGTGGGTGCTGCCCTGAAGAAAGTGTTTGAGCGGCTGCACCAGAAGCATGAGGTGGTGGGCCATGTGCGCGGCCACGGCCTGATGATGGCCATTGAACTGGTGAAGGACCGCAAGAGCAAGACCCCCGCCCCGGAGATCACGGCTGATGTCTTCGAGAAATCGCGCGACAACGGGCTGGTGTTGAGCAAATCCGGCGCCAACCGCAATATCCTGCGCATGGTGCCGCCGATGTGCATTCAAGAAAGTGACGTGGCCTTGGTGGAAGAAGCCTTGGAGCGCAGCTTTGCCGGCTATTGATGTCTACCTGATCATCGCCTGCGCCATCGTCTTTGGCGCGGCCATTGTGCGTGGCTTTTCCGGCTTTGGCTTTTCCTTGCTGACCATTTCGGCGCTGTCGCTCATCTATCCGCCGCAGCAGATTTTGCCGCCGATCTTCATGATGGAGCTTGCGGCCTCGATCAACCTGCTGCCCGCCATCTGGCGCGACATTCATTGGCGCTCGCTGTTCCCGCTCATCATCGGCTGCATGATCGGCACGCCCATTGGCGTTTATGCGCTCAGCCATTTGCCGCCGGCACCGATGCTGCTGGCGCTTTCCGCCTTTGTGCTGGTTTCAGTTTGGCTGATGTGGATTGGCTACAGCCTGCATTCCATGCCCGGCCTGCCGGCCACCGTAGCCGCCGGGGCCGCATCAGGCCTCGCCAATGGCGCCTTTGGCATAGGCGGGCCGCCGGTCATCCTGTTTTACTTCGCCTCGCCAGCCGGGGCCGCGGCAGGGCGCGCCTCGCTTTCGGCCTTCTTCCTGTGCATCGACATCATCGGCCTTTCCAATCTTTCGGCCATGGCGGGCCTCGTCAACATGGGCTCGGTGATCCGCGCGATCATCTACCTGCCGTTTCTCATCGTTGGCATCTGGATCGGCCACCACACCTTCAAGGGCGTGGATGAGGCCAAGTTCCGCAAGGCCGTGCTGCTGCTGCTCGGGCTGATGGCCGTGCTGATCGGGCTAAAGGCGATCATCACCGCCCAATAAAAAAAGGCCCGGACGAAGCCGGGCCTTTCTGATTTCGTCTGGCTTATTCCGCCGCCGGAGGCAGCTGGCTCTTCTGCTGCTCCTCGAGGATCATCTTGTCGCGCTTGTCGGCAATGGCGCGGAAGCGCGAGAGCATGCCGCCCGTGCCGGCCGGGATAAGGCGGCCCACGATGACGTTTTCCTTGAGGCCATCCAGCGTGTCGATCTTGCCCTGAACGGCAGCGTCGGTGAGCACGCGGGTGGTTTCCTGGAACGACGCGGCAGAGATGAAGCTGCGGGTCTGCAGGCTGGCCTTGGTGATGCCGAGCAGAACCGGCTGGCCGGAAGCGGGCTTGAGGCCTTCAGCGATGAGCTTGGCGTTTTCACGGTCCAGCTCCTCGCGGTCCACCTGTTCGCCAACCAGCAGGGTCGATTCACCGTTGTCGGTGATTTCAACCTTCTGCAGCATCTGGCGGACAATCACTTCAATGTGCTTGTCGTTGATGCCCACGCCCTGCAGGCGGTAGACTTCCTGGATTTCGTTCACGAGGAACGCTGCCAGTTCTTCCACGCCCTTGATGGCGAGAATGTCATGGGGGGCGGGGTTGCCGTCCATGATGTATTCGCCCTTTTCAATGAAGTCCCCCTCCTGAACGGGCAAGTGCTTGCCCTTCGGGATGAGATATTCCACCGGTTCCCTGCCCTCTTCGAGCGGAACGATCTTGATGCGGCGCTTGTTCTTGTAGTCGCGGCCGAATTCGATCTTGCCGGAGATTTCGGCGATGATCGCGGCATCCTTCGGACGGCGCGCCTCGAACAGTTCGGCCACACGCGGCAGACCGCCGGTGATGTCACGCGTCTTGGCGCTTTCCAGCGGGTTACGGGCGAGCACGTCGCCAGCGCCCACCTTGGCGCCCGGTTCAACCGAGAGAATGGCGTCCACGGACAAGAGGTAACGGGCATCGCCGCCGCGCGGCAGCTTCTTCACGTTGCCGGCCTCGTCCTTGATGACGACGGCAGGCTTCAGCGAGGAACCGCGCTGGTTGGTGCGCCAGTCGATGATCACGCGGTTGGTGATGCCGGTGGATTCGTCGGTGGCTTCGTTGACGGTGACACCGTCCACCACGTCTTCGAAGGCCACGATGCCATCCACTTCCGTCATCATCGGGCGGGTGAAGGGGTCCCACTCGCCGATGCGCACGCCGCGCTTGACCACGTCGCCGGTGTTGACCAGCAGGCGCGAGCCATAGCCCACCTTGTAGGTGGCGCGGTCAATGCCCTGCGCGTCCTTGATGGCGATGAGGGCGTTGCGGCCCATCACGATCAGGCGGCCGTTGCTGTCCTTGGCCACGGTGGAGTTGCGCACTTCAACGGTGCCTTCGGCGGTTGATTCCACGAAGGACTCGTCAAGCACCTGTGCCACGCCACCGATGTGGAAGGTGCGCATGGTGAGCTGCGTGCCGGGCTCGCCGATCGACTGGGCGGCAATGACGCCCACGGCTTCGCCCATGTTGACGGGCGTGCCGCGCGCCAGATCGCGGCCATAGCAGGCCGCGCAGACGCCGAACTTGGTTTCGCAGGTGAGAACCGAGCGGATCTTCACCTCGTTCAAACCGGCCTTCTCGATCTTCTCGACATCAGCCTCGAGGATTTCGCGGCCAGCCGGAACGATCACGGTCCCCGTGGCCGGGTCCACCACATTCTCCGCCGCGGTGCGGCCGAGAACGCGCTGCCCCAGGGTCACGATCACCTGGCCGGAGTCTACCAGCGGGCGCGTGGTGAGGTAATGCTTGGTGCCGCAATCCGGTTCGGAAATGATGGCATCCTGCGCCACATCCACAAGGCGGCGGGTGAGATAGCCGGAGTTGGCGGTCTTCAACGCCGTGTCCGCGAGGCCCTTGCGGGCGCCGTGGGTGGAGTTGAAGTATTCCAGAACCGACAGGCCTTCCTTGAAGTTCGAGATGATCGGCGTTTCAATGATCTCGCCCGAAGGCTTGGACATCAGGCCGCGCATGCCGCCCAGCTGCTTCATCTGGGTGACGGAGCCGCGGGCGCCGGAATGGCTCATCATGTAGATCGAGTTGATCGGCTTGACGCGGCCGGTGGCCTCATCCTTCCGCACGGCGGAAATTTCCGCCATCATCTCTTCGGTCACCTTTTCGTTGCACTTGCCCCAGGCGTCCACAACCTTGTTGTACTTTTCACCTTGGGTGATGAGGCCGTCGGAATATTGCTGTTCATATTCCTTGACCAGGCTGCGTGTGCCCGCAACCAGCCTTTCCTTGGCGGCGGGAATGACAACGTCATCCTTGCCGAAGGAAATGCCGGCCTTGTAGGCGTTGAGGAAACCCAGCGCCATGATGCGGTCGGCGAAGATCACCGCTTCCTTCTGGCCACAGTGGCGATAGACGGCGTCGATCATCTTGGAGATTTCGCGCTTGGTCATCAGCTTGTTGCAGAGGTCGTAGGAGATGTTCACGGCATGCGGCAGCAGCTCGCCGATCTTCAGGCGGCCCGGCGTGGTTTCCACGATGCGGGTCTTGAGCTTGCCATCCGCGCCCATTTCGGTGACGCGGCCCTTGATCTTGGCGTGCAGCGTGACCGCACCGGCGGCAATGGCGTGGTCGATTTCAGCCATGCTGCCGAAAGCCATGCCCTGGCCCGGCTCGCCGTCATTGATCAGCGAGAGGTAGTAGAGGCCCAGAACGATGTCTTGCGACGGCACGATGATCGGCTGGCCGTTGGCAGGGTGCAGCACGTTGTTGGTGGACATCATGAGCACGCGCGCTTCCAGCTGCGCTTCAAGCGACAGCGGAACGTGCACGGCCATCTGGTCACCGTCAAAGTCAGCGTTGAAGGCGGTGCAAACCAGCGGGTGCAGCTGGATGGCCTTGCCTTCGATCAGCACCGGTTCAAAGGCCTGGATGCCCAGGCGGTGCAGCGTCGGCGCGCGGTTGAGCAGCACGGGATGTTCGCGGATGACTTCATCCAGGATATCCCAAACCTCCGGCTTTTCCTTCTCCACCAGCTTCTTGGCCTGCTTCACGGTGGAAGAAAGGCCCTTGGCTTCAAGGCGCGAATAGATGAAGGGCTTGAACAGCTCCAGCGCCATCTTCTTCGGCAGGCCGCACTGGTGCAGCTTCAGCTCCGGGCCCACGGTGATGACCGAGCGGCCGGAATAGTCGACGCGCTTGCCGAGCAGGTTCTGGCGGAAGCGGCCCTGCTTGCCCTTGAGCATGTCGGAGAGCGACTTCAGCGGGCGCTTGTTGGCGCCGGTGATGACGCGGCCGCGGCGGCCGTTGTCGAACAATGCGTCCACCGATTCCTGCAGCATGCGCTTTTCGTTGCGCACGATGATATCCGGGGCGCGGAGCTCGATCAGGCGCTTCAGGCGGTTGTTGCGGTTGATCACGCGGCGATAAAGATCATTGAGGTCTGACGTCGCGAAGCGGCCGCCATCCAGTGGCACCAGCGGGCGCAGCTCGGGCGGGATCACCGGAACAACAGTGAGGATCATCCATTCCGGGCGGTTGCCGGATTCGAGGAAGTTCTCCACCAGCTTCAGGCGCTTGGCCAGCTTCTTCGGCTTGATTTCGCCAGTGGCCACCTTCAGTTCCTCGCGCAGGCTGATCTTCAGCTGGTCGAGGTTGATGGCGTTCAGCATGTCGCGCACGGCTTCGGCGCCAATGGCGGCGGTGAAGCTGTCTTCGCCGTATTCTTCCTGGGCCTTGAGATATTCGTTCTCGCCCAGCAGCTGGTGCATCTTGAGCGGGGTGAGGCCCGGCTCAGTCACGATGTAGTTTTCAAAATAGAGGATGCGCTCGACATCCTTCAGCGTCATGTCCAGCAGCGTGGCAATGCGGCTGGGCACCGACTTCAGGAACCAGATGTGGGCGACGGGTGCCGCAAGCTCAATGTGGCCCATGCGCTCGCGGCGCACCTTGGAGAGGGTGACTTCCACGCCGCACTTTTCGCAGATGATGCCCTTGTACTTCATGCGCTTGTACTTGCCGCAAAGGCATTCATAGTCCTTCACGGGACCAAAAATGCGCGCGCAGAACAGGCCGTCACGCTCCGGCTTGAAGGTGCGGTAGTTGATGGTTTCCGGCTTCTTGATTTCGCCGAAAGACCAGGACAGGATTTTTTCCGGGCTCGCCACCGTGATGCGGATCTGGTCGAAAACCTGAACCGGGGTAACCGGGTTGAAGACGTTCATGACCTCTTGGTTCATGTGTCCTTGCTCCTTATTGCGGGGCTCACTCCCCGCCTTGAATTGAACTCAAAGCGACTGGCGGGAGGGGCGGCGAACGCCCCTCCCCTGAAATCACGGCTGGTGGTCGTGCGGGGCAGCGGCCGGCTCAACGCCGCCGTTCTGCAACTCCACATTCAGGCCCAGCGAACGCATTTCCTTGACAAGCACGTTGAAGCTTTCGGGAATGCCGGTTTCGAAACCGTCATCGCCGCGCACAATGGCCTCATAGACCTTGGTGCGGCCCGCCACGTCGTCCGACTTGACGGTGAGCATTTCCTGCAGCGTGTAGGCCGCGCCATAGGCTTCCAGCGCCCAGACTTCCATTTCGCCGAAGCGCTGGCCACCGAACTGCGCCTTGCCGCCCAGCGGCTGCTGGGTGACGAGCGAGTACGGGCCGATGGAACGGGCGTGGATCTTGTCGTCCACCAGATGGTGAAGCTTCAAGATGTAGATGTAGCCCACGGTGACCTTGCGGTCGAAGACCTCGCCGGTCTTGCCGTCATAGAGCGTGATCTGGCCGGAGGTGGAAAGGCCCGCATCGGTCAGCATCTTGGCGATGTCTTCCTCGCGCGCGCCGTCAAACACCGGCGTGGCGATCGGAACACCCTTGCGCACCGAATGGGCGAACTCGATCACGTCGTGATCTTCGAGCGCGTCGATCTCGGCATTCTTGCCATAGATCTTCTTCAACTCGTCCTTCACGGGCGCCACCTTCTGCGAAGCCGAATAGGCTTCAAGGGCAGCACCGATCTTCTTGCCCATGCCTGCGCAGGCCCAACCCAGATGGGTTTCGAGAATCTGGCCCACGTTCATGCGCGAAGGCACGCCCAGCGGGTTCAGCACCACGTCAACCGGGGTGCCGTCCTCGAGGTAGGGCATGTCTTCCACTGGAACGATGCGCGAGACCACACCCTTGTTGCCGTGGCGGCCGGCCATCTTGTCACCCGGCTGGATTTTGCGCTTCACGGCAACGAAGACCTTGACCATCTTCATCACGCCGGTCGGCAGTTCATCGCCGCGCTGCAATTTTTCAACCTTGTCCATGAAGCGGGTTTCGAGGCCCTTCTTGGATTCGTCGTACTGCACCTTCATGGCTTCGAGCTCGCCCATGGCCTTTTCATTGCCAAGGGCGATGTTCCACCACTGCGAACGCGGAATGTCTTCCAGGTTCTTCTCGGTGATCTTGCCATCCAGCTTGTGGCCGCGCGGGCCGCCGGTTGCGGTCTTGCCATGCAGGAAGTCATGCAGGCGGCCGTAGGAGTTGCGGTCGAGGATCGCGAGTTCGTCGTCGCGGTCCTTGGCCAGGCGTTCAATCTCTTCGCGCTCGATGGCCAGGGCACGTTCGTCCTTGTCCACGCCATGGCGGTTGAACACGCGCACTTCGACCACCGTGCCGGACACGCCGGGCGGCAGGCGCAGCGAGGTGTCGCGCACGTCCGAGGCCTTTTCACCGAAGATGGCGCGCAGCAGCTTTTCTTCCGGCGTCATCGGGCTTTCGCCCTTCGGAGTGATCTTGCCGACGAGAATGTCGCCCGGCTTCACTTCTGCGCCGATGTACACGATGCCGGCCTCGTCGAGGTTCTTGAGGCTTTCCTCGCCCACGTTGGGAATGTCGCGGGTGATTTCTTCCGGGCCCAGCTTGGTGTCGCGCGCCATTACATCGAATTCCTCGATGTGGATGGAGGTGAACACGTCATCCTTCACGATGCGCTCGGAGAGCAGGATCGAGTCTTCGAAGTTGTAGCCGTTCCAGGGCATGAAGGCGACGAGGCAGTTCTGCCCCAGCGCCAGATCACCCAGTTCCGTCGACGGGCCGTCAGCGATAATGTCGCCAGCCTTCACCACGTCCCCGGTGCGCACCAGCGGACGCTGGTTGATGCAGGTCGACTGGTTGGAGCGCTGGAACTTGGCGAGCGTGTAGATGTCGACGCCCGGCTTGGTCGGGTCGGTTTCTTCCGTGGCTCGGATCACGATGCGCTTGGCGTCCACCTGGTCGATGACGCCGGAGCGGCGCGCCGTGATGGCGGCACCAGAATCACGCGCCACAACGCTTTCCATGCCGGTGCCCACCAGCGGCGCCGAAGAGCGCACCAGCGGCACGGCCTGACGCTGCATGTTGGAGCCCATGAGGGCGCGGTTGGCGTCGTCGTTTTCAAGGAACGGAATGAGGGCCGCGGCCACCGAAACGATCTGCTTCGGAGACACGTCGGCGTAATCCACCTTGTCCGGGGTGATCTGGAACACGTCGCCCTGGTGGCGCACGATCACCTGCTCGTCGGCGAAGTGGCCGTCCTTGGTGAGCGGCACGTTGGCCTGGGCAATGTGATACTTGGCCTCTTCGATGGCGGATAGATACTTCACCTCGTCCGTCACCTTGCCGTTCACCACCTTGCGGTAAGGCGTTTCGATGAAGCCATACTTGTTCACGCGGGCATAGGTGGCCAGCGAGTTGATCAGGCCGATGTTCGGGCCTTCCGGCGTTTCAATCGGGCAGATGCGGCCATAATGGGTCGGATGCACGTCGCGGACTTCGAAGCCGGCGCGCTCACGCGTCAGGCCGCCCGGGCCAAGGGCCGAGAGGCGGCGCTTGTGGGTGATTTCCGAGAGCGGGTTGGTCTGGTCCATGAACTGCGACAGCTGCGAGGAGCCGAAGAACTCACGCACGGCCGCGGCGGCCGGCTTGGCGTTGATCAGGTCATGCGGCATCACGGTGTCCACGTCCACCGATGAGAGGCGCTCCTTGATGGCGCGCTCCATGCGCACCAGGCCGAGGCGGTATTGATTTTCCATCAATTCGCCCACCGAGCGCACACGGCGGTTGCCGAGGTTGTCGATGTCGTCCACCTCGCCCTTCGAGTCGCGCAGGTCATGCAGCGTCTTGACGATGAGCAGGATGTCTTCCTTGCGCAGCACGCGCATGTTGTCGGCCACGTTGATCTCGAGGCGCATGTTCATCTTCACGCGGCCCACGGCCGAGAGGTCATAGCGCTCCTGATCGAAGAACAGGCCCTTGAACAGCGCTTCGGCGCCTTCGCGCGTCGGCGGTTCGCCCGGGCGCATGACGCGGTAGATTTCCACGAGCGCCTGCTCATAGCTTTCAACCTTGTCGGCCTTCAGCGTGTTGCGGATGTAGGCGCCGGTGTTCAAGTGGTCGATATCGAGGAGGCTGAGGGTCTTGAAGCCCTGCTCCTTCAGCGCCTTCAGCAGCTTCTCGGTGATTTCCTCGCCGGCTTCAGCGTAGATTTCACCCGTCTGCTCATTGACCATTTCATCGGCGATGTACTGGCCATAGAGGTCTTCGTCGCGCACCAGCAATTCCTTGGTGCCGTCTTCGGCGATCTTGCGGGCCATGCGCGGCGTGATCTTCTTGCCGGCTTCGATGACCACCTGGCCGGTCTTGGCGTCGATCAGGTCAACCGTGGGCTTGGTGCCCTTGAAGCGGTCGGCCGAGTAAGGCATGCGCCAGCCGTCCTTGGCCTGGGTGTAGGGCACGGACTTGTAGAAGTAATGCAGGATCTCTTCCGAGTTCATGCCAAGGGCATAGAACAGCGTCGTCACCGGCAGCTTGCGGCGGCGGTCGATGCGCGCGAAAATCAGGTCCTTGGCGTCGAATTCGAAATCAAGCCAGGAGCCGCGGTAAGGGATGACGCGGGCGGCAAACAGGATCTTGCCGGAGGAATGGCTCTTGCCCTTGTCATTGTCGAAGAACACGCCGGGCGAACGGTGCATCTGCGAGACGATCACGCGCTCGGTGCCGTTCACCACGAAGGTGCCGTTCTTGGTCATGAGCGGGATTTCGCCCATGTACACGTCCTGCTCCTTCACGTCCTTGAGGGACTTGGCCTGGGTGTCCGGGTCAATTTCAAACACCACGAGCTGCAGGGTGACGCGCAAGGGCGCGGCAAAGGTCATGCCGCGCTGCTGGCATTCATCAACGTCGAACTTCGGCTGCTCGAATTCATAACGCTTGAATTCCAGCACCGACTGGCCGGAGAAATCCGAGATCGGAAACACCGACTTGAAGACCGCCTGCAAGCCTTCATTGAGGCGGCCGCCGGCCGGCTCCTTCATCTGCAGGAACTGCTCGTAAGATTCGCGCTGAACCTCGATGAGGTTCGGCATTTCGGCAACTTCAATTCCCTTGCCGAAAACCTTACGGATACGCTTCCTGCTTGCAATGCTACGTGTGTCAGCCATGTTTTCCTGTCACCTTAAAATTCGATGGGTGTTTGCAACCCGAGACGCCCAAAACAGTTCTTCCCAGCCCTGATCGCTCAGGCCTCGGAAGAACTGTTCAAAAACTCAACTCTCTCAACTTTGTCACGGGAGGCCGCTGAATGCCTGCCCCCCGTGGCAATATTATGGCTTGGCTTCCCGGCCCCTGCCCTGCGGCAGCAGGCCGGAAAACCAGGCAGATTACTTCAGCTCGACCTTGGCGCCGACGGCTTCGAGCTTCTTCTTCATGTCTTCGGCGTCCTTCTTGGCAACGCCTTCCTTCAGGGGCTTCGGAGCGCCTTCGACCAGGTCCTTGGCTTCCTTCAGGCCCAGGCCGGTGATGGCGCGGACTTCCTTGATCACTTCGATCTTCTTGTCGCCAGCGGCGGCCAGAACAACGGTGAACTCGGTCTTTTCTTCAGCAGCCGGAGCAGCAGCGCCGCCAGCGGCAGCAGCAACAGCAACCGGAGCAGCGGCGGAAACGCCCCACTTCTCTTCCAGCATCTTGGAAAGCTCGGCGGCTTCCAGAACGGTCAGGGCGGACAGGTCTTCAACAATCTTGGCAAGATCAGCCATTTTGGATTCTCACTTTTTCAGTCGGTTAAAACAAAAGTTGGTTGGGTAACAATCGTCACGCAGTCTTGGTGGCATAAGCGTTCAACACGCGCGCCAGCTGGCCGGCAGGCGCCTGGACCACGCCCGCGATGCGGGTGGCCGGCGTCTGGATCATGCCAACGAGCTTTGCACGCAGCTCATCGAGCGACGGCAGTGTTGCGAGCGCCTTGACGCCATTGGCATCCATCTGGGTCTTGCCCAGAGCGCCGCCCAGGATCACGAATTTCTCGTGGGCCTTGGCGAAGTCTGAGGCGACCTTGGGTGCCGCGACGGGATCGTTGGCATAGGCCAGCATGGTGGGGCCGGTCAGATACTTTTCGATACCCTTGGCGTCGGTGCCATCGAGAGCGAGCTTGACGAGGCTGTTCTTGGCAACCTTGATGGTTGCACCAGCCGCGGCCATCTTGTTACGCAGGTCGAGGACCTGGTTGGCAGTGAGGCCGTTGTTGTGGGCCACAACGACAACAGCAGCGTTCTTGAACGTTGTGTTGAGCGTTGAGACGAGCTGTGATTTTGCAGCTTTTTCCACGTGCTCTCTCCTTTTTGGCGAGGTGCGGGATTGCATCTCGCCGGTTGGACCAACCGCTTCAACCTTCGGCCTCTGGGGCCTCAAGCAGCAGCGGTGCTCAAAGCCTGTCTCCGGCAACGGCCGGATTATGAGGTCTCAACCGACTTACGCGCCCTTGGCAGGGCGGAACTCGTCTAGACTCCCATCTCATGCTGGCTGGAATTTTAAGAGAGGTTGCCCCCTCGCCCGCAATCTTGGACAGGTACCCCGAATGCCGTTTGGCATTCTGGGGATCCGTTTGCGAGGGTTCGAGACCCCCGCGAACGGAAACTTGCAGTTAGGCGGTGGGAGCCGCCAAAGCGGAAAGATCGATCTTGAGGCCAGGCCCCATGGTCGAGCTCACCGAAACCTTCTTGACATAGGTGCCCTTGGCGCCAGCCGGCTTGGCCTTGTTCACGGCGTCGAGGAAGGCGCGCAGGTTGCCGGCAATCTGGTCTTCCGAGAAGGAAGCCTTGCCCACACCAGCCTGGACGATGCCAGCCTTTTCGACACGGAACTCAACCGCGCCACCCTTGGCGGCCTTGACGGCGCCAGTCACATCCATCGTCACCGTGCCAACCTTGGGGTTGGGCATCAGGTTGCGCGGGCCCAGCACCTTGCCGAGGCGGCCGACGAGGCCCATCATGTCCGGCGTGGCGATGCAGCGATCAAAGTCGATCGTGCCCTTGTTGACGATTTCAAACAGGTCTTCAGCGCCCACAACGTCGGCGCCGGCCTTCTTGGCTTCATCAGCCTTGGGGCCCTTGGCGAACACGGCGACACGCACCTTGCGGCCAGAGCCGTTCGGCAGGTTGCACACGCCGCGCACCATCTGGTCGGCATGGCGCGGGTCAACACCCAGGTTCATGGCCACTTCGATGGTTTCGTCAAACTTGGCGTTGGCACGGGCCTTCACCAGCTTCACGGCTTCTTCGATGGAATAGAACTTCGCTCGGTCAACGCCTTCGAGGTTCTTGGTCACACGCTTTGCTTTTGCCATGGTCTTAGCCCACCACTTCCAGGCCCATCGAGCGGGCCGAACCAGCGATTTCCTTTGCGCCGGCTTCAATGTCGCGCGCGTTCATGCCCTTGAGCTTCTGCTCGGCAATCTGGCGGCACTGGTCCATCGTCACCTTGCCGACGAAGTTCTTGCCCGGCTCCTTGGAACCGGCATTGATCTTGGCGGCCTTCTTCAGGAAGTAGGACGCGGGCGGAGACTTCATCTCGAAGGTGAAGCTCTTGTCCTGATAGGCGGTGATGACGACGGGCACGGGCGAACCCGGTTCCATCTTCTGCGAGGCGGCATTGAAGGCCTTGCAGAATTCCATGATGTTCAAGCCGCGCTGGCCCAAGGCCGGGCCGATCGGCGGTGATGGATTGGCCTGTCCGGCTGGCACTTGCAGCTTGACATAGCCGACGATTTTCTTCGCCATGTTGTATCCCTCTTACAAGGTTAGTGGTGCGGCCCTTGCAGGCCTTCCACGGGTTTCAATCGAGCCACCCTCATGGGCAGCCCAGGCTTACTTCATTTTCTCGACTTGCCCATATTCGAGTTCGACGGGCGTTGGGCGCCCGAAGATGGAAACAGCAACTTTCAGGCGGGCGCGCTCTTCATCCACCTCTTCAACCTGGCCGTTGAAGGAGGCAAACGGGCCATCGGCCACGCGCACCTGCTCGCCCACCTCGAAGCGGATCGAGGCCTTCGGGCGCTCAACGCCTTCAGCCACCTGGTTCAGGATGCGGTTGGCCTCAACGTCCGAAATCGGAACCGGCTTGGAGCCGGAGCCGAGGAAACCCGTCACCTTCGGGGTGTTCTTGATCAGGTGGAACACTTCGTCGGTGAGGTCGATCTTGGCCAGCACATAGCCGGGGAAGAAGCGGCGCTCAGACTTGATGCGGCGGCCGCGGCGAATCTCCACGACCTCTTCGGTCGGCACGATCACCTGCTCGAAGAAATCCTGCAGGCCCTTCTGCACGGACTGTTCCTTGAGGCTTTCGGCCACCTTCTTCTCGAAGTTCGAATAGGTGTGAACGATGTACCAGCGCTTAGCCATTCTGCATCAAAACCTTGATTTACCGCACTAAATTCCGAACAGAATGCGGTCAACAATCCATTTCAGGATTGCATCGGCACCAAGGAAGAAGACACTGGCCAGAACAACCATGATCACCACCATCATGGTGGAAATGCCAAGCTCGCGCTGGGTCGGCCAGGTGATTTTCCTGGTTTCGTCCCGCACGTCTTGAACAAAGCCTACCGCGTTTTCCTGTTTGGCCATCATTCTTCCTGTTAACCCCTTGATTTCATTTCTGAAACCAAAGGAAAGTGGCAGGGGCAGTAAGGCTCGAACTCACGACCTGCGGTTTTGGAGACCGCCGCTCTACCAACTGAGCTATACCCCTTCATCTCTCCGGCCAACAAGCCTTTGAAATGTTTGTAGTTTTAGAGACACAACAGAGCGGCCAAAGCTCTTCTTCAAGGCCTTGCCGCTGAGTCATGCGATATTGGATGCTGGGCATATAGGGGGGATGGACAGCACGGTCAATGGGTTATCTTCACCCTTGAAACGGCCTTCCTGCCTCGCTTCACGCCTGCCTCTTGCCAAATCCCAAAAGGCAGAATGGCCAGGACGCGATTTCCGGTCCTGGCCACCCAAATTCAAGCCGCGGCCTTGGCCGCGGGCCTGTTACTCAGCAATCTTGGCGACGACGCCGGCGCCGACGGTGCGGCCGCCTTCGCGGATGGCGAAGCGCAGCTTTTCTTCCATGGCGATCGGCGTGATCAGCTCAACGTCGAAGGCCACGTTGTCGCCCGGCATCACCATTT
>JAGWTZ010000058.1 GCA_028868695.1 Alphaproteobacteria bacterium | reverse complement strand
AGACGGCAGGAAGCCGGAGGAGGAGGAGGAGAGAACCACATCCGGCCCGGCAATGGCGTCGAGATCGCGGAACAGCTTGATCTTCAGTTCTTCGCGCTCGGGCGCTGCCTCGTGGATGAATTCGGCCTTCGAGGCCATCGCAGCCAGATCGGTGGTGAAGGAAAGCTTGCCCTTCTTCTTGGATTTGCCGCGCAGCGCATCCAGCGAGGGCCAGGCGGTCTTGATCGCGGCCTTCAGCTTGGCTTCAGCGGCGGGGGAAACGTCATAGGCGATCACGTCAAGCCCGCGGTGCAGCGCGCGCGCCGCCCAGCCCGCGCCAATGAGGCCGGTTCCGGCAATGCCGATTGTCTTGATGGTCATGGCTTCTTCAATCCCAGGATTTCGCGGCCTTCGGCGGGTGTCGCCACTTTGGTGCCCAGCATTTCGATGAGCTTCACTGCCTTCTCGGTGAGCGAGCCGTTGGAGGCATAAACGCCCTTGTCGAGATAAAGGTTGTCTTCGAGGCCGATGCGCACATGGCCGCCGAGAAGAACGGCTTGCGCCACGGCGTGGAATTGCTGGCGGCCGATGGAGAAGGCGGCCCAGATGGCGTTTTCCGGAAGCATGGCCTTTTGATAAGCCATCGTCTCGGGCGAGAAGGGCGCACCCCACGGAATGCCCAGGCAAAGCTGATAAAGCGGCTTGGCTTCAATCAGCCCTTCCTTCACGAGCTGGTTGGCGAACCACAGATTGCCTGAGTCAAAGATTTCCATTTCCGGCTTTACGCCATAGGACTTGATCAGCCGGGCCTGTTCGCGCAGCTGGGTTGGCGTTTGCACCACGAGCGATTGGCCATCGCCAAAGTTCAGCGAGCCGCAATCCAGCGTGCAGATTTCCGGGCGCAGTTCCTTCACATGGATCAGGCGCTCCAGCGGGCCCACCACATCGGTGCCCGCGCCGAATTCGAGCGGCTTCTCGCCATCGCCGATATACAGGTCGCCGCCCATGCCGGCGGTGAGGTTGATGATCACATCGGTGTTCTTGGCGCGGATGCGCTCCATCACCTCGCGGTAATATTCCACCTTGCGGCTGCCCTTGCCGGTTTTTGGCTCGCGCACATGGCAGTGCACCACGGTGGCGCCGGCGGATGCGGCCTCCAGCGCGGAATTGGCGATCTGCTCAGGTGTGACGGGAATGGCCGGGTGCTTGCCCACGGTGTCGCCAGCGCCGGTGACGGCGCAGGTGATGATGACTTTTGGCTGCATTATTGTTCCTCCGATGAGGTGAGAATAAGTCAACAGCGCCACGCCCGCCAGCCAAATGAGCCTTGGCGTACCCGATTTGCGACCTGTGGCTGGTGGAAAATTTGAGACACTGGTAAGCTTGATTCACGAGGGGCAGAGGAGGAAGCATCCCATGAGATTTATCCGTTATGGCCTGGCAGCGGTCATGATCATCGCCGGGGCCTTGGGCCTGGCAGGCGCGGCGCAGGCCGACACCAAGACATTTCCCAAGCCAAAGGCGGGGCCATACCGCGTGGATTGGTGCCTGAATTGGGCGGCGCAATGCGGCCAGCCTGCGGCGGACCGGTTTTGCCAGAACAACGGCTATGCCACCGCCATTGATTTTGACCAGGCACCGAAGCTGAACCTGATGATGCCGCCGGTGATGACCGTGGTGCAGGGGTCCGGCCAGGTGTGCAGCCCGACAACTGGTGCGCCGCAATGCGATGGCTTTGCGCAGATCACCTGCAGCAAGCCGGATTTGCCGGCGCCGCCGCCGGGTCCGCCCCCTGGCCCGCCGCCCGGAGGCGGTGGTGCGGGTGGCGACACGCAGGATTTCTACAAGCCCAAGATTGGCGGCGTGCGTCTGAACTATTGCCAGACCAAGGGTGCTGGCTGCGGGCAGGATGCGGCAGACGCCTTCTGTGACATGAAGGGCTTTGACGATGCCGCTGATTATGTGCAGGCACCGCCAGCCCCGCCCGGAGTGAAGACGCGCTACATCGGCAATGGCAAGTTCTGCAAAGGCCCGGTGTGCTATGCCTTCCAGTCGATCACCTGCGAGAACCAGCCTTAAGGCCGGGCAGGGGTGAAGCAATCATGGGCCGCGGACATTATGCCGCGGCCCTTTTTTATTCGGTCTGCCGTCAAACGGCGTCCGGCTCCTTCAAGACCACGCAGCCGGAAATCTTCCATGTGCCATCCGGCTGCTGCTCCATGAAGTAA
The DNA here is from genome assembly GCA_028868695.1 of Alphaproteobacteria bacterium. Classification (GTDB taxonomy): domain Bacteria; phylum Pseudomonadota; class Alphaproteobacteria; order Rhizobiales; family Aestuariivirgaceae; genus Aestuariivirga. The sequence continues at coordinate 16,385 of JAGWTZ010000058.1, read as the reverse complement.
TAGGCCTTGTAACTGGCGCCATCGGCGGTGTGCAGTTGCACTTTCTCGAAGCTGCGCCCGGCCTGGTCAGTGCCGGTGCCCATGAAGCTGTAGCCGTCGTTGCGGTAAACTGGCGCGTATCCATTGCGCACCATGTTCATGAAAACATCTGGCGAGGGGAAGATGGTCTGCACATTGGGCGCGGCGTCGGCATAGGCGGAGGCTCCATCATCCCTCGCGAAGGCCTGGAGCTGGTGGGTGATCACCGATTGGAAGGCGCTCTCGTCACCATCTCCGGCAACAGCAATGCCGGGAGCGGCCAGCCAGGCCCCGGCGATGAGTGAAAGAATGGTGCGGCGCATGCAACCCTCCATCAAAGTTCACCAGCAGGTTACGCCTGCCGCCGCGGCTTGGATCACCACTCCCACATGGGGCGCTGGCTCAGGCTCCCGCTTGCCATTGCTTGATGGCTTCCACCGGGTGCAGCAGCATCAGCACGTTGAGGGTGAGATTGTCGCGGATGATGGCCAGCGTCATCAGCTCAAAGGCCAGCGCCAAGGCCACAATGAAGCGCGGCCGCAGGCGGCTGGCCAGCCAGAAGCCCAGCACCATGAAGGCAATGTCGCTCAACGAATTGACAATCGAGTCGCCATAATAATTGAGCGAGATGGTCGCCGTGCGGTAGCGGTCGATGATGAATGCGCTGTTTTCAAACATCTCCCAGGCTGCCTCGAGCGCCAGCGCGAGGTTCAGCCGCCACAGAAGGGGCAGGCGCCGTGCCACAAGCCAGGCCGCCAGATAAAACAGGAAGCCATGGATGATGTGGGAGAAAGAATACCAGTCGGCAATGTGCTGGGAGTTCTCGGAACTGTTCACCACGCCATGCCACAATTTCACATAGCCGCATTTGCAAATGGCGATGCGCCCATTGATGTGCTCGACGATTGCGGTGACGGCGAAGATAGCCCCGGCAATCAACAGGGGCAGGGTGGTGGTCTTGCTGGCGCGAAGGTTCATTCAAATTCCTGGCAGTGATGCAATCAGCCTATCATCGCTGCGGGCGCGGCACCATGCTGCACCGCGCTGGCGCGCGTTATTCCCGATGGAATATAATGCGTTGAATTTGCACCTTAATTCATTGCGCTTTTTGCCAATCTCTCTTGACGGTTGCAGTGGGGAGTGTTGAACATAGGCGCAGGCACAAGGGCGGCATAACCCATAACGAACCGCCCGAGGAGGAAACATGCCATCCATCACAATAAAGCTGAACGGCAAGGCCGTGAGCGGCGAGGTTGAAGGCCGCACGCTGCTTGTTGAATTCATTCGCGATCACCGGGGATTGACCGGCACCCATGTCGGCTGTGACACCAGCCAATGCGGCGCTTGCGTGGTTCACGTGAACGGCAAGGCCGTGAAGAGCTGCACCACGCTCGCCGCCGCCTGCGACGGCGCGGAAGTGACAACTGTTGAAGGCCTGGCCAAGGGCACCGAGCTGCACCCGATGCAGGCCGCCTTCAAGGAACACCATGGCCTGCAGTGCGGCTTCTGCACGCCGGGCATGATCATGGCGGCCATCGACATCGTGAAGCGCAATGGCAAGAACGTCTCGGAAGAGGTGATCCGCCGCGAGCTTTCGGGAAACATCTGCCGCTGCACCGGCTATCACAACATCGTCAAGGCCGTGCAGGCCGGCGCACAGAATATGTAAGGAGGCGGAACCATGTCGCAATCAGCAACCGGCGTTGGCGCCTCAGTGCGCCGCAAGGAAGACCTTCGCTTCATCACCGGCAAGGGCCAATACACCGATGACATCAACCTGAAGGACCAGGCTTACGCCTATTTCCTCCGTTCGCCCCATGCCCATGCCAAGATCAAGAGCATCAACACCGCAAAGGCCGCGAAAATGCCTGGCGTTGCCGGCATCTTCACGGGCCAGGACATCGCCGATTCCAAGCTTGGCGGCCTGATCTGCGGCTGGATGATCCACTCCAAGGATGGCAGCGCCATGAAGGCCGGGCCGCACCCTGTTCTGGCGCAGGGCAAGGTGCGCTATGTGGGCGACCATGTGGCGGTGATCATCGCCGACACCAAGGAGCAGGCCAAGGCCGCTGCCGCTGCCGTGCAGGTTTCCTATGAAGACCTGCCGCATGTGGTGGATGCCTCAAAGGCCATGAAATCCAAGGCGCAGATCCATGACGTGGCGCCCGACAACCGGGTGTTCAACTGGGGCCTCGGCAATGAGGAATCCACGGCCGCGGCCTTCAAGAACGCCGCGCATGTGACCACGCTCAACATCGTCAACAACCGGCTGATCCCCAACGCGATGGAGCCGCGCGCGGCCATTGGCGCCTATGACTCCGGCACCGAGGGCTACACGCTCTACACCACAAGCCAGAACCCACATGTGGCGCGTCTGGTGATCTCGGCCTTCCATGGCCTGGCGCCGGAACACAAGCTGCGCGTCATCGCGCCGGATGTGGGCGGCGGCTTCGGCTCCAAGATCTTCATCTATGCCGAGGAAGTGGTTTGCGTCTGGGCCTCCAAGCATGTCGGCCGCCCGGTGAAGTGGACGGCGGAACGCACCGAAAGCTTCCTTTCGGACGCGCATGGCCGCGACCATCACACCAAGGCCGAACTGGCGGTGGACGCCAATGGCAAGATCACCGGCCTTCGCGTGCACACCATCGCGTCGATGGGCGCCTATCTCTCCACCTTCGCGTCCTGCGTGCCGACCTATCTCTATGCCACGCTGCTCTCGGGCCAATACAACATTCCCAATGTCTATGCCGAGGTGGATGCGGTTTACACCAACACCTCGCCGGTGGATGCCTATCGCGGCGCCGGCCGCCCGGAAGCCACCTATGTGGTCGAACGGCTGGTGGAAACGGCGGCGCGCGAGCTGAAGCTTGACCCGGCGGAGTTCCGCCGCAAGAACTTTGTCACCCAGTTCCCGCACCAGACGCCGGTGATCATGACCTATGACGCCGGTGACTATGGCGCGGCGCTGGACAAGGCGTTGCAGATCAACGACTACAAGAACTTCGCCGCCCGCAAGGCGGAAAGTGCCAAGCATGGCAAGCTGCGCGGCATCGGCTTCTCGGCCTATATCGAGGCTTGCGGCATTGCGCCTTCGGCCGCCGTGGGCTCGCTGGGGGCGGGCGTTGGCCTGTGGGAATCGGCTGAAGTGCGCGTGAACCCGGTGGGCTCAGTGGAAATTCTCACCGGCTCGCACAGTCACGGGCAGGGCCATGAAACCACCTTCGCGCAGCTTGTGTCGGAAAAGCTGGGCGTGGACATCAACAACGTCTCGATCGTGCATGGCGACACCGACAAGGTGCAGTTCGGCATGGGCACCTATGGCTCACGCTCGGGTGCGGTTGGCATGCACGCCCTTTCAAAGGCGCTGGACCGGGTTGAGGCCAAGGCCAAAAAGGTGGCGGCGCATTGCATGGAAGCCTCGGAGAACGACATCGAATTCAAGAACGGCACCTTCACCGTGAAGGGCACCGACAAGAAGATGGCGTTCGGCGAGGTGGCCCTGCAGGCCTATATCGCCCACAAGCCGGGCTTTGAGCCGGGCCTCAAGGAAAGCGCCTTCCATGATCCGGCGAACTTCGTGTTCCCGGCCGGCGTGCACATCTGCGAGGTGGAGGTGGACCCGGAAACCGGCCACACCGAAGTGGCGGCCTATACCTGCGTTGACGACTTCGGCAACCTGATCAACCCGATGATCGTCGAGGGCCAGGTGCAGGGCGGCATCGCCCAGGGCATCGGCCAGGCGCTGCTGGAAGGCTGTTCCTATGATGATGACTCGGGCCAGCTGCTCACCGGCTCCTACATGGATTATGCCATGCCGCGGGCCCGCAACATGCCGGCGGTGGAGAACTTCAAGCTGGGCTTCACCTGCACCCCATGCCCCACCAACCCGATGGGCATGAAGGGCTGCGGCGAGGCCGGGGCCATCGGTTCGCCACCGGCGGTGATCAACGCCATCACCAATGCCATCGGGGTGCGCGAGATCGCCATGCCGGCAACGCCTCTCACGGTGTGGCAGGCCATGCAGGCCTCGGGCGCAAAGAAGGCCGCAGAGTAAGAGCAGGGAGAAGAACCATGGAAAACTTCAACTATCATCGCCCTGCAACGGTTGCCGCTGCGGTGGCCGCGCTGAAAAAATCCAAGGATGGGAAGTTCCTGGCCGGTGGCCACACCCTCATCCCCACGATGAAGCAGGGCCTCGCCGCGCCGAAAGACGTGGTGGACCTGACGGCCATCAAGGGCTTTTCCGGCATCAAGGTGTCCAAGACCGCCGTCACCATCAAGGCCGGCACCACGCATCAGGAAGTGGCCACCTCGAAGGAGATCAAGAAGGCCATTCCGGCGCTGGCTGAAATGGCAGGCAAGATCGGCGGCGTGCATGTGCGCCACCGCGGCACCATTGGCGGCTCCATCGCCAACAATGACCCGGCGGCGGACTATCCTTCCGCCTGCATGGGTCTTGGCGCCACCATCGAGACCAACAAGCGCAAGATCGAGGCCGACAAGTTCTTCACCGGCATGTTCGAAACCGCGCTGAAGAAGGATGAGGTGATCACCGCGGTGCATTTCCCCATCCCCAAGAAGGCCTCGCACCAGAAGTTCCCGAACCCGGCCTCGCGCTATGCGATGGTGGGGGTGTTCCTGTCGCAGAATGCCAAGGGCCAGGTGCGCGTCGGCGTCACAGGGGCCGCACCTTGCGTTTTCCGCGCCAAGGACATCGAGGCGGCGCTGGCCAAGGAGTTCTCGGCCAAGGCTGCGGCGGGCACAAAGGTTGCGGCCAAGGGCCTGCTTTCCGACATGCATGCCTCGGCGGATTACCGCGCGCATCTCATCAGCGTGCTGGCAGGCCGCGCCGTTGCGGCGGCGTGATGGTGTGACAATAAATCTTCCCTCCCCCTTGTGGGGAGGGATAAAGGGTGGGGCCGCCCCGGCGCTCGCTGCCTGTATGCTGCCAGCTCCTGGGCAACCCCCACCCCACCCCTCCCCACAAGGGGGAGGGCGAAGTAGAGTGAGTCCGCACTTTGCATCTTCCCGCCTCAATTGATGAAACTGCCGAGCTTCTGAAATCCTCCGGCTATCTGGCGGGGCGAGACCTTGCCACGGTGCTGTTTCTCGCCCTCAAGATGGGCCGGCCCCTGTTCCTGGAGGGCGAGGCCGGGGTGGGCAAAACCGAAATCGCCAAGGTGCTGGCCACGGGCCTCGGGCGCAAGCTCATCCGCCTGCAATGCTATGAGGGGCTGGATGTGGCGGCGGCTGTCTATGAGTGGAACTATGCCGCGCAGATGATCGAGATCCGCCTCGGCGAGGCGGCGGGCGAGGCTGACAAGGAACGCCTGTCGCAATCGGTGTTTGATGAGCGCTTCCTGATCAAGCGGGCGCTGCTGCAGGCGCTGGAGCCTTCCAGCGGCGGCGCGCCGGTGTTGCTGATTGACGAGTTGGACCGGACAGACGAAGCCTTTGAGGCTTATCTTCTCGAAGTGCTCTCGGATTTCCAGGTGACCGTGCCGGAACTCGGCACCATCAAGGCGGCGGAGCCGCCCATCGTCATCATCACCTCGAACCGCACCCGCGAAATCCATGACGCGCTGAAGCGCCGCTGCCTTTATCACTGGGTGGGATATCCCGATGCGGCGCGGGAACTGGCCATCATCAAGGCCAGGCGGCCCGAGGCGCCTGCCGCCCTGGCGCGCGAAGTGGTGGGCTTCGTGCAGGCGCTGCGTGGCGGCGACATCTACAAGCAGCCCGGTGTTGCCGAAACGCTGGATTGGGTGGCCGCATTGCATGAGCTTGATTGCGTGTCGCTGGACCCGCAGGTGGTCAATGACACGCTGGGCGTTCTGCTCAAATATCAGGATGACATCGCCAAGATGGAAGGCTCCGCCGCCAAGCGCATCCTTGATCAGGTGAGAGATGAGCTCCGCCACAGCCCGCACGCCTGAGGCCTCCGGCAAGCTTGCCGCCAACATCATGCATTTTGGCCGGGTGCTGCGCGAGGCGGGCCTGCCCGTCGGCCCCGCCATGGTGATCGACGCGCTGGATGCCGCCATGGCTGGCCCCTTGCGGCGGCGCGAGGATTTTTACTGGACGCTTTATGCCGTGTTCGTGAAACGGCGCGAGCAGGGCGCGGTGTTCGAGCAGGCCTTCCACGTTTTCTGGAAGAAGCCCAAGATGCTCGAACAGCTGATGCAGCTGATGTATGTGCAGATCGCCCGCAAGCCGGATGAGGCCAAGCGCAAGCAGGCGGGCTTCCGCCGCCTCGCCGAGGCGATGTTTGACCAGAACGTGACCAGCGCGCCCAAGAGCACCGAGCAGGACTCGCTGGACATTGAAGCGACCTACACCGCCTCCACGCAGGAACAGCTTCGCGCCAAGGATTTCGAGCAGATGACGCTGGCCGAGCAGGCCGAGGCCAAGCAGGCGCTGGCCAGGCTGCGGCTTGCCCAAAGCGAAATGGTCACGCGGCGCTTCTCGCCGGCAGCGCGCGGGCGCATCGACATGCGGCGCAGCCTGCGGCTGGCCCTGCGCAGCGGCGGCGAAATGGGGCATCTCGCCTTCCGCAAGCCTCAGACGCGCCTGCCGCCGCTGGTGGTGCTGTGCGACATCTCCGGCTCCTGCTCGCAATACAGCCGCATGTTCCTGCATTTCCTGCATGGGCTGGCCAATGACCGGGCGCGCGTGCATGTGTTCCTGTTCGGCACGCGCCTCACCAACATCACGCGCGATCTGAAGAGGCGTGACGTGGATGAAGCCATCGCGCGGGTTTCCACGCATGTGCGCGATTGGGAAGGCGGCACGCGCATCGGCGCCTGCCTGCATGAGTTCAATTTCCGCTGGGGCCGCCGCGTGCTGGGGCAGGGGGCCGAGGTGCTGTTGATGAGTGACGGGTTGGAGCGTGACGACATCGCCGCCCTTTCCGCCGAGATGCAGCGGCTGCACCGCTCGGCCCGGCGCATCACCTGGCTGAACCCGCTTCTGCGCTATGACAAGTTTGAGGCGGCGGCATCGGGCATCCGCGCCATCATGCCCCATGTGGATGCCTTCCGCCCGGTGCATAATCTCGACAGCATTGCCGATCTGGCGCGCAGCCTTGCATCCCGCCCGGGCGCGCCGCATGATCCCAAGAAATGGCTGGAGACGGCGTGATGGACATTCTGCAAACCGCACAGGACTGGAAAGCAAAGGGCAAGGGCGTGGCGCTGGCCACGGTGGTGGAAACCTGGGGTTCGGCGCCGCAGCCGGTGGGCAGCCAGCTGGTGGTGGATGGTGATGGGCATTTCGAAGGCGCTGTTTCCGGCGGCTGCGTGGAAGGCGAGGTGATCTCGCAGGCGCAAGAGCTGATCGCAAAAGGTGGCCACACGCTTCTCGAATTCGGCGTGGCGGATGAAACCGCCTGGCGCGTGGGCCTTGCCTGCGGCGGGCGCATCAAGATTTTTGTCGAGGCGGTTTCGTGAAAGCCGAGCTGCTGGCGGCCATCAATGAGGCGCGGCGCGGGCGCAAGCCCGTGGCCGTGGTCACCGATATCAAGAGCGGGGCGCAGCGGCTGGTTGCGCGTGAGGCGGCGGAAGCGGGCAGCGCGCTGGAGAAAGCCTTCCGCTTCGACAAGTCCGGCCTTGAAGGCGATGAGTTCATCGCCATTCACAATCCGCCCCTGCGGCTGGTGATGATCGGCGCGGTGCTGATTGCGCAAAGCGTCATCCCCATCGCGCAAGCTTGCGGCTATGACGTGACGGTGATTGATCCGCGCGGCGCCTTCGCCACGGGCGCGCGCTTTCCCGGCGTCACCCTGCTGGCGGATTGGCCGCAGGATGTGCTGCCCGGCCTTGGCCTTGATGCGCGCACCGGCTTCATGGCCCTGACGCATGATCCCAAGATTGATGACCCGGCCTTGCATCTCGCCCTAAAATCGCAAGTGTTCTACATCGGCGCACTGGGCTCGAAGAAAACCCAGGGCGCGCGGCGCGAACGGCTATTGGCCGCCGGCTTTGATGAGGTGGCGCTGGCGCGCATTTGCGGCCCCATCGGCCTCAACATCGGCGCCATGGGCGCGGCGGAAATCGCCATCTCGGTCATGGCGGAAATGACCAAGGCGTTGCGGCTGGGGCTTCCATGAAATTTGGCACAGTGCCGGTGGTAGAGGCGGTGGGCCTCATCCTCGCCCATTCTGCCGGAGGCCTGAAGAAGGGCCGTAAGCTGACAACTGATGATGTTGCGCTGCTGGCCCAGCGTGGAGTGGCGCAAGTCATGTCGGCGCGGCTGGAGGCCACTGACGTTCCGGAGGATGAGGCGGCGCGGCTTCTCTCACAGGCCGTGGCGGGTGCGGCCTGTGATGTGCAGGCGCCCTTCACCGGCAGGGCCAACATCTATGCCGCGGCACCTGGCCTCGTGCTGGTGGATGAAGCGCGGCTTGCCGCCTTCAACCGCATTCATGAAAGCCTCACCCTTGCGGCGTTGCGCAATTTCGGGCGCGTGGCGGCGCGGGCCATGCTGGCCACGGTGAAGATCATTCCCTTCGCCGTGCCGCGCGCCGCGCTGGACCAAGCGCTGGAATTGCTCAAGGCCGGGCCGCTGGTGCGGGTGCAGCCATTCGGCGCGCAAAATGTGGCGCTGGTGATCACCACCACGCCGGGGCAGAAGCCCGCACTGGTGCAGAAATCGGAGAAGGCGATAGCGGACCGGCTGGCCAGCCTGGGCAGCAGCCTTTGCGCCGTGGCGGTTTGTGCCCATGAGCAGGCTGCCATTGCCGCCGAGCTGCGCAAGCTCAAGGGCAGCGGCGCATCGCTCATCCTGCTGTTTGGCGCGGCGGCGATTGTGGACCGGGCCGATGTCGTCCCCGCCGGGCTGGTGGAAGCGGGTGGCGAGGTGCGCCACCTTGGCATGCCGGTGGACCCCGGCAACCTCTTGATGCTGGGGCGGCTGGGAAACCTGCCTGTGGTCGGCGTGCCGACTTGCGCGCGCTCGCCCAAGGAGAATGGATTTGACTGGGTTCTCAACCGCTTATGCGCCGGGCTTGAGGTTTCGCCTGAAGATGTGATGGCGATGGGGGCTGGCGGCCTGCTGGCCGAGATCAGCTCGCGCCCGCAGCCGCGCGCCGGGCAGGCGGCGGTGCTGGCCAGGCCGCGGCTGGCGGCCATTGTGCTGGCGGCCGGGCTATCCAGCCGCATGGCCGCATTGGGCCAGGGCAACAAGCTGCTGGCGCCCTTGAACGGCCAGCCGCTCATTGCGCAAACGGTGGCGCGGATCAAAGCCTCAGGCGTGGATGAGGTTCTGGTGGTCACCGGCCATCAGGCGGCAGAGGTTGAGCGGGCGCTGGCCGGGCAGGCGGTGCGCTTCGTGCCCAACCCGCGCTTTGCCGAGGGGCTGGCCACATCGGTCCAGGCGGGCGTTGCGGCGGCCCGGGGCTTTGACGGCGCCTTCATCTGCCTCGGCGATATGCCGCTGGTGGCGCCTGAAGACATGCGGCGCATGGCGGCGGCATTCAATGTGGAAGAAGGGCGCGTGCTCATCGCCCCGGTGCAAGGCCGCAAGCTGGGCAACCCGGTCCTCTGGGGGGCGGAGCATTTTGACGAATTGCTGGCGCTGGCCGGAGACCGTGGTGCCCGCAGCCTGCTGGAGGCGCGGCGCGATGAAATTGTGGAAATCCCCGTGGAGCATGACGGCGTGATGCTCGACGCCGATACGCCCGAGGCGCTGGAGCAAATTCGCAGGCAGGCTCAAGACTAACCTGCCAGCGGTCTCCCTACTTCTTGGCCGGCAAGCGTGGGGGTGCCGAGCGAATGGCCGGGAAGCTGGCTGCCGGAGTTGTTTCATGGAATGAGTTCAGATCGTAGAACACGGCAACTGTCGCCCAGATCTTGGCATTGGGCGGCACTTGCGTTCCGCTATAGACAAACGGATTGCACGCCGAGCCAACCACTGGAAGCCAGATATGGGGCGGCCACAGGCCGATGTTGCATGATGTGGCGGCGAATTCCTTCAGGTCCTTGCCATCCTGATACGAGAGATTGACCGCCGCACTGAGAAAGCCTGAAGGCTGCTGGGCGCGCACTTGAAGTGTGAATTTTGCGGGGTCAAGCTTGTTGTCTGGCGTGATGGCATCACTTGCGACAAACACTTTGACATCAAATGATGACAGCTCGCGGTGTTCCAGCCGCGCCGCACTGGCGGGCAGCGCCATGGCCACCAAAGCGGTCAATGCAAGCTTGTTCATGGTTTCCCCCTTGTCGATGAGTTGAAATGCCCCGGCCACCCAGAGTTGCACACCCGGCCATAAAGTCAACAGCGCCTTCTAGATCACCTGCAAATTGCGCAGGCTGACATGGCCTTTCCTGGCGATGATGATGTGGTCATGGACCAGGATGCCCAGCTTGTCGCCGGCGGAGATGATGCGCTTGGTCATGTCAATGTCGGCGAGCGATGGCGTCGGGTCGCCCGAGGGGTGGTTGTGCACCATGATGATCGCCGAGGCCGAAAGCTCCAGCGCGCGCTTGATCACCTCGCGGGCATAGACGGGCGTGTGGTCCACCGTGCCGCGCTGCTGCACTTCATCGGCCACCAGCTGGTTCTTCTTGTCCACGAACAAAAGCCGGAAGCTCTCAGCCTCGTCATAGGCCATGGCGGCCCGGCAATAATCGAGAATGGCGTTCCATGACGAGAGAACCGGGCGGTTGATCACCGCCTCGCGCGTCAGGCGCAAGGCCGCCGCCTGGATGAGCTTGAGTTCTGTGACGATGGCCGGGCCCACGCCCTTCACTTCCTGCAGGCGCATCGGCGCGGCGCTGATCACTTCGGCAAAGCTGCCGAAACGGGCCAGCAGCGCCTTGGCGATGGGCTTGGTGTCGCCGCGCTTGATGGCGCGGAACAGCACCATCTCCAGCAATTCATAGTCGGGCAATGCCTGCGGGCCGCCGGTGCGGAAACGCTCACGCAGCCGCTCGCGATGGCCATGATGGGTGAGGCTGGAAGAAAAATCGGCGAGGCCTTCATCCGCCGCCGGCTTTTCCTCGAGGCCCTTGCGCATGGCTCAGATCTTGTAGGGCGGGTGATGCAGGCCGCCGGGCGAAAGCGTGAAGATTTCCACGCCCGTCTCGGTCACGCCCACCGTGTGCTCAAACTGCGCGGAGAGGGATTTGTCGCGCGTCACCGCCGTCCAGCCGTCATTGAGAATTTTCACATGCGGCTTGCCGAGGTTGATCATCGGCTCGATGGTGAAGAACATGCCGGGCTTCAGCAGCACGCCATCGCCGCGCTTGCCATAATGCAGCACATTGGGGTGGTCGTGGAAGTTTTCACCAAGGCCATGGCCGCAGAAATCGCGCACCACGGAGCAGCGCTCACCCTCGGCATAAGATTGTATGGCGTGGCCGACATCGCCCAGATGCGCGCCGGGCTTCACCGCCGCGATGCCGCGCATCATGCTTTCATAGGTCACGTCGATCAGCCGCTCGGCGGCGCGCGCAACTTCGCCGACGCCATACATGCGGCTGGTGTCGCCATGCCAGCCATCAACGATCAGCGTCAAGTCAATGTTGACGATGTCACCGTTCTTCAGCGGCTTGTCATTGGGAATGCCGTGGCACACCACATGGTTCAACGAGGTGCAGCAGGCCTTGCGGTAGCCGCGGTAGTTCAGGGTGGCGGGAAGGGCCTTGTGCTTTTCGGCAAAGGCCATGAAGAAGTCGTCGATCTCCTGTGTGGTGGTGCCTTCGCGCACCAGCGGCGTCACCTCATCGAGGGCCAGCGCCACCAAATGGCCAGCCTTGCGCATGGCGGCAAAGGCCTGCGGCCCATGCAGCTTGATGCGGGGAAGCGTTTCAGTCTGTGTCATCATGGCATTTTGTCAGGCGCAAGCGCCCGGGTCAATCATGTCATGAGAGATGGTGGCGTCAGGCGGCCTTTTCAACCGACAGCGCGCGCTTCACCTTTTCCGTCAAGTCATTGCGGGTGAAGGGCTTGTTGACCAGTTCGATGGTGTCCGGCAGGTCCTGCATCTGGCGCACCGAGCCCGGCGCATAGCCCGACATGAACAGGATCTTGAGGTCCGGCCTGATCTTGATGGCCTTGGCCGCCAGTTCCGGGCCGTTCATGCCACCGGCCATGATCACGTCCGAGAGCACAAGGTCAATGTCCGGCATGGTCTCGATGGCTTTCAGGCCTTCCGGGCCGTTGATGGCGGTGATGGCCTCAAAGCCCATTTCCTCGATCATGGCGGCAGCCACTTCACGCACTGAATTGTTGTCCTCCACCACCAGTACCTTGAGCTTGCGCTCCGGCATGGCGGCGGCGGGAGCTTCCAGCGTGGCGCCCATTTCGCGGGCCACATGCTCGCGCAACTCTGCCGGGGCCTGCGGGGCCAGGGCGTCTTCGGCGGTCTTGAGGCGCGGCAGATACATCTTCACGGATGTGCCGGTGCCCAGCTGAGAGATGATCTGCACATGGCCGCCGGATTGCTTGGCGAAACCATAGATCATGGAAAGGCCAAGGCCGGAGCCCGCTTCCGGCCCCTTGGTGGTGAAGAAGGGCTGGAACACCTTTTCGAGATTTTCCGGCGCGATGCCAGTGCCCGTATCGGTGACGTTGATCTCCACATAGTCGCCCGGCTTCACATCCTCATGGGCGGCGGCATAGGCTTCATCCAGCACCGCATTGGCGCTTTCGATGGTGAGCTTGCCACCCTTGGGCGCCATCGCGTCCCGCGCATTGATGGCAAGGTTGAGGATTGCCGTTTCCAGCATGGTCTTGTCGGCCTTCACGGCCCAGATGTCTGGGCCGGGCTGGAATTTCAGTTCCACCGTGGCGGTGAGGGCCTGCTTCAGCATGTCCTGCATCGAGCCGAGCAGTTCATTCACCGAGAGCGTCTTGTTCTGCAAGGTCTGCTGGCGCGAGAATGCCAGCATGCGGCGGGTGAGGTCCGAGCCCTTGTCGGCGGCCTCGATGGCGGCGCGGATGCGCTTCAGGGCGCGCTCATCGCCCTTCACCAGCTGTTCGACAAGCTGCAAATTGCCCATCACCACCATGAGCAGGTTGTTGAAGTCATGGGCGATGCCGCCGGTGAGCTGGCCCACCGCTTCCATCTTCTGGGCCTGGTGGAACTTGTTTTCCAGGGCCTTGCGCTCGGTCACCTGCTGGCAGGCGCCGAACACGCTTTCAATTTCGCCATGGGCGTTGCGCTCGGGCTCCATGGTCACGGCGAACCATTCAATGTCGCCCTGCTTGGTCTTGACGGCGATTTCGAGGTTCTTCACCTGCCGGCCCAGCTTGGCCAGTTCCAGCGCTTCCGAGAATTTCTCGCGGTCGCCCGGCTCGATCATCTTGACCATGGTGTCGAGGTTGGGGTGCACCATGGCGTCGGCAAGGCCGATCATGGCGGCCAGTTCGGCCGTGAGGCGCGAAACACCGCTCTCTATGCGCAGCTTGAAGGAGCCAATGTGCGAGACGGCCTGGGTGCGCTTCAGCATCAGTTCGGAATTCTTCAGCCGGTCCAGCGTCAGCATCTCGTTGTCGATGTTGCGGCACAGGCCCACGCATTTGCGCGGGCGGCCGGTGGCCGGATCGCGCACCAGGCCTGCGAGGCATTCGATCCAGGCATATTTGCCGGATTTGGTTTTGACGCGGTAGCGCGTCTGGAACACATCGGTGCCGAAAGGCGCGGTCTTGATCTTCTCGTCGATGGTCTTGTCGGCATCCTCGGGGTGAATGAGGGTGTTGAAGGTCTGGTAGTCGAGGTTCTTGTCGCCGATGTGGCCGCCGAAAATCTCGATCATCTCGGGCGAGTTGTAGGTTTCGCCAGTTTCGAAGTCATGGTCCCACAGCGCATAGCCGCCGGAACGCAGCGCCAGGTTCAGGCGGCGCTCGGTGGCGATCGATTCCTCGGCCTGCTCAACCGAGTTCTGCTGGCCGATCAGCAGCATTTCAGTGCCCTCCGGCGCTGCAATGGTCTGGGTGCGGAAGACAGATTTCACCTGCGAGCCCAGCGGCGGCGCGTAATTGACTTCAATGATGCTCTGGTTGGGCTGGCGCGGGTCGGGCGGCAGGTGGCGGGCCGAAAGGGTGGCCGCGCCAAATTTCATCAGCGGCTTGCCGACAATGTCAGTGCGCTGGCAATTCCATTTCTTCAATAGCGCGGTGGAGACTTCCTTGACGACGGCATCCGGCAGGTTGACCACCATGATATCCACATTGGCGAGTTCAAAGGCCGCAACCAGCGCGTCGAGCATTATTTTTTTCCCCGGAAGTCCAACAACCGAGCGGCGATCTTGGCTGCAAAAGATGAAGGTTGTGTTGACCCGGCCAAGGGCATTGAACTTAAGCGCCAGTTTGGGCATGACCATGCAAAAGAGGGCTGACATGGAAGATCATGGACAAAAGAGTTTCCCGGTTTCCTGGGATCAATTTCACCGCGATGCGCGCGCCCTTGCGTGGAGATTGAGTGCTGCCGGTCCGTTTCGTGCAGTGGTTGCAGTAACGCGCGGTGGATTGGTGCCGGCTGCCATCGTGGCGCGGGAATTGGGCATCCGGGTGATTGAGACCGTGGGCATCGCCTCATACGACTATGAGAAGCAGGGCGAGCTCAATGTGCTGAAAACCATCGCGCCCAACATCGTGGGTGGCGACCTTGGGCAGGGCGTGGTCATCGTCGATGACCTGGTGGATACCGGCAACACCGCCAAGGTGGTGCGCGAAATGATGCCGAAGGCGCATTTCGCCACGGTTTACGCCAAGCCGCAGGGGCGGCCGCTGGTTGACACCTTCATCACCGAGGTGAGCCAGGACACCTGGATTTTCCTGCCCTGGGACATGGGCCTGCAATTCGCCCCGCCCATCGCCAAGGCGGCCACCGCCTGATCCAGCTTTCCCCCTCCCCCTTGTGGGGAGGGCCGGGGTGGGGGTTATGTGGAGTTCCCCAACTGCAAGCACAGTCAGCAGCTGATATTTGGGAGCGACCCCCACCCTCAATCCCTCCCCACAAGGGGGAGGGAAGTTGCATTGCGTCACTTCATGCCATAGTCAGCCCGGCGCTGGGGGAGGGCGGCAAAGAAGCGGGCATAGGCCTCGCCATGCGGGGGCTGGATCATGCGGGTGCCGGATTGGAAGCCATACAGCGTCATGTCGGCGAGGCGGTGCTCCTCATCCTTTTCGGCTGAGAAAATGGCGTGGCACTGGCGCAGCTGCCCGGCGCCGCGGAACTGGCGCTTGCCGGCATCCAGCGTGGCGAGCGTTGCGGATTTGCCGATCAGCGCGCCCGCCAGAAGCGTGTCGGCCGCCACCTCCTTGCAGGCCGCCTCGGCGCGCGCCGCTGTGTTCACCGTTTCGCCCAGCACGGAATAATCGAAGCGGTCGCGCGATCCCATGTTGCCCACGGTGGCCGGGCCGGAGGCAAGGCCGATGCGCAGCGAGATGGGCCACAGGTTGCGGGCCTTCAAAGGGGCTGCAAACAGCGGGTCGGCGTTGAGGGCGGCGACGGCCTTGTGAATGTCCAGCGCCGCCAGTGCGGCCTGATACTGGTGGTCTTGCATCTCCACCGGCGCGTTCCAGAACGCCATGACGGCATCGCCGATATATTTGTCCAGCGTTCCATTGCGCGCCAGAATGGCCGCCGTGGAGGCCTGCAGGATGCGGTTGACGCAGCTCACCAGTTCCTTGGGCGGCAGCTTTTCGGTGAGCGGCGTGAAGTTCTTGATGTCGGCGAACATCACTGTCACCTCGCGCTGCTCGCCGCCCAGCTTCAGGGTTTGCGGGTTGCGCTCAATCTGCTCCAGCACCGGGCTTGCCACATAGCGGCTGAAGGCAGTGCGCAGGGCGCGGCCATGGCGCTCAGTCACCAGAAGCTTGAAGGCCAGCGTCACGAGGAAGACGGCGACAAGCGCTGTGAACGGGAAGGTGAAATCAAACAGCAGGTTCTGGGTGAGGAAGAACCATGAGGTGAGGCCCGCCAGTGCGGCCAGCGTGGCCAGCAGCGCGCCAATCAGCGGCAGGGGCCGCCACAGGCCAGCAAGGATGGAGAAGGCCAGGCCTGCGGCGGCCACCAGCACCATCTCGAAATCCGCCACCCATTCAGGGCGCGAGAGAAACTGGCCAGACATCACCTGTTCCAGCGCCTGGGCATGAACCGCCACGCCCGGCAGGCTTTCGCCGAGGCTGGAGACGCGCGTGTCCAGCAGCCCTGTGGCCGTGGCGCCCACCAGCACGATGTGGCCCTCAATCAGCGGGCGCAGGCTGGCAAGCTGGGTGGGTTCCAGCAGCTGTGCCGCGGAAACATAGAGGTTCGTGTCATCATGGTGATAATAGACTGCCAGTGCGCCCTGTTCGGCAGTGGGGATTTCGATCTGGCCCACGCGGATGGAATTGACAGCGCCTGCCAGCGTGGGCGAGCC
>JAGWTZ010000012.1 GCA_028868695.1 Alphaproteobacteria bacterium | reverse complement strand
ATCCGCACCGCGCTGTTTGCAGGCGGCAAGGCTTATGTGCAGGGCGGCGGCGGCATCACTGCGCGCTCGCAGCCCGCCGCGGAATATGAGGAAAGCCTCACCAAGATCGCCCGCCTCATGGAGGCCTTCCGCCCATGATCCTGATCATTGATAACTACGACAGCTTTGTCTTCAACGTGGCGCGCTATTTCGAAGAGCTGGGCGAGCAGGTGAGCGTGGTGCGCAATGATGCCATCACCCCGGGTGAGGTGCAAGCCAAAGCCATCGTGATTTCCCCCGGCCCCTGCACGCCGCGCGAGGCAGGCGTGTCGGGCGATCTGGTGCGCGCCTTTTCCGGCAAGCTGCCCATTCTCGGTATCTGCCTTGGCCATCAGGTGATCGGTGACGTGTTCGGCGCAAGGGTGACGCGCGCCAGGCGCCCGCTGCATGGCGAGGCATCGGACATCGAGCACAATGGCGCAGGTGTTTTTGCAGGCCTGCCGCAGAATTTTGCTGCCGGGCGTTATCACTCCCTCATCGTCGATGAGGTGGAGGGAACGCCCCTGCGCGTCACCGCCCGCGCCGCAAATGGCGAAGTGATGGGCTTGCAGCATGAAAGCCACCCCACCTTTGGCGTGCAGTTCCACCCTGAATCCATCCTCACCGAACATGGCTATGACATGCTGCGGAATTTCTTGAAGGTGGTGCAATGACACTGTGGTGCAACGGCCATTTCAGCGAACACCTCACCCTCGCTGCCAATGAGCGCGGGCTGATGCTGGGCGATGGCATCTTCGAAACGCTCGCTGTGCGCGGCGGCAAGCCCATCTGGCTGGAGGCCCATCTCACCCGCATGCAAGGTGCGGCCGCTGCCCTCGGCCTGCCCTTTGACGAAGCCGCCATCCGCGCCGCCATTGTGGAAATCTCGCACAATTCCGCCCATGCCTCGGAAGTGCTGCGCATCACCCTCACCCGCGGCCCCACGGCGCGGGGCCTTGCGGTGGATGGAGAAAGGCCCAGCCTCATCCTGTCGCTGAACCCGTTTGATTTGGCCAGGCTGCCGGCCTCCGTGCGTCTCGCCACCAGCAGCATCCGCCGCAATCCCACAGCGCCTTCCTCCTGCCACAAGACCCTGTCATACGTGGACGGTGTGGCCGCCGCCCGCGAAGTGGCCGCCCGCGCCGATGATGCCCTGATGCTCAACACCCATGGCCATGTGGCCTCCACCACCATCGCCAACGTCTTCCTGCTGGCGGGTGCAACGCTTATCACGCCAGCGCGTGACCAGGGCATCCTGAATGGCATTGCGCGTGCCACCTTGATCGCCGGAGCCACGGAATTGGGGCTGGCGGTGGAAGAACGCGCCGTTCAGCCCGCAGAGCTCTTCAGCGCCGATTGCGTCTTCCTCACCAACTCACTGCGCCTTGCCACGCGCGTGTCATCCATTGATGGCACGCCCTGCGGCACGCGTGATATAAGCTTCATCAACGCATTTTTTGAAAGGACCCTCACATGAAATTCTTTGCTGACACCGGCGACGTCGCCGAAATCCGTGAAATCCAGGCCATGGGCCTGCTCGATGGCGTCACCACCAATCCCTCGCTCATCGCCAAATCCGGCCGCCAGTTCAAGGAAGTGATCGCCGAGATCTGCACCATCACCGATGGCCCCGTTTCAGCCGAGGTGGCCGCACTTGATTTTGACGGCATGATGAAAGAGGCCAATGTGCTCCGCAAGATCGCCAAGAACGTGGCGGTGAAAGTGCCGCTCACGGTGGATGGCCTGAAGGCCTGCAAGGCGCTCTCTTCGGAAGGCACCATGGTCAACGTCACGCTTTGCTTCTCGCCCAACCAGGCGCTGCTGGCCGCCAAGGCCGGGGCCTATTTCATCTCGCCCTTCATCGGCCGCCTCGATGACATCCACCTCGATGGCATCGACCTGATCGGCGAGATCCGCCAGATCTATGACAACTATGATTTCAAGACCAACATCCTAGCGGCCTCCATCCGCTCGGCCAACCACATCAAGGATTGCGCCCTGATCGGCGCGGATTACGCCACCGCTCCGCCCGCCGTCCTGAAATCGCTGGTCAAGCACCCGCTCACTGACAAGGGCATCGAGCAGTTCCTTGCCGATTGGAAGAAGACGGGCCAGACCATTTAAACCGCTCCTTCACCATTCGCCGCCAAAATCGGGGCCATGTCTCATGCAACTTCGCAGGATGTGGCCCCTTTCCATTTGGCGGCGGATGCAGCAGCCCTCGCCCAGGGCTGGATGGCCGCGCTGAAGTCCGAGCGCCAGATGGCCGCCCACACGCTGGAAGCCTATGGCCGGGACCTTGCCCAGTTCACCGCCTTCCTCAATGAGCATCTGGGGGAAAGGCCCGGTTGCGCCGCGCTTGCTGGCCTTGAGGCCTCCGATTTCCGCGCCTATCTGGCGCGCCGCCGCAACGACAAGCTGGAAAGCCGCTCGCTTGCCCGCAAGCTGTCGGCCATCCGCTCTTTCTTCCGGCATTGCGAGCGGAACGGCCACTTCAAATGTGCGGCCCTTGCCTCGGTGCGCGCTCCCAAGCTGCCGCATGCCGTGCCCCGCCCGCTGAGCGAAGACCAATCCACCCGCATGGTGGAGGAAAATGTGCTGGATCAGGCTGAGGCATGGATCAACGCGCGTGACCAGGCGGTGCTGCTGCTGCTCTATGGCTGCGGCTTGCGCATCTCCGAAGCCCTGGGCCTCACGGTGAAGGAGGCGGAGCAGAACCCGCTTGTCATCACCGGCAAGGGCGGCAAGACACGGCTGGTGCCGGTGATCGCCGCCGCGCAGGAAGCCACTGCCCATTACCGAAAGCTCTGCCCCTTTCCGCTGCTGCCATCCACGCCGCTGTTCCGCGGCGCCAAGGGCGGGCCGCTTTCACCGCGCGTCATCCAGCTGCTGATGGAGCGGCTGCGCGGCGCCATGAACCTGCCGGATTCGGCAACGCCCCACGCCTTGCGCCATTCCTTCGCTTCGCATCTTCTGGGCAATGGCGCGGATTTGCGCGTCATCCAGGATTTGCTCGGCCATGCCTCGCTCTCGTCGACGCAGATCTACACCGAAGTGAACCGCAAGCACCTGCTGGAACAATACCGCAAGGCCTTCCCAGCGGGTTAAGACCTGCTAATCTGCCGCCATGCCGCAGATTGACCGTGTCACCCCCAACGCCACCTTGCCCAAAACCGCTGACGTCGTGGTGATTGGCGGCGGGGTTGCAGGCATTTGCACGGCACTCGAGCTTGCCGCACGCGGTCTCAAGGTGGCTGTTGTCGAGAAAGGCGAAATCGCCGCCGAACAATCCAGCCGCAATTGGGGCTGGTGCCGCCAGATGGGCCGTGACGCCAGGGAACTGCCGCTCATCCTTGAATCCATGCGCCTGTGGCGCGGCATGAATGAGCGCATCGGCGCTGAAACCGGCTTCCGCACCTGCGGCATCACCTATCTGGCCGAAACCGCCGCCGAAGCCGCAAAATATGAGGCCTGGCTGCGTGATCACGCCCGCCCCGCCGGCATCGCCAGCGAAATGCTGTCCGGCGCGGCGCTGGACAAGGCGGTTCCCGGCGCATCCACACGTTTCCCTTCGGGGCTTTACACGCCGAGCGATGGCCGCGCCGAACCCTTCATCGCCGTGCCGGCCATCGCCCGCGCCGCGCAAAAAGCCGGTGTTGAGATTTTCACCTCCACAGCGGCCCGCGGGCTGGAAACCACGGGCGGCCGCGTGTCCGCCGTGGTGACAGAACGTGGCGCCATCGCCTGCAATGCCGCTGTTGTGGCGGGCGGCTATTGGTCGAGGCATTTCCTCGCCAATCTGGCAATTGATTTTCCGCAGCTTGGCGTGCTGGCCTCGGTGCAGCGCACCACTGCGCTGGAAAATGGCCACACCACCACCTTTTCAGGTGGCAAGTTCACCGCGCGAAAGCGGTTGGATGGCGGCTTCACCGTCACCCACAATCATCTCTCGGTGGCCGAGCTCACGCCCGCTCACTTCAAGTATTTCTTTGATTTTCTGCCGATGCTGAAGCTCGAATGGCGCGGCTTCCGCTTCCGCGTGGGCCGCCGCTTCCTCACAGAGGCCGGCTTCAAGAAGCGCTGGGCACTGGATGAAATGACACCCTTTGAACAGGTGCGCATTCTCGATCCCGAACCTGTCTCGGGCATTCTTGATGAGGCGCTGGCCGAGTTGAAGAAATATTTCCCCGCCTTCGCGCCGCTGCAGGTGGCTGAGCGCTGGGCCGGCATTATTGATGCAGCACCCGATGCCGTGCCCACCATCGCGCCGGTTCAGGCCCTCGCCGGGCTTTATGTCTCCTCAGGCTATTCAGGCCATGGCTTCGGGCTGGGGCCGGGTGCGGGCAAGCTGATGGCCGAAATCATCACAGGGGAGAAACCCTGTGTTGACCCCACGCCCTTCCGCTTTGAGCGTTTCAGGGATGGCTCAAGGCCAGTGCCGACAACTGGCGTTTAGCAGCAGTATTTAGGCGGCGATCTTCTCGGCCTGGGCCATGGCGCGCTGCACGGTGTCCAGCAATTCTTGCGGCTGCACGGGCTTGCGCATGAATTCGAAAACCTTCAGGTCTTGCGCCCGGTTCTGGGTGGAGCGTTCCACATCCGCCGTCACCATCACATAGGCCGAATGCGCGCCCATCACCTGCAGGGTTTCCACCACATCGAGGCCGTTCTTCACGCTGCCCAGCCGGAAATCAAACAGGCCCACCGCGAAAGTCTGGTCCACGGCGAATTCCACGGCACTTTCCGGGTCGGCAAAGCCTTTGACCTTGTAGCCGCTGTCGGCCAGCAATTCCGCAACGCTGGTCAGAAGGTCGATGTCATCGTCGAGGATGAGGATATCAATATCTCTTTTTGTCATGTGCCCATTCCCTATGACAACCTGTATGACACAAAGACTTTTTTGCCCCTTTAAATGATCGCCTCAAATTTTAGGAATGGATCGCCCGGCCTGCAACTGCAAGTGCAGCTTCCTTCACCGCTTCCGCCAGGGTTGGGTGGGCATGGCAAATCCGCGCCAAATCCTCCGAAGAGCCGCCAAATTCCATCAAAACCGCCACTTCATGAATTAACTCTCCCGCCTGCGGCCCGAGGATCGAACAGCCCAGAACCCGGTCGGTTTTCGCATCAGCCAGGATTTTCACGAAGCCATCCGTGGTCTGGTTCGCCTTGGCGCGGCCATTGGCCAGGAACAGGAACTTTCCGGCCTTGTAGTTAACATTTGCCTGCTTCAGCTCATCCTCGGTCTTGCCCACGCTGGCCAGTTCCGGCGTGGTGTAAACCACACCGGGAATCACATCATAATTCACATGCCCGGCCTGGCCCGCGATCAGTTCGGCCACCGCCACGCCCTCATCCTCGGCCTTGTGCGCCAGCATCGGCCCGCGGATCACATCGCCAAGCGCATAGATGCCGGGAACCGAAGTGGCGAAATGCGCGTCCACCTCAATGCGCCCGCGCGCGTCTTTCCTGATGCCCACAGCCTCGCAGCCCAGGCCTTCCGTGTTGGGCACGCGGCCCACCGCCACAAGAACCACCTCGGAGTCAATCTCTTCCGCCGCCCCGCCCGCCGCCGGCTCAACCGTGAGCGCAACGCCGGAGGCCGAAAGCTTGGCGCCCATCACCTTGGCTCCCAGCTTGAACGTGAAGCCCTGCTTTTCCAGAAGCCGCTGGAACGCCTTGGCCACATCACTGTCCATGCCGGGCAGGATGCGGTCGAGATATTCAACCACGGTGACTTTCGTGCCCAGCCGCGCATAGACCGAGCCCAGCTCCAGACCAATGACACCTGCGCCAATCACCGTCAGCGTCGCGGGGATCTTCTCCAGCACCAGCGCGCCGGTGGACGTGACGATCTGCTTTTCATCCACCGCAACGCCCTTGAGATTGGCGGATTCCGAACCCGTGGCAATCACAATGGCCTTGGCCTCGTGAACCGTTTCACCCACCTTCACCTTGCCGGGGCCAACTATGGTGCCGGACCCCCGGATCACATCCACCTTGTTCTTCTTGAACAGGAAGTCGATGCCCTTGGTGTTGCCGTCAATCGCCTCCTGCTTGAAGGCCATCATCTGGGCGAAATCCACTTTCGTCTCAGAGATCAGCCCCATCTTGGCGAAGGCGTGCTTAGATTCAGCCAGCAGTTCCGTGGCATGCAGCAAGGCCTTGGAGGGAATGCAGCCCACATTGAGGCAAGTGCCCCCATGCGTGGCGCGCTTTTCGACCACAGCCACTTTCAACCCAAGCTGTGCCGCCCGGATGGCGCAAACATAGCCGCCCGGGCCAGTGCCGATGATGATGAGATCGTGGGACATGATAAAAACGTTCCTCTAGCTGCGCGCGAGCACAGGCTTGGCTGGAGCTGAAAATTGATATTGAACGTCGCTGAAGCGATCCGTCGCGAAGCAATAAAAGATGCGCGCGGGCGCGGACGACGCATTGAGAGTGCCGTGCTCTGCATTGCCGGGGATAAAGAGCGCAGTGTTGGGCTTGGCCACATGCGTTGTGCCCTCTATCGTTATTTCAAGCTCTCCTTCGAGAATGAAATAGACTTCGGCATGGGAATGCCGATGCGGCTCCAAAGTCTGTCCCGGTGCAAAATAGGCAATGCCCGCGGAAAATGTGTCAGTCGGCGCAATGTCGGCTGAGATCATCGTCCGCCAAAGCGTTGTGCCGCGCGCCACATCGTCCCAACCCTCGAGGGGCAGGGACGATTCATTCACGACATATGGTTTTGACATGATCGCCTCTGCGCAAAAGGCTCACAAATCCAGGATCGCGCGCTGCGGGTCTTCCAACCCTTCCTTGATGCGCACCAGGAACGTCACCGCTTCCTTGCCGTCCACGATGCGGTGGTCATAGGAAAGGGCCAGATACATCATCGGGCGGATCACCACCTGGCCATTGACGGCGATGGGGCGTTCCTTGATCGCATGCATGCCGAGGATGCCCGATTGCGGCGCGTTCAAAATCGGCGTGCTCATCAGGGAGCCATAGATGCCGCCATTGGTGATGGTGAAAGTGCCGCCCTGCATTTCGGCGATCTGCAACTGCCCGTCCCGCGCCTTCTTGCCATAGCCGGCAATGGTCTTTTCGATGCCCGCGAAGGAAAGCATGTCGGCATTGCGCACCACCGGCACGACGAGGCCCTTGTCGGTGCCCACGGCCACGCCGATGTTGTAGAAATTCTTGTAGACGATGTCTTCGCCATCAATCTCGGCGTTGACCGCGGGAACATCCCTCAGCGCCTGGATGGTGGCCTTCACGAAGAACGACATGAAGCCCAGCTTCACGCCATGCTTCTTCTCGAACACGTCCTTGTATTGGTTGCGAAGCGCCATCACCGCGCTCATGTCCACCTCATTGAAGGTGGTGAGCATGGCGGCGGTGTTCTGCGCGTCCTTCAGGCGCTTGGCGATGGTGGCGCGCAGGCGTGTCATCTTCACGCGCTCTTCGCCGCCCTGCGGGGCCGCAGGCACAGGCGCTGAAACCGCGGCGGGCGCAGGTGCGGCGGCAGGCTTGGCCTCAACAGCGGCAATCACATCACCCTTGAGAATCCGCCCATCCTTGCCCGTGCCCTGGATGTCGGCCGGGTTGAGATTGTTCTCAACCACGCCCTTCCTCACGGCGGGCGAGAGAACCTGTTCGGCTGCCGCAGGCTTGGCTGCTGCAGGCGCGGGCGCTGCGGCAGGCTTGGCCGCCGGAGCAGAAGGTGCCGCCCCCGCCGCCCCTTCAAGGATGGAGCCAAGCAAGGCGCCCACTGCCACCGTGCTGCCCGCCGCGGCAGAAATCTTTTCCAGCTTGCCTGAGGCAGGCGCTGGCACTTCCACCGTCACCTTGTCGGTTTCCAGTTCCACCAGCGGCTCATCAGCCTTGATGGCGTCGCCCTCTTTCTTGAACCACTTGGCGATGGTGGCTTCGGTCACCGATTCGCCCAATGCGGGCACGCGAATGTCTTTGCTCATTGTTCGATCCTGAATTGAAGAGAGGAGAAACTAAAATCCGTCATGCCCGCGAAAGCGGGCATCTCTGTTTGGGGCAAGGCGTGGGGGCCAGAAAGGCAACGCAGATTCCCGCTTTCGCGGGAATGACGCGGAGGAAGAAAAAGAGTCGCCATCAGTCTCAATTCACGCCATTGCTTCTTCAAGGAAGGCCTTGAGTTCCTGCAGGTGCTTGCTCATCAGGCCGGATGCGGTGGCCGCCGAAGCCGGCCGACCGGCATAGCGCACCCGCGTGTTCTTGGCCTTGATGAACTCCAGCACCCGCTCAAGATTGGGCTGCGCGAAGCTCCATGCGCCCATGTTCAGCGGCTCTTCCTGGCACCACATGAATTCGGCCTTGGAGAAGCGCGCCAGTTCCTGCGCCAGAACCTTGTGCGGCCAGGGGTAGAGCTGCTCCACGCGCATCAGGTAGATGTCATTGAGGCCGCGCTTCTCGCGCTCCTCATAGAGGTCATAGTAAACCTTGCCCGTGCACAGGATCACCCGGCGGATCTTGTCGTCCTTGACGAGCTTGATCTTCTCGCTCTTCAGGAACTCGGCGTCATCCCACAGGATGCGGTGGAACGTGCTCTGCGCGCCCATCTCGTCCAGCGTGGAAACCGCACGCTTGTGCCGCAACAAGCTCTTCGGCGTCATCAGGATCAGCGGCTTGCGGAAATCGCGCTTCATCTGCCGCCGCAGGATGTGGAAGTAGTTCGCGGGCGTCGTGCAATTCGCCACCTGCATGTTGTCTTCGGCGCAAAGCTGCAGGAAACGCTCAAGCCGCGCCGAGGAATGCTCCGGCCCCTGCCCCTCATAGCCATGCGGCAAGAGGCAAACGAGGCCCGACATGCGCAGCCACTTGCGCTCGGCCGATGAGATGAACTGGTCGAACAGCACCTGCGCGCCATTGGCGAAATCGCCAAACTGCGCCTCCCACAAAACCAGCGCATTGGGCTCGGCCAGCGAATAGCCATATTCAAAGCCCAGCACCGCCTCTTCCGAGAGCATGGAGTTGATCACTTCGATCTTGGTCTGCTGCTCTTTGACAAGGTGGTTGAGCGGCGTATAGCGCTTCTCCGTCTGCTGGTCGATCAGCACGGCGTGGCGCTGCGAGAAGGTGCCGCGCTGCACGTCCTGCCCCGAAAGGCGGATCTTGAAGCCTTCCTTCAGCAGCGTGCCGAAGGCCAGCGCCTCGCCCATGGCCCAGTCAATGCCACTGCCTTCCTCGATCATCTTGCGCCGCGCGTCGAGCACGCGTTGCAGCGTCTTGTGCGGTGTGAAAGTCTTGGGCACCTTGGCCAGCTTCAGGCCAATGGCCTTGAGCTCCTCCACCTCAACGCCGGTCTGTCCGCGCCGCGCGTCATCCTGCGCCGAAGCCGTCTTCATGCCGGCCCAGCGCCCGTCCAGCCAGTCGGCCTTGTTGGCCTTGTAGCCGGAGGCAACGCCCATCGCCTCATCCAGCCGCTTGCGGTAATCGGCCTTCATCTCGTCGAATTCGGCCTCTGTCATCGTGCCTTCGGCAATCAGGCGGCGGCTGTAGATGTTGACGGCCGTCTCATGCGATCCGATGCGCTTGTACATCAGCGGCTGGGTGAAGCTCGGCTCATCGGTTTCATTGTGGCCAAAACGGCGGTAGCAGAACATGTCGATGACGACAGGCTTCTTGAACTGCTGGCGGAACTCCATCGCCACCTTGGCGGCGAACACCACGGCCTCGGGGTCATCACCATTCACATGGAAGATCGGCGCCTCGATCATCTTGGCAATGTCAGAGGGATAGGGCGAGGAGCGCGACCAGATGGGCGAGGTGGTGAAGCCGATCTGGTTGTTGACGATGAAGTGGATCGAGCCGCCGGAACGGTGGCCTTTGAGCCCTGAAAGGCCGAAGCATTCGGCAATGACACCCTGGCCTGCAAAGGCAGCATCGCCATGGATCAGCAGCGGCAGAATGGTGATGCGCTCCTTGTCGCCGCGCTGGTCCTGCTTGGCGCGGGCCTTGCCCAGCACCACGGGGTCGACGATTTCAAGATGCGAGGGGTTGGCGGTGAGCGAGAGATGCACCGAGTTGCCGTCAAACACCCGGTCGGAGGAAGAGCCGAGATGATATTTCACATCGCCCGAGCCTTCCACTTCATCCGGCGTGGAGGAGCCGCCCTGGAATTCATGGAAGATCGCCGAGAACGGCTTGGCCATCACATTGGCCAGCACATTAAGGCGGCCGCGATGCGCCATGCCCAGCACGATTTCCTTGAGGCCAAGCTGGCCGCCGCGCTTGATGATCTGCTCCAGGGCCGGAATCATCGCCTCGCCGCCATCAAGACCGAAGCGCTTGGTGCCGGTGAATTTCACATTGCAGAATTGCTCAAAGCCTTCCGCCTCGAGAAGCTTGTTGAGGATCGCCTTCTTGCCATTGGCCGTGAAGCTGATTTCCTTGTGCTCGCCTTCAATGCGCTGCTGCAGCCAGGATTTTTGCTCCGGGTCGGAGATGTGCATGAACTCAATGCCCACCGTGCCGCAATAGGTCTTGCGCAGGATGTCCACGATGTGGCGGATGGTGGCCTTCTCCAGGCCCAGCACATTGTCGAGGAAGATGGGCCGGTCAAGGTCGGCCTCGGCGAAGCCATAGGAAGCGGGGTCCAGCTCCGGGTGGCCCACCGGCTCCTTGAGCTTGAGCGGGTCAAGATCCGCAGCAAGATGGCCGCGCATGCGGTAGGCGCGGATCATCATCAGCGCGCGCACCGAATCCAGCGTGGCCTTGCGCACTTCATCGGCGGAAGCGCCGGGTGCTGCTGCGGCAGAGGGAACAGGCGCGGCAGGAGTAGGCGCCGCAGGTTTTGCGCCCTTGGCCGGCGGCGGCGCATGCGCCTTTTCATAGGCGGCCCAATCGCCATCCAGCGCGGCGGTCAGTTCATCATCGGCGGGCAGCGGCCAGTTGGCCTTGGCCCAGGAGGGGCCTTGCGGGCGCGCGCCGTTCTCAAGCTCTGAAAAAAATTGCCGCCAATGGACATCCACGGCGGCCGGGTTCTGCTTGAATGTGTTGTAAAGCTCTTCGACGAATTTGGCGTTCCCGCCATAGAGAAAAGACGACTGCTCAAACGCCGCCGTCACGTCGGTCTTGTTCATTTCACCACCATCGTTCAGCTCCGGCTTCAGGCACAATCGCCTGCTCGCCGGTCGGGCTCAAATGCCCGTGTAAACCAAATGTATGTCAGTCATTGGGCGGAAAACCCGCTGACCCTGTGTATATAGGAGCAAATGGCTTAACAATCCATTCACTTTTGCTTTTTCAACTTCTTCACCAGTGTTTCGCCCAGCATGGCGGGTGAATCTGAAACCGCAATCCCCGCCCGCTTCATGGCATCTACCTTGGAGCCGGCGTCGCCCTTGCCGCCCGAAATGATGGCGCCGGCATGGCCCATGCGCCGGCCGGGCGGAGCGGTGCGGCCGGCAATGAAGCCCGCCATGGGCTTCTTCACCTTGTTCTTGCGCAGGAATTCCGCCGCTTCTTCTTCGGCAGAACCGCCAATCTCGCCGATCATGATGATCGACTTGGTCTTGGGGTCGGCGAGGAACATCTCGAGCACGTCGATGAATTCCGTGCCTTTGACAGGATCGCCGCCAATGCCCACGGCGGTGGTCTGGCC
Source organism: Alphaproteobacteria bacterium (assembly GCA_028868695.1). Lineage (GTDB taxonomy): Bacteria > Pseudomonadota > Alphaproteobacteria > Rhizobiales > Aestuariivirgaceae > Aestuariivirga. The sequence continues at coordinate 57,674 of JAGWTZ010000012.1, read as the reverse complement.
AAGGCCCGCATTGGTGGTCTGGAACACGGCTTCATAGGTCAGCGTGCCCGAGCGCGAGACAATGCCCACCGAGCCTTTCTTGAAAATGTTGCCTGGCATGATGCCGATCTTGCATTCGCCGGGCGTCAGCACGCCCGGGCAATTCGGCCCAATGAGGCGGGACTTGGAGCCGGAAAGTGCCCGCTTCACCTTGATCATGTCGGCCACCGGAATGCCTTCGGTGATCGCCACGATCAGCGGAATCTCGGCGTCGATGGCTTCGAGGATCGCATCAGCCGCAAATGGCGGCGGCACATAAATCACCGAGGCATCCGCCCCCGTCTTCTCGCGCGCGTCATGCACAGTGTCGAACACCGGCAGGCCCAGATGTTTCGTGCCACCCTTGCCCGGCGTCACCCCGCCCACCATCTGCGTGCCGTAAGCAATGGCAGACTGAGAATGAAACGTGCCTGCTTCACCCGTGAAGCCCTGGCAGATCACTTTGGTTTTCTTGTTGACGAGAATGGACATGGGGTCTTCTCTCCCTTTATTTATTGCAGGCGCGCATCAAGCGCCTCAGTTTCTGCATCATTTGGATTGCCGAAATATTGGCCTTGCCCTTCATTTTCGTTTGGCATTTTCACTTCCGCCACCACGCGGCTGGCGTCAGGCCTGGCAAGAACGGCAACCGCATTGTCGCAATCATGCGGCTTGCACACCCAGATCGACAGAAAGTCCTCGCGGCCCACCAGCTTGTGCACCACGGGATCAGACGTGCCGTCAAACTTATACAGCCAGCCAATCTTGCGCATTTCTGGCGGCATGATCGCCTGATAGGCCTTCATGATATCGGGCCGACGCTTCGGCAGATCATAGCCATAAAGATCTTCCGCAAGTGCAGCGCCAGACAAGCCCATGAGGCCAATCGCCAGCATGCAAGCTCGCGTCATCAAAGCCGGTTTCACGCCGCGTCCTTCACAGCTTTCACAATCTTCTTGGCGGCGTCGTTGAGGTCATCGGCTGGCAGCACATTGAGGCCGCTCTCGCGGATGATCTTCTTGCCGAGGTCGACATTGGTGCCCTCAAGGCGCACCACCAGCGGCACCTTCAGCCCCACATCCTTCACCGCGGCGATCACACCTTCTGCGATGATGTCACACTTCATGATGCCGCCGAAAATGTTGACGAGAATGCCCTTCACCTTGGGGTCGGCCGTGATGATCTTGAAGGCCGCCGTCACTTTTTCCTTGGTGGCGCCGCCACCCACGTCGAGGAAGTTGGCAGGCTCCGCGCCATAAAGCTTGATGATGTCCATCGTCGCCATGGCAAGCCCTGCGCCATTCACCATGCAGCCGATCGAACCATCAAGCGCCACATAGGAAAGATCAAACTTCGAGGCTTCGATTTCCTTCGGGTCTTCTTCGGAGAGATCACGCAGCGCCACGATTTCCGGGTGGCGGAACAGCGCGTTGGAATCAAAATTCACCTTGGCGTCAAGGCACACCAGGTTGTTGTCCTTGGTCACCACCAGCGGGTTGATTTCAAGAAGGCTCATGTCCTTCTCGACAAAGGCCTTGTACAGCCCCGCCACCATCTTGTTCAGCTGCTTGGCGAGATCGCCCTCCAGCTTCAGCGCGGCCGCGATGCGCCGGCCCACATAGGCGGAATAGCCCGCCGCCGGGTCAACATGCACGGTGACGATCTTTTCCGGCGTCTTGTGCGCCACTTCCTCAATATCCATGCCGCCTTCGGTGGAAACGATGAAGGCGATGTTGGATGTGGCCCGGTCCACCAGCATCGAAAGATAAAGCTCGCGGGCAATGGCCGTGCCTTCCTCGATGTAAAGCCGCTGCACCTGCTTGCCCGCCGGGCCGGTCTGGTGCGTCACCAATGTCATGCCCAGCATGCGCGTGGCTTCGGCCTTCACATCGGCGATGGATTTGACAACCTTCACGCCGCCGCCCTTGCCGCGGCCACCAGCATGGATCTGCGCCTTCACCACCCACACCGGGCCCGGCTGGCCTTCAGCCACTTTCACGGCTTCATCCACCGTGAAGGCAGGTGAGCCCTTGCCCGTGGCCACGCCATAAGAGCGCAGGATTTCCTTGGCTTGATATTCGTGGATGTTCATTTTGACTCCATCTCCAAAACTCGCCCTTCTCCCCATCAGGGGAGAAGGTGGCCGAAGGCCGGATGAGGGGCCGTGGCGAGGAGACTTCCCCTCTCCCACCCCTGCGGGGCACCCTCTCCCCTGAAGGGGAGAGGGGCTAGTTCGTTAAGCCAGTTCCGGCGCCAGGGTCTTGGCCGCGGCCATCAACCCATGCACGGCATCAACCGATTTCTGGAAGCCCGCCTTGTCAGTGGCATCAAGCTGCACTTCCACAATGCGCTCCACGCCATTTTCCCCGATCACCACAGGCACACCCACATAAGTGTCCTTCACGCCATATTGGCCATTGAGATAGGCAGCGCAAGGCAGCACACGCTTGTAATCCTTGAGATAGCTTTCAGCCATGGCAATGGCCGAAGAGGCCGGCGCATAATAGGCCGAACCGGTCTTGAGCAACCCGACGATCTCAGCCCCGCCATCACGCGTGCGCTGCACGATCTTGTCGATGCGCTCCTGCGTCGACCAGCCCATCTTGATGAGATCGGGCACCGGAATGCCGGCCACTGCCGAATAGCGCACCAGCGGCACCATGGTGTCGCCATGCCCGCCCAGCACGAAGGCGTTCACATCCTTCACCGAAACCTTGAACTCCTCGGCAAGGAAATGCTGGAAGCGCGCCGAGTCGAGAACGCCGGCCATGCCAATCAGCTTGTTGTGCGGAATGCCGGAGAACTTCTGCAAGGCCCACACCATCACATCCAGCGGGTTGGTAATGCAGATCACAAAGGCATTGGGCGCATGCGCCTTCAGGCCTTCACCGACCGACTTCATCACCTTGAGATTGATGCCCACGAGATCATCGCGGCTCATGCCCGGCTTGCGCGGCACACCGGCGGTGACGATGCACACATCAGCGCCCGCAATGGCTTCATAGGAATTGGCGCCCGAGAGTTTCGCGTCAAAACCTTCCACCGGGCCGGATTGCGACAGGTCCAGCGCCTTGCCCTGGGGCAGGCCCTCGGCAATGTCAAAAACCACAATGTCACCCAGTTCACGCAGCGCCGCCAGATGGGCCAAAGTGCCCCCGATCATGCCGCCGCCAATGAGAGCAATCTTCTTACGCGCCATAGTTCCAATCCCTGTTGCAGTGCGAAATGGCGGTTTGTTAGTCCTGTTGCCGGGGCGCTTCAATAGTCATTTCGTGATGGACGCACGTCATGCCGCTTTTTGCCACCAGCTTTGGGATTGCATTTCCCGCAGCCGCGAGGCGGTGCGCAGGAATTCAAGCCGGTGCGGCCCGGCCGGGCACAGGGCCTCAGGCGCCGCCGCGGCGGAAACCACCAGCCTGGTGCCCGCATCATAAAGCGTATCAATCAGCAGGATCAGCCGCTTGGCCTCGTTGCGCTCGGAGGCTTTCAGGACCGGGAGGTGATCGATGAAAACCGTGCTGAAATTTTGGGCAAGGGCCAGATAGTCCGGCGCCGCCAAGGGCTTCTCGCACAGATCGGAAAAGCTGAAGCGCGCACAGCCATGGGCGGCCCGGGGCACATGCAGGCTGCGGCCCAGAATGGTGATTTCCATGGCCTCGCCGCCCACGCCATCGGTCAGGTCGCTCCACAGCGCGTCCAATGCTGCATCTGCCGCCGGCCCCAGCGGTGTCACATAAGTGTGGCGCGCCGCAATGCGCCCCAGCCGGTAATCCGGCCCCTCGCCCAGGTGAACCACCTCCAGCGCCTCTTTCAGCCGCGCGATGAAGGGCAGGAACAGCTGGCGGTTCAGCCCGTCCTTGTAAAGTCCGTCCGGCGGCTGGTTGGAGGTGGTGACCAGCACCACGCCGCGCGCCAGCAGCGCCTCAAACAGCCGCCCAAGGATCATCGCATCGGCAATGTCCGTCACCTGCATTTCATCAAGGCAGAGCAGTTTGGTGTCCCTGGCGATGCCATCCGCGATGTCGCCGATCACATCGTCGGATTTGAGCCGCGCGCGCGCCGCGTGAACCTCTTGCATGAAGCCGTTGAAATGCACCCGCCGCTTGGGCAGGCCCTGCACGCTGGCAAAGAAGCTGTCCATCAGCATGGTTTTGCCGCGGCCCACATGGCCCCACACATAAAGCCCCTTGGGCAAGGCCGCGCCGCGTGAAAAGAGCCGGCCAAGCAGGCCAGGCTTGGGCAATTGGTTCAGCCGCGCGGCCAAGGCGTCGAAGGCCCGGCCAACGGCCAGCTGCGCCTCATCCAGCCGCGGCATGGCTGTCAAAGCCCCATCTGATCCAGAAAGCGGTAGAACAGCGTGTAATGTGCCGCCGAAATCGCGATATAGCTGAACAGGGCAATGCTCACTTGCAGTGAACTCAGTGGCACCAGCCCGGTGTCAATCTTGCGGGGTTTGAGATTGGCCAGAATGGCCAGCCCGCCAAACAGCACCAGAACGAATTGCCCCAGCAGATAGCCAAGCGCGGCAATCACCACGCCAAGGCTCATCAGCCCAAGCGCCGCATAGCGCCCGATCAGCCGGTTCAGCACCGAGCGCAAGGCAATGCCGCCATCCAGCGGCTCTGCCGGCAGCATGTTGAATACGTTGAGCCCCGCCGTCACCGCGCCGATCACTGAATACATCAGGGCATGGTTCCACCCCAGGAAGGAGGGAATGAGGCAGGCAAAAGCCAGAAGGCAGGAAAAGCCCGGCCCCATCAGGGCCGCAAAGACACTTTCCCCCTGGCTGTGGAAGGGCATCCGGGGCACGGCAATGGCCCCGAGGAAAGGCAGGAACACCAAACGCCCCCAAGGCTGGCCCACCAGCCGGAAAGCCAGCAGATGCCCGAATTCATGCACCAGAAGCGCCAGCACCATCACCAGCGCAATGTGAAAGCCAAGGCTGAAGCCAAAGGCCGCCACTGAAATCAGCCCGGTGAGTGCGGCAACCCCAGCGCTGATCAGCACATAGGGCCGGTTGTCGGGCGTGCCGGTTTCAGCCAGGCCCTTGATGCGGTAAACCCCGCCCCACAGATCGGCGCGCGCCAGAAGCTGCGCGAGAAGCGGCCGCGAGCCCCAGAGATAGCGTGTGGCCAGCTTGGTGCCTTGCGGCCCCGGCACCAGTTCATGGTGGATTTCCAGAAGCTCATTGTTTTCGGATTTGCCTTCAAGCCCGGCGCGCTGCATCACCAGCTTGCGCCCCTCCTGCCTCTCACTCACCCGGAACTGCGCCGTGAAGGGCCGCAGCGTGCCATTGGCCATGGCCGTGGTGTAGGTCATTTCATAAAGCTGTTCCTCGGCCGAGATCAGCCGCGCCACCATGGTGGTGCGCCCCCAATTGTCCACCTTGCCGTCAAAGGGGTTGAGAATGGACCACAGCGTTTCGGGCTTTGCCTTCACCCACAGGCCCACTTTGCAATTCACCCGCGCGCGCAGGCCCAGCAGCGCCAGCAACACCAGCGTCAAGGGAACTTCAGGGCCGACATGCTGCAGCAGCTGGATCATTGCGTCTCACATTTCTTTGAAAGTGCAGTGTAATCGCGCAAACCTTAACAACCGCCCAAGGCCTAGGGCTTGATCAGCGGCACATGCGGCGCGGCCGCAAGTGGCAGATGCCCCGAAAGCCTCGGGTCATCATGGGCTTCGATCATCACCGCATAGGGCACAAAGCCGCTGGCCTTGTAGAAACCCAGCGCGCGCGGGTGGTCATAGTGGCAGGTGTGCACCCAAAGCCTGGTGATCGGCCTCTCCCAGGCCCGCGCCAGCCCTTCCTGCATCAACAGGCGCCCAAGGCCCTGCCCCACCAGCGCCTTGGCAAGGCCGAAGAAGGCAAGTTCGCATTGCCCGGCCTCCTCGAAATTCAGCTCCAGCAGCCCCACGGCCTCATCGCCCTGATAAAGGCCGAAGCTCTCGATCGCCGGATTGCCCAGAATTCCCGCCAGTCTGTCCTCGGCCATGATCAGCCGCGAAAACCACATCAGGTCTTCCCCGATCGCCCGGAACAGGGCGCGGAAAGCGGCAATGTCGGAAGGCCCAAAGCGTTTCAGGCGGAAGCCTTGCGGCCAGGCGGGCCGCGCCACGCCGGGGCTGGCCAGCATCTCAAGGCAGGTGACCACATTGACAAGCTTGCCCCGCGGCAGCTCATAATAGCCATTGGGCAGATCAAGCAGCGCCATCAGATTTCCAGTTCCCCGACAAATTCACCCAGTGCCGCAAGGATCAGCGCCAGATTGGCGAAATAGATCAGCTCGCGCCCCCGGCGCTTCTGCACCACCAGCTTGCGCAAGGCCAGGTCTTTCAGGTGGAACGAGAGCGTGGGCGGTGAAACCCCAAGTGCCGCGGCAATCTGCCCGGCCGCCAGCCCCACTGGCGCCTTGCCCTTGGAGAGCGGCGCCAGGATGCGGATGATCTGCAGCCGCGTCTCCTGCCCCAGCGCCCCCAAAACCCCAGCCAATTCCCCCGCCTGCATGATCAAGATTTCTACATCTGTTGAACTGTCAAACACCGCTTAGCAGCAGCATGCACCACGCCGCAGCAGAAATCGGCAGCGCTGGTAAACGCTCAAGGCCTGTTGGCCTCAAGCCGCCGCGAAGGCACCCAGACAAAGCCCTCGTCATCCATCAACACGCATTCGCGAAGCCCATGCGGCTTGTCAGCGCTGCCGGCCAGAACCGTCCAGCCGCCATCGCGCGCCCGTGCCTCGGCCTTGTCGGGGTCCACCTCATAGGCGCGCAGCTCAACGCCCACGCCGCGCGCATCCTTGTCTGCGAGGCTGCCGCGCAGCACATTGTCGCGGTAAGTAGCGTCGGCATGCAGCATGAAGCCCATGCCGCACAGGCGCAGCGCCGCAAACTGGTCAGTGCGGAAAAAAATTTCAGCTTCAAGAACTTGCGTGCAAAACCGCAGCTGCTGCTCAATGTCCCTGACAATCAGGTTGAAGCCCAGCCCGGCAAGCGAGCGGCCATAGGCGGGCGCTGAAGGCGTGGCCGAAGCCATCATGCCTCAGAACTGCGCCACCGAAAGCGGCTCATCGCGGCCCGCACTCCAGGCCAGCTGGCAGAAGCGCGAGGCCTGCGCCACATCCAGTCCCTTGTCATGCAGCGCCAGCAGGAAGAAGGCGGCCACATCGCTGGCCAGCGCACCGATTTCGGCAGTCTCGTCATCTTCCAGCGCCGAGGAAATCCGCCCCGCCGCCTGCGCCATCAGCGCATGGGTGCGCTTGCGGCCCAAGGCACAGGTTGAACGCCAGCTTTCCAGCATGTCGGAGCGCTTCAACTCCACCACCATCTCGTCCTGCAGCACGAGGGGGATGTTGCCGCGCTTGCGGATTTCGCGCACCGGCGAAACCCCCGCCCCGGAAACCGGGCAGGACAGGACAAAACCATCAGCCAAGGGAAAATCACCGCGCATGGGCCAAACTCCACTCACATGCCATGAGTGTGCGCCTGCCCGGTTGCGATTTGGTTAAGCAACCGTTCCAATAGCCGTTAAACTTTGAGCAATCTCAAGCCTTGGGTAGCAGCCACTCATGCTCCGGCGCGTTGTGGAATTTCCACACGCGCTTCGGCCCGGCCATCACGTTGAGATAGTAGAGGTCATAGCCGTGAATGGTGGCGCAAGGATGATAGCCCTTGGGCACCATCACCACATCGCCGTCCTCCACCGCCATGGACTCGTCCAGCTTGCGGTCATCGGTATAGACGCGCTGGAAGGCAAAGCCCTGCGGCGGGTTCAGGCGGTGGTAATAGGTTTCCTCCAGCAGCGACTCCTTGGGCAGGTTGTCCCGGTCATGCTTGTGGCTGGGGTAGGATGAGGTGCAGCCATTGGGCGTGATCACTTCCACCACCAGCAGGCTTTCGGCGGAATTGTCCCACTCCGGCATGATGTTGGTGACATAGCGGGTGTTGGAGCCCTTGCCCCGGGTGATCACTTCCAGCTCATCCGGCTTGATCACCTTGAGCGGATATTTCCCCGTGGCCGGCGCCGTGCAGATGTTCAGCACGCAATCATTCTCGGCCTTCACCTGCCATTTGGCCTTGGGCGGAATGTAAATGCTCCAAGGCTTGCCCTCGAACACCGAATTGCGCTCACCCAGCGTGCCGTAGTCCTTGCCGTCAACGGTGACACGGCCCTTGCCCGAAGCAAACACGATGCAGGTTTCGCGCTTGGCCTCCAGCCCCTTGGCGATCTTGCCCGGCGCCAGCTTCCACACATCATGGCCCACATATTTCCACTTGGCGGTTTTCGGCGTGACCTCGATCACCTTGCCGGCTTTCTTTTTGGCTTTGACGAGCAACTTTGGCATTTTTGACTCCAGTCGCACCCTTCGAGGCCGCTTCGCGGCGCCTCAGGGTATGGTATTAGTGAAACCTCATGCTGAGGTGCTTTGCCAAAGGCAAAGCCTCGAAGCATGGGCAGCGGGATCACGCCCGCGCATCATCCCAAATCTTCACAAGCCCTGCAAACTTTTCCGCCATCATCGCCACGGCGGCATCGTCTGAAAGCTTGCCTGAAAGCCAGCCCTCGGCGGCTTCGTTGAAGATGGTGCGGCCCACGGCAAAGCCCTTGACGTGACGCTTGCCCGCCACCGCCGCAAAGCCCTTGGCCAGCTCTTCGGCCGGCGCTTCCAGCCCCAGCAGAACAATGCCGCGGCACAAGGGATCATTCTTGTCGATCACCTTGCCAATCTCGTCCCAGGCGCCGGCATCAGCCTGCGGTTCCAGCTTCCACCAGTCGGGCTTGATGCCCAGCGCGTAAAGCTCGCCCATGGCGCGCGCGATGGTCATCTTGTCCATCGGCCCGTTCTTGGAAGCGATGATCTCGATCAGCAGCTCGCGGCCCACCTTGGTGGCGGCCTCAAAAAGCGTGCGCAGTTTCTGGGCCTGCTCGTCCTTCAATTCCTTGGGGTCATCCGGGTGATAGAAGGCGAGGCACTTGATGCAATGCGTGACAGGCCATTCCACCAGCCGCGCCCCCACATCCTGGCTGAATTCAAAGCGCAAGGGGCGTGAGCCCGGCTGCTCCAGCGGGCGGCCGATCCACAGGCCAAGCTTGGCCGCGTCAAACATCGCCTCGCGGCCATAGGTGTCATCAAGCAGCGTGCCAAAGCCCGGCTTGCCGCCTGAAACCTTGCCGATGGCCTTCATGGCAAGGCGCTTGAAGGGGGCGATCTTTTCGCGCGAGGCACCCACCCGGTCAGCCATCTCTTCCAGCTGCTTGCGGTGGTCAATGGCGAAGGAGAGAACCTGGTCCGGCTGCGGGCGGCGCGTCAGCGCCCAATGCAGGTGGTTGATCTCCTCATCCTTGCGCAGCGCGCGGAACTTCGAGCCATTCTTGAGGAAATATTGCAGCTCGTCCCACTTCACATATTCGGGCGAGCACAGCAGGCGTGAAACCGCAAAGGCGCCGCAGGCATTGGCCCAGGTGGCGCAGGTTTCATAGGGCTCATCCTTCAGCCAGCCGCGCAGGAAGCCCGACATGAAGGCATCGCCAGCCCCCAGCACATTGTAAACCTCGATGGGGAAGCCCTTGCCCACCAGCCCCTTGTCGAGCGAGTCGGGAATGGCGCCGGGGTAAACCACGCAGCCCATCGGCCCGCGCTTCAGCACGATCACACCCTTGGAGATCGCACGGATGCGGCGCAGCGCTTCCAGCGTGTCCTCAGTGCCGCCTGCAATGGCCACTTCTTCCTCGGTGCCGATGATCAGGTCGCAATCCGCCAGGATGGTCTGGATATGCGCCGTCACCTTGTCGGACTTGATGTAGCGCTCCTCGCCAGCGCCATGCCCGGCAAGGCCCCACAGGTTGGGGCGGTAGTCGATGTCAATCACCACCTTGCGGCCATGGGCCTTGGCGATCTTCATCGCCTTGCGCTGGGCGGCGTCGGTGTTGGCGCGGGCAAAATGCGTGCCTGTCACCAGCAAAGCGCGGGCCGAAAGCACAAAGGCCTCGTCCACGTCATCTTCGCACAGGGCGGAATCAGCGCAATTGTCGCGGTAGAAAATCAGCGGAAAGGTCTTGTCGTTCTCAACCGAAAGCAGCACCAGCGAGGTGAGACGCTGCTTGTCCGTCACCACGCCATCCGTGGCCACGCCCTCGCGGCCCAGCTGTTCCAGCACGAAGCGGCCCATCTGTTCATCACCCACCCGGGTGATCAGGCCGGATTTCAGCCCGAGACGCGCTGTGCCAATGGCGATATTGGTGGGCGAGCCGCCGACCGACTTGGCAAAGCTCGCCACATCTTCAAGGCGGCTGCCGATTTGCTGGCCATAAAGATCAACGGAACAGCGCCCCATGGTGATGACATCAAGGGCGGGCAAGGCGGCGGACATGGGGCACTCCAATTTTTGCCGAATGAAACAGCAATTCCAATTTCAAGTCAAGTTGGAATGTATATTCCGTCAGCCTTTGCTGGCGCTGCGCCGTTCCGCCACAGCCACCGTGAAGGTCATCGCCAGCGCCAGCGTGGCCGAAAGCGAGCGGAAGCCCTCAAAATGCGATTCCGTCACCTCAAACCACAGCTTGGAAACCGGGGCGAGCGGCGAAAAGGCCGAATCGGTGATCGAAACCACCGGCACGCCCCGGCCATGGGCGCTTTGCGTCAGCTTCACCGTTTCCGAGGCATAGGGCGTGAAGCTGATGGCCATGATCACATCCTGCGGCGTGGCAAAGCTCACATCCTCCGCCGCCAGCCCGCCCGTGGCGCCGATCAGCTGGTTTTTGACGCCGAGCTTCCCGAAGGCATAGGACATGTAGGACGAGATCGGGAAGGAGCGCCGCAAGCCCACCAGATAGATGGTCTCGGCCTTGGCAAGAAGCTTCACCGCCTCTTCCAGCTTGTCGCCATCCAGCCGCAGGCGCAGCTCGCGGATGGAATGCTCCGCCGCCTCGGCAAAGCCGGCAAACATCAGGCTGGCCTTGTGCGCCTTGTCATCGGCCCGCAAATGCGAAAGCCGCTCATCATAGCTCAACACCCTTTCGCGCAGGCGCGAGCGGAACACATCCTGCAGGTCCGAAAAGCCCTGGAAGCCCAGGCTCTGGGCAAAGCGCACCAGGGTTGAGGGCTGCACCGAAGAGGCCTCGGCAATCGAGGCCGCCGTGCCAAAGGCAATCTCGTCGGGGTTGCCAAGCGCGTAGCCTGCCACTTGCGCCAGCCGCTTGGGCAGGTCTTGGGCCCGCTCGGCAATCAGTTGTTGCAGGGATTGGAAGTCGCGTGGCGGATCAGTGAGGCTCATGCCCGCAAATCAGCACAACCCGCGGAACAAGCCAAGACCAATAGAACGTTTATTCCACAGCGCGCCAACCTGTCACGCCGGTTGACATTGCACTGCAACATGACTAAGTGAGCCCCATCGCTGCCACACCCCAAGCGACGACGTGAGGTGCCCACCATTCAAAGATGGGCAACAGTCAGGGTCCGCAGCCAGCAACTTTCCTTTCACGTGGGATCGTCAACTTCACCAGCTTCAGGAACAGCTGGCGGAGCCAAATCCCTTTGTTCCATTGAAAGTTATCAAGTGAAAGATTTTATCGAACTCGGCCTCAATCAACGTGTCTTGGATGCGGTGAAGAAAGAGGGCTATGAGACCCCCACCCCCATCCAGGCCCAGGCCATTCCGTCTCTGATGCATGGCAAGGACCTGCTCGGCATCGCCCAGACCGGCACCGGCAAGACGGCCGCCTTCGCGCTGCCCATCCTCCACCGCCTCAGTCTGCATCATGAGCGCGTGGCCAAGGGCCATGCGCGCGCGCTGATCCTCTCGCCCACCCGTGAGCTCGCCGCCCAGATCGGCGACAGCTTCAAGGCCTATGGCCAATTCCTCAAGCTTTCGCGCGCCGTTGTCTTCGGCGGCGTGAACATCAACCGCCAGATCGAAATCTGCCGCGGCGGCGTGGACATTCTCGTGGCCACCCCCGGCCGCCTGGTGGACCTGATCGAACGCCGCGCCATCTCTCTGGCCAAGGTTGAGATCTTCGTGCTCGACGAAGTGGACCAGATGCTGGATTTGGGCTTCATCCATGTCATCCGCCGCATTGTCTCGCTTCTGCCGCACAAGCGCCAGAACCTCTTCTTCTCGGCCACCATGCCGAAGGAAATCGCAGGGCTTGCCGCAGGCCTGCTCACCGATCCGGTGCGCGTTGAAATCACCCCTGTGGCGACAACCGCCGAACGCGTGAACCAGAGCGTCATCCATGTCGATGCCAAGCAGAAGATCGCCGTGCTCAACGAGCTGCTCAAGGACACCAACATGACGCGCACTTTGGTCTTCACCAAGACCAAGCATGGCGCCGACAAGGTGGTGCGCGGTCTTGAAAAGGCCGACTACACCGCCGTGGCCATTCACGGCAACAAGAGCCAGGCCAACCGCGAGCGTGCGCTGGCCGGCTTCAAGCAGGGCAAGATCCAGGTTCTCGTGGCCACCGACATTGCCGCCCGCGGCATTGACGTGGAAAACGTCTCGCATGTGGTGAACTATGACCTGCCGCATGTGCCGGAATCCTATGTCCACCGCATCGGCCGCACCGCGCGCGCCGGCGCTGGCGGCGAAGCCATCGCCTTCTGTGCGCCGGAGGAAAGGCCGCTGCTGCGCGACATTGAAAAAACCATCCGCCAGAAAGTGCCGGTGCGTGAGCATGCGCTTGGCATGGTCGTGGTGGATGAGCCGCAACGCCGCGGCAAATCCATTCCACCCTCCCACCCGCGCCCGGAGCGTGAGCCGCGCGCCGAACGTGCCCCGCGTGCTGAACGCCCCGCACGTGCCCCCAAGGTTGAAGCTCTAGCGCCCATCACCATGGAAGATGTGCAGCGCACGGTGGATGCTGAATCCCTTAGCCTCGCTAACAAGCGCAGCGATTGGAACCCGATGCAGAACGAGGAAGTCGTGATGTATCAGAAGCCGCAAGCGCCCGAGCGCAGCGATGAAGAGCCGCGCGACAACAAGCCCTGGTTCAAGAAAAAAGTTGGCTACAACAAGTTCGAAGGCGGCGCCCGCCGCGATGATCGTGGTGAGCGCCCGCGCAAGCCCTTCCGCGCCAAGTCGGAAGGCTTCAAGGACAGCCCGCGTGAGGAAAGCCGCGCCGAAGGCGCAGAACGCAAGCCCCGGAGTGATGGCGACCGTAAGCCCCGGAGCGATAGCGACCGTAAACCATGGAGCAATGACCGCCCGCGCGGTGATCGCCCGCAGGGTGAGCGTAAGCCATGGAGCAGTGATCGCCCGCGCGGCGATTTCAAACCGCGTGAAGCACGCGGCGATTTCAAACCGCGCGAAGAACGTGGTGACTTCAAGCCGCGTGGTGATCGTCCGCAGGGCGAGCGTAAACCATGGAGCAGCGACCGCCCCCGTGGTGATTTCAAGCCCCGTGGCGATTTCAAGCCCCGCGGTGATTTCAAGCCGCGCGGCGAAGCCAAGCCCTGGACCAACCATGGCGATGCGCCCAAGCGTGATTTTTCGGAGAACCGCGCTGAAGTGCGCGGTGAGCGCCGCGAATTCAATGCCGATCGCCCGCGCCGCGATTTCGATGGCAAGCCGCGCGGCGAACGCAACTTCGATGCCCCGCGTGGCGAACGCCGCGAACATGGCGGCCCGCGCGGCGAAAGCCGTGATTTCAAGCCAAGGGGTGACAAGCCCTTCCATGCAAAGTCCCACGGCATGAAGGGTGGCGAGCGCGGTGAGGGTGGCCCGCGCAAGAGCTTCGGTTTCAAGGGCAAGCCTTCCGGCAATTTCGCCGCCAAGAAAGCCGGCGGCGGCAAGCCGGGCGGCTTTGGCGCCCCCAAGCGCCGCCCCAGCTAAAGCCAGCAACCACGTCTCATCTGTGCGCCGCCCCCAACCCGGGCGGCGCATTTGCGTCTGCCCGCCACTCATGCCTATAGTTCACAAAAAACACCCGGGCGGAACAGCATATGAAGCAGGCAGCCATCACCGGAGAGAAAAAGGCGGCGCTAGTGGATGGCGCCATGCTCGAACCCTTTGATGATTGGGTGTTGGTGAAGGTGCATGCCGCCCCCATGTGCACCGAATACAAGCGCTTCCTGTCCGGCGAACCCACTGATCAATTGGGCCATGAGGCCGCTGGCGAAGTGGTGGGCCTCGCCCAGCCGGGCCGCCTCAGGCTTGGCGACAGGGTGGTGGCCATGCCGCTGCATGGCTGCGGCTGTTGCGCTCTGTGCATTGCGGGTGACTACATCCATTGCGGCAATGTCATCACCGTAGGCCCCGGCGCCCAAGTGGTGAAGGGTCAGGCCACCTATGCCCAATATATCTTGAAGCCGGATTGGCTGCTGCCGAAAATCCCCGATGATGTGAGCTATGAAATGGGTGCGCTCGCCTGCTGCGGCCTGGGCGCGTCATTCGGCGCCATGCAGCTGATGGAGGTTGATTCCTTCACCACCCTGCTGGTGACGGGCGCAGGCCCCGTGGGCCTGGGTGCCGTCGTCAACGCGCGCTATCGCGGTGCCCGCGTCATCGTGGTGGAAAGCGTTCCATACCGCATGGCCCTGGCGCAGGAGCTGGGCGCCGAAGTGGTGCTGCCGCCGGAAGGCGCTGAAACGCTGGCCCGCATCATGGCCCTCACTGGCGGCCGCGGGGTGGATTGCGCGCTGGATTGCTCGGGCACTGTTGGCGCCCAAAGGCTGTGCATTGATGCCGCGCGCCGCAAGGGCAAGGTGGCCTTCGTGGGCGAATGCATGGATGACCTGCCCGTGAAGGTCAGCCCCGACATGATCCGCAAGGGCCTCACGCTGATCGGCTCCTGGCACTACAATCTGGGAGACTTTGAGCAGCTCATGCAGGTCATCCGCCATTCACCGCAGGCGGGAAAGCTCATCACCCACCGCTTTGCCATGTCAGACATCCAAGGCGCCTTCGAGTGTTCCATCTCGCGCCAATCCGGCAAGATCATCCTCAATCCCTGGTCATAGAAATCCTCAAGGAGAAGACCCATGTTCAAGGCCCTCAACGCGCCCGCGATCGGCATCAAGAACCTGGCCTTGCCGCAGCTGTTGTCTCTGGCTCAGGCAACAGGTTTTGCAGGTGTGGATTTTGACATCCGCGAGGCGCATCGCTTTGCCGAGGCGCATTCGTCCGCTGCCTTGCGTGAACTTTTTGCCAGCCACAATCAGCGCCCCGGCACCTGGGGCCTGCCCGTCAACGGCCCGCAGATGGAGTGGAATGTCGATCTCGCGGAACTGCACCAACTCGCCAAAACCGCCGCAAGCCTTGGGGCATATCGTTGTGTCACCTGGGTGCCTTCGTGGCATGACAGCCGTAGCATGGCCGAAAACCGCGCCTATCACATCGCGCAGTTCCGGCCCGTTGCGCAAGTTTTGAAGGATTCAGGCTGCAGCCTGGGCCTTGAATTTCTGGGTCCCCTCTCGCTGCAAAAGGGCCATGCCCATCCTTTCATCCGCAGGATGGAAGACATGCTGGCTCTGGCCGCTGAGATTGGCACAGGCAATGTGGGCCTTCTGCTTGATGGCTGGCACCTGTGGACATCCGGCGGCACGCTGGAGGATCTGGCCAAGATCGCAGCCACAGACATTGTGCATGTTCACATCAACGATGCGCCAGAAGGCAACAAGGATGAATTGATCGACGTGGTGCGCTGCCTGCCGCTGGAGACAGGCCGCATCGACCTTGCAGGCTTCATGCGCACCCTGGCCAAATTGGGTTACGACGGCCCGGTGGTGACAGAGCCCTTCAGCGCCAGACTGAACGCCCTCGCCGCCCAAAACCCCGAAGCCGCCGCAAAAGAAGTGGCCGGTGCGATGGGCAAGCTGTGGAAGATGAGCGGGCTCGCTTGAGCCCGAATCTCATTTCGTCGGATATGTTTCATCTGGTCGCCCAGCAATGGGCAGGCCTTGACCGTTCCAGAAGAGCGAAACGACTGTTCCGATGAAGTTTTCGCGCGGAACATAGCCAACCTTGTCCAAGAACCGGCTGTCCTGCGTGTTGTCGCGATTGTCGCCCATGAGGAAATAGTGGCCTTCCGGAACGACATAGATATTTGTGTTGTCTTGAGGAGTATCGCCCATGTCGGCAATCACGTAAGACCTGCCATTGGGCAAGGTCTCCCGGTAAAATTTCCGGATTCCCTCATAGACCAGTTCACCATTGCGCGTGACGAGCGGAGGCAATTTGACTTCCTCCATTTTAACTGCGGCCCCGTTGATATTGAGCACGCCATTGACCATTTGGATTTTGTCGCCTGGCAGGCCCACAACGCGCTTGAAGTACGTGATGCGCGGATCTCCGGGGAATTTAATCATTGCAACATCCCCTGCTTGTGGCTCACCACCATTCCCATAGGCCAATTTTGAAACGAACACATAGTCCCCAACCAGTTGATTCGGAATGCCGCTCGCTGATGGAATGCTGAATGGCTGATACAAATATGTGCGCAAGAAGAGCGCAATCCCGAGAAGAATCAAAGTCGGGAGAGGCAAGGCGATGTACCATTTTGAATAGAAAGGCCGGGGCTGCGCTGTTGCATTCAATCGGAACGCGTGAACAATACCAACAATGCCGATGCCGAATGCCAACTCAGAGAGCAGCTCAAAATCATCTAAACCAAGAGGCGAGATTGGCCGGATCACGCCAGACCGCGCGAAAACGATGGGGACCATGATTGCAGCCGCCCCGGCCAACGCATAGATCAACGCAAGTTTCCATCGGCCCAGCCACAACATGACGGAGGGTGTGCCAACCAATAGCCATGCGAAGAAAAGCCCCGCCCCGTTACGTCTGCCGCCTGCTTCTTGGTCCACGCCCGCCCCCCAAACAAAAAACCAGCCCTTTCAGGCTGGTTTATGTGAATTCAAAATGCGCGTTCTGTCAAATCGCCCCCTGCAGCGCCTTCAGGTGATCGAGGTTTTCCTGGGCGCGGCGCTTCACTTCGCCATCGGTGGCATCGGCCACGTCTTCCTCGGCGTCCTTGATCTGGGCGGCAAGGGCCGCGGCATCAAGCTCGGCCGTGGGAATGGCGCGCTCGGCGAGAACGATCAGGCCATTGGGGTTCACTTCGGCAAAGCCGCCGCGCACGAAAATGCGCTGCGCGCCCGAAGCGCCCGTCACCGTCACCACGCCGGGCTTCAGCGAGGTGAGCAGCGGCGCATGGCTCGGCAGGATGGTCATTTCGCCTTCAGTGCCGGGCAGCACCACGCTGTCCACATCCCCTGAGAACAGGAGCTTTGCGGGGGAGACGAGTTCAAAATGCAATCCGGCCATGTGAGACACTCTATTCCTTGTTTCGTCATCCCCGCGAAAGCGGGGATCTGCGTTTGGTGTTCAACAGAGATTCCCGCTTTCGCGGGAATGACGGTTAATTGGATCAGATCAGGCGGCGGCCGCCAGCTTCTTGGCCTTTTCGATGGCTTCGTCGATCGAACCCACCATGTAGAAGGCCGGCTCCGGCAGATGGTCATAGTCACCATTGGCGATGCCCTTGAAGCCCTTGATCGTGTCTTCCAGCTTCACCTGCACGCCGGGCGAGCCGGTGAACACCTGGGCCACGTCGAAGGGCTGGCTCATGAAGCGCTCGATCTTGCGGGCGCGGGCCACGGCCAGCTTGTCTTCTTCGGAAAGCTCGTCCATGCCCAGAATGGCGATGATGTCCTGCAGCGCCTTGTAGCGCTGAAGGATCGACTGCACCTGGCGGGCAACAGCATAGTGCTCTTCGCCCACGATGGCGGGAGACAGCATGCGGCTGGTTGAGTCGAGCGGGTCGACGGCCGGATAGATGCCCTTTTCAGCGATGGAGCGCGACAGCACGGTGGTGGCGTCCAAGTGGGCGAATGAGGTGGCAGGCGCCGGGTCGGTCAAGTCGTCGGCCGGCACGTAAATGGCCTGCACCGAGGTGATCGAGCCCTTGTTGGTAGTGGTGATGCGTTCCTGCAGCGCGCCCATGTCGGTGGCCAGCGTCGGCTGGTAACCCACGGCGGAAGGAATGCGGCCGAGAAGCGCCGACACTTCCGAGCCCGCCTGCGTGAAGCGGAAGATGTTGTCCACGAAGAACAGCACGTCCTGGCCCTTGTCGCGGAAGTCTTCGGCGATGGTCAGGCCGGTGAGGGCCACGCGGGCGCGCGCACCCGGCGGCTCGTTCATCTGGCCGTAAACCAGCGCGCACTTCGAACCGGCAACCGAACCTTCCTTCGGGTTCTTGTTCACGCCGGATTCGATCATTTCGTGATAGAGGTCGTTGCCTTCGCGGGTGCGCTCACCCACGCCGGCAAACACCGAATAGCCGCCATGCGTCTTGGCGATGTTGTTGATCAGTTCCATGATCAGCACGGTCTTGCCCACGCCGGCGCCGCCGAACAGGCCGATCTTGCCGCCCTTGGCGTAAGGGGCGAGAAGGTCAACAACCTTGATGCCGGTGACGAGAATTTCCGCTTCGGTGGATTGGTCCACATAGTCGGGCGCGGGCTGGTGAATGGCGCGCGTGCTCTTGCTCTTCACCGGGCCGGCCATGTCCACCGGTTCGCCAATCACGTTGATGATGCGGCCCAGCGTTTCATCGCCCACCGGAACGGTGATGGGGGCGCCGGTGTCAGTCACTTCCTGGCCGCGCACCAGGCCTTCCGAGGCGTCCATGGCGATGGTGCGCACGGTGTTTTCACCAAGGTGCTGCGCCACTTCGAGAACCAGGCGGTTGCCGCCATTGTCGGTCTCGAGGGCGTTGAGGATTTCCGGCAGGTCGCCATCAAAGGCCACGTCAACGACGGCGCCTGTCACCTGCACAACGCGGCCGACATTGCCGGAGGATTTGGAAGCAGCTTTCTTTGCCATGTGTATAGTCCTTCCTTACAGCGCTTCCGCGCCTGAAATGATTTCGATGAGTTCTTTGGTGATCTGGGCCTGGCGCTGGCGGTTGTAGCGGATCGACAGCTTGTTGATCATGTCGCCGGCGTTGCGCGTGGCGTTGTCCATGGCGCTCATGCGGGCACCCTGTTCGGAGGCCGCGTTTTCGAGCAGCGCCCGGAACACCTGCACCGAGATGTTGCGCGGCAGCAGGTCGGCCAGGATCACTTCTTCTTCTGGCTCAACCTCATAGACAGCGCCGCCAAGATCAGGCGCCTTGGAGGCGTCGATCTTCGCGGGGATCAGCTGCAGCGCGGTCGGCACCTGCTGGATCACTGACTTGAATTCCGAGAAGAACAGCGTGGCCACGTCAAATTCGCCAGCCTCGAACATGCTGATGACCTTCTTGCCCACCTCGTCGGCGTTCTCGAAGGCAATCGCCTTGAGGCCGCGGAAATCCACGGCTTCAACGAAATACTTGCCATGCAGGCGCTTCAGCGCGTCATTGCCCTTCTTGCCCACGGTGAAGATCTTCACCGTCTTGCCCTCGGCCACCAGCCTGTCGGCATGTTCGCGGGCCAGGCGCGCAATCGAGGTGTTGAAACCGCCGCACAACCCGCGCTCGGCGGTGGCGACGATCAGCAGATGCACCTGGTCAGAACCCGTGCCGGCCAGAAGCTTGGGCGCACCATCGCGGCCCGCCACAGCGGAGGCAAGGTTGCCCATCATGGTGGCCATGCGCGTGGCATAGGGGCGCGCCGAAACGGCGGCTTCCTGCGCGCGGCGCAATTTCGCCGCGGCCACCATTTGCATGGCCTTGGTGATCTTGCGTGTCGCCTTGACCGAGGCGATGCGGTTGCGAAGGTCTTTAAGGGACGGCATCGGCTAGCCCTTAAGCAAACGACTTCGCATACGCATCCACGCCGGCTTTCAGCTTGGGCATGGTGGCGTCGGAAATGGCCTTCTCGTTGCGGATCGCTTCCAGCACGTCCTTGTGCTTGTCGCGGAACACGCGCAGCAAGCCATCTTCGAACGAGCGCACCTTGTTGACTGGCAGGCCGTCAAGATAGCCGTTCACGCCGGCATAAATCGAAACCACCTGCTCTTCCATCTTCAGCGGCGAGAACTGCGGCTGCTTGAGGAGTTCGGTGAGGCGGGCGCCGCGGTTCAGAAGCTTCTGCGTGGCGGCATCGAGGTCCGAGCCGAACTGCGCGAAGGCCGCCATTTCGCGGTATTGGGCAAGCTCGCCCTTGATCTTGCCGGCCACCTGCTTCATCGCCTTGGTCTGGGCGGAAGAGCCCACGCGCGACACCGAGAGACCAACGTTCACGGCCGGGCGGATGCCCTGGTAGAACAGGTCGGTTTCAAGGAAGATCTGGCCGTCGGTGATCGAGATCACGTTGGTCGGAATGAAGGCCGACACGTCGTTGCCCTGCGTTTCAATCACAGGCAGCGCGGTGAGCGAGCCGGCGCCATTGGCGTCGTTCAGCTTGGCCGAACGCTCGAGCAGGCGGGAGTGGAGATAGAACACGTCGCCGGGATAGGCTTCGCGGCCCGGCGGGCGGCGCAGCAGCAGCGACATCTGGCGGTAGGCCACGGCCTGCTTGGAAAGATCGTCATAGGCGATCAGCGCATGCATGCCATTGTCACGGAAATATTCGCCCATGGCGCAGCCGGTGAACGGAGCGAGATATTGCATCGGGGCCGGGTCGGACGCGGTGGCGGCAACCACGATCGAGTATTCAAGGGCGCCGTTGTCTTCGAGAACCTTCACGAACTGGGCAACGGTCGAGCGCTTCTGGCCGCAGGCCACGTAAACGCAATAGAGCTTGTCCTTCTCCGGGCCAGCGATGTGAATGGGCTTCTGGTTCAGCATGGCGTCGAGAATGATCGCGGTCTTGCCGGTCTGGCGGTCGCCGATCACCAGCTCGCGCTGGCCGCGGCCAACGGGGATCAAGGCGTCAATGGCCTTGAGGCCGGTGGCCATCGGCTCATGCACCGACTTGCGCGGAATGATGCCGGGGGCCTTCACGTCCACGCGGGCCATCTTCTTGGCCTTCAGCGGGCCCTTGCCGTCAATGGGGTTGCCGAGAGCGTCAACCACGCGGCCCAGCAATTCCTTGCCGACGGGAACTTCCACGATGGCGCCGGTGCGCTTGACCGTGTCGCCTTCCTTGATGTCGCGGTCGGCGCCGAAAATAACCACGCCGACATTGTCGGTTTCGAGGTTCAGCGCCATGCCCTTGATGCCGCCGGGGAACTCGACCATTTCACCAGCCTGCACATTGTCGAGGCCGTGAACGCGGGCAATGCCGTCACCGACGGAAAGCACGGTGCCGATTTCGGCAACATCGGCATCCTTGCCAAAGTCCTTGATCTGCTTCTTGAGGATGGAAGAAATTTCGGCGGCGCGGATATCCATATTAGGCGCTTCCCTTCATGGCTGTTTTGAGATTGGAAAGTTTGGTCTTGAGTGAATTGTCGATGAGCGTTGAACCGATCTTGACGGTCAGGCCACCGAGAATGGATGAATCGATCTTGGTCACCAGCTGCACATCCTTGCCCACGCGGGCCTTGAGGGCGGCAGTGAGATCCTTGAGCTGTGTGGCCGAAAGCTTTTCGGCGGAAGTCACTTCCGCCACGGCTTCGCCCTTGGCCTCGGCAACCAGCGCCTGGAAGGCGGCGATCGCATCGGGAAGTGCAGCCAGGCGGCGGTTGTCGCACATCAGCCTGACGAAATTCAGCGCCAGGCCGGAAAGCCCACCCTTGGAAGCCAGCGCGTCAATGGCGCTCATCTGGTCTTCGGTCTTGAAAACGGGCGAGGAAAGCAACCGCTTGAGGTCGCTGGAATCGGAAATTGCCTTGGAAAGGCCGTCAAGGGCCTTGGCAACGGCGGGAACCGCCTTTTCTTCAGTCGCGAGGTCAAACAGCGCACTGGCATAACGCCCCGCCACCCCGCTTGTCATCAGTTGTGCCGCCACGAGCAAACTTTCTATAATGTTAGATTGACGCGAGCGCCTGCTATCACAGTCAAACGGGGCTGGCAACGCCCCTTGGCTGGCGGAATGTCGCAATTTTTGAAGCGGCGGT
Organism: Alphaproteobacteria bacterium; assembly: GCA_028868695.1. Taxonomy (GTDB): domain Bacteria; phylum Pseudomonadota; class Alphaproteobacteria; order Rhizobiales; family Aestuariivirgaceae; genus Aestuariivirga. The sequence continues at coordinate 35,733 of JAGWTZ010000012.1, read as the reverse complement.
GTTTACGGACAAAAAAAAGCCCGGCGTGGGAGGACGCCGGGCTTATTTGCTCGTTCAATCCCGGGAGGAAAGGGGATTTTCGAGCTGATAGCGCTTGATACCCATGTCAGCCAGGTCAGCGTCAGACAGGCGCGGAAACAGGGGTCGTGCCTGTCTTTTCGCCGGCCCCGGCTTGTGAAAGCGGAGGAACCGGGTCAACATGGTCTTTAGCGGGCCGCGTCGCGAGCGATGCGGGCGATGTCCGAACGCGCGATGCCGAGGTCGGACAGTTCGCGGTTGGTCAGGGCCTGGAGCTCAGTCACCGTGCGGTTATAACGCTTCCAGGTGTTGATGCGGGACTTCAGGACTTCAAACATATTAAAACTCCTTTCGAGTTCTCTTCTCTTGATCTACGCCCCTCATTTAGGTGCGGTGCAGCAAAAAGAGAAATGCAAAATTTGCATGGCTAGTAATACATGAAATATTTCATGCATTTATAAAAACGTAACAATTCAAATAGCATGTGCTGCATTGCCATATTTTCGGGCGCGCCTTGCCTTAATTCCGCTCACTTCATTAACGCCCGTTAAGCATAACTCTTGCCCGATTTTTTACGCCTGCCCGCTAAACCGGGCCTCATACGAGGGCGGGCCTTGCTGGAATCTTCATCAAATCAGGTTTTTGACTTTAACGAGGCTTTTGCCGAGCTCGTCACCCAGCAGGGCATTGAAACGCCCTCGGTGGCCCCGGCCGCCACAGAGGCTGACCTGCGCCAGGCCCTGCGCGCCGCCGGCGAGGCGGCCTACCGCTGGAACATCGAGACCGACGAAATCATCTGGAGCCCCAATGCGCCCGAGGTTTTGGGCTGCCCCTTGGCCGCCATCAGCGCCGGCAAGCAGTTCGCCAGCCTGCTCGACATTGAAAATGTCACCACCCGCTATGAAACCGTGATGAATTCCAGGCTGCGTGACAGCGGCCGCGGCGTGGCCTTCCAGATTGAATACCTGTTCCGCCCCGAGGGCCGCCAGAACGCCAAGGCCATCTGGCTGGAAGACATTGGCCGCTGGCAGGCAGGCCCCGATGGCCTGCCCAAGACGGTTTTCGGCACGCTGCGCCAGGTTGATGAGCGCCACCGCCGCGACCAGCACCTCAATTTCCTTTCTTCCTGCGACCCGCTCACCGGCATGATGAACCAGGGCCGCATGATGGAAGCGTTGGACCAGGCCGTCAGCGTCGCCAAGAAAGCTGCCGGCGCTTGCGCCTTTGTCATCGCCGCCATCAACAACCTGCCGCTCGTCAATGAGGCTTACGGTTTTGACGTGGCCGATGAGGTGATCGTCGCCGCTGCCCGCCGCCTGCGCCAGGTGATGCGGGTGGGTGACGGCATCGCCCGCTTGGGCGGCGGCAAGTTCGGCATCATCCTCAATGACTGCAACGAGACCGATCTGGAAATGGCCCTGCGCCGCTACCTGTCGGTGATCCGCGACAACGTCATCGAAACCGGCCGCGGCCCCGTCTGGGCCACGCTGTCGATCGGCGCCATCAACCTGCCCGCCGATGCCGATGACGCCGCCACCGCCTTGTCGCGCGCCGAAGAGGCATTGAACGAGGCGCGCAAGCTGCCCTCCGATGGCCAGGTGATCTACAAGCCTTCCGAGCGCCGCACCGCCGAGCGCGCCCTCAACGCCCGCTGCGCCACTGAAATCGTCAAATGCCTGAAGGAAGACCGCTTCAAGCTCGCCTACCAGCCGGTGCTGCATGCCCGCACTGGCGAGGCCGTGTTCCATGAGGCCCTGCTGCGCATGCAGGATGAGGCTACGGGCGAGCTCATCGCCGCCTCGCATCTCGTGCCCATCGCCGAACACCTGGGCCTGGTGCGGCTGGTGGACCGCGCCGTGATGCAGATGATCATCCAGACGCTGCACGTCTATCCCGAGGCGCAGCTGTCGATGAACCTCTCCGGCACCACCGCCACCGACCCTTATTGGTATGACCAGCTGCTCGATGTGATCTTCGCCAACCAGCAGGCCGCCAGCCGCCTCACGCTGGAGATCACCGAAACCGTGGCGCTCAATGACATGCAATCCACCCGCAGGTTTGTCGAAAAGCTGCGCGAGGCGGGCTGCAGCGTGGCCATTGATGATTTCGGCGCCGGCTTCACCTCCTTCAAGCACCTGCGCGAGCTTCCGGTGAACATCCTGAAATTCGACGGCAGCTTCTGCCGCAACCTCGGCACCGACAAGGACAACGAATACATGGTGCGCAGCCTCATTGACCTCTCCGGCAAGTTCAACCTGAAAACCGTGGCCGAATGGGTGGAGACGGAAGAAGACGCCGCCGCCCTGAAAGCCTGGGGCATCGACTACCTGCAAGGCAACCTGTTCGGCGAAGCCTCGGTGCTGCCGCCCTGGACCATCGCCCGCGCCAACCGCTTTGACATTGGCGGCGATGAGCAGCCTGATCCGCTCGCCGCCAGCCTCGCCGAAGCTGCGGAGCGCGATCCCGAGCATGAAATCGCCATGCACCACCACACCGCCAGCGGCGCTGGCGAAGGCCAGTCCGATGAGCCGATCGCGCCCGGCACGGCCTATGTCGAAATGAACATGGACATCACGCCCCACACCGAAGGCAAGGATTTTGAGCCGGAGCCGCTGATGTTCACCGAGGCCCTTGAGGCCCCGCCCGAAGTTGAAACCCCCGCCCCCGTTTTCGCGGAAGATGAGCCGGTGATCGCCATGGAAGAGCCGCTGCCGCCCGCCGTGGAAGAAGCCGCGCCCGCCGAACCTGAGCTGGTCTTTGCCGATATTGATGAAAGCATCGCAAGGCTGCGCGCCGCCCTGGCAGACCTCAGCGCCGCCCAGGCAGCAACGCCAGACCGCGACGCCGCCTGAAAATCAAACGGCACCGGTGCTGCCTCAGCCCCGGTGCCGCAACAATCCGTTCAGTTTCAGCGCCGCTAGAGCGGAATGACTTTTCTTGGGAAAGTCATTCTCGCCCTAAGATATGATTTTCGATCAACTTATCTGACTTTAGACGATTCCGTCTAAACTCAGGTTGATCTAGCGCGAGATATTGTCCAGCTTCTGCTGCATCGCCGCCAATTGGTCTTTCAGCGCCTGCAAGTCGTCCTTGGCAGCGGCAGGTGAAGGTGAAGCAGCGCCCGAAGCACCCGGCTTAGGCCCAGCCCCCGGCATCCCGCCGCCCATCATCGTGGCAAAGGGGTTGAACATCTTCATGGCGTCATTGAACATCGCCATGTTGCGCTTGGCCTGGTCTTCCATGCCCTTGAACTGGTCGCCAACCCCGATCGCGTCCATCATCTGCTTGCGGATCTTCTCCTGCTCCTTCATCAGGTTGTCGAGCGAGAAGTCGAGATAGCCGGGCACCAGGCCCTGCATCTGGTCGCCATAAAAGCGGATCAGGTTGCGCAGGAAATTGACAGGCAGCAGGTTCTGCGCCCCGCCCTTGTTTTCCTCTTCGAAAATGATCTGGGTGAGAACCGAGCGTGTGATGTCTTCGCCGCTCTTTGCGTCATAAACCAGGAAGTCCTGCCCGTTCTTCACCATCAGCGCCAGGTCATCCAGCGTCACATAGGTCGAGGTGGCGGTGTTGTAGAGGCGGCGGTTGGCATATTTCTTGATCACCGTGGCCTGGGCTTTGCCGGCCGGGTTTGGGGCTTGCTCGTCACTCACAGTCTCACTCCCTATACTGCGTGCCCAAAATCTGCTCCGTGCAGTGCACATTTGCAAGTGCAAAAAAATCTCGCAAACGCACCCAAAACAGCGCTAGAATTTGTTCATCACGCCACAGGGAGAACAGCATGAGCAGCCTCAAGGACATCGTCATCGTTTCCGCCGCCAGAACGCCAGTGGGTTCGTTCAATGGCGCGCTTTCCAGCCTCACGGGCGCCCAGCTCGGCACTATCGCCATCAAGGCGGCGCTGGAGCGCGCGAAGGTCGAGGCCGCTGAAGTGGATGAAGTGATCCTCGGCCAGGTCTTGACCGCCGCGCAAGGCCAGAACCCGGCCCGCCAGGCCGCCATCAATGCCGGCCTGTCCAAGGAAGCCTCGGCCTGGGGCATAAACCAGGTCTGCGGCTCGGGGCTTCGCGCCGTGGCCCTCGCCGCCCAGCAGATCGCGCTGGGTGATGCGGCGATTGCCATTGCCGGCGGCCAGGAGAGCATGTCGAAATCCGCCCACGCCGCGCATCTGCGCGATGGCGTGAAGATGGGTGACTGGAACCTGATCGACACCATGATCAAGGACGGGTTGTGGGATGCCTTCAACGGCTATCACATGGGCACCACCGCCGAGAATGTCGCCAAGCAATGGCAGATCACCCGCGAACAGCAGGATGAATTCGCCGTCAAATCCCAGAACAAGGCCGAGGCCGCGCAGGCTGCCGGCAAGTTCAAGGATGAGATTGCCGCCGTCACCATTTCGGGCCGCAAGGGCGATGTGGTGGTGGATGCTGATGAATACATCAAGAAGGGTGTGACCATGGACAGCGTGGCCAAGCTGCGCCCCGCCTTCTCCAAGGAAGGCACGGTGACGGCCGCCAACGCCTCCGGCATCAATGATGGTGCCGCCGTCGTGTTGCTGATGAGCGCTGCCGAGGCCGCAAAGCGCGGCCTCACACCTTTGGCCCGCATCGCCTCTTTCGCAACGGCCGGTGTTGATCCCGCCGTCATGGGCACAGGCCCCATCCCCGCGTCGCGCGCCGCGCTGAAGAAGGCGGGCTGGAATGCCGTCGATCTTGATCTCGTCGAGGCCAATGAAGCCTTCGCCGCCCAGGCCTGCGCCGTGAACAAGGACATGGGCTGGGATCTCGCCAAGGTGAACGTCAATGGCGGCGCCATCGCCATCGGCCATCCCATCGGTGCCTCGGGTGCGCGCATCCTCAACACGCTGCTGTTTGAGATGAAGCGGTCGAACGCCAAGAAGGGCCTCGCCACCCTTTGCATCGGCGGCGGCATGGGCGTTGCCATGTGCCTGGAACGCTGATCACAAAGCTGAACCGTTGAAGACCAAGCCCCCGCGCCGCAAGGCGCGGGCTTTTTTTTGTGGCAAGGCGCATTCCTTCTGCTCCCCGGAGAAACAGGATTCGCTCATCTTGCCTGCTCCCCGGAGGGGGAGCCACTCCCCACTCCCGTCATTCCGTGCAAGTACGTCATGGCAAGGTCATGATGGGTCTGCGCGCGACACGGAATCCCGCTTGGCGACAGGCTCGGTCTATTCCTCTCGGCGGGCGGGTGGATTGCAAAGCTAAGCAGACAGTGCGCAGTTTGATGAGAGTCACGGGAAGAGATGTTTGGCCCGCCACATAAGGAAATACTTATGCGGCACTCCTAAAAAGACTCGATTTCAACGGCTTATGGGGGTTGACAAGAAGTTAAGACTCAATGAAATCCGATGGGTCGTTTGGCATTACGCCAAAAGATAAGCCGATCCACGCGCTAACGCGGATCGGCTTTGGAAAGCAACCGCCGTTAAGGGGCGGCCATTTGTGATCACGGCGCTTTTCTTGCGTCCGTTCGGTCACGATGTCAAGCCACTTAACGGCATTTCAAAAGGAAATGCCGCCATGATTGCGGATAAACGACCGAGCCGCAGGCTCACTTTTGACGATGCAATAAAGGTTTGGGCGATGTTTCGTGCTGGAGAATTTCAGCACCGCATTGCTGCATTCTTTGATGTTAATCCAGGCCGGATTAGCGAAATCATCAAAGGTAGGAGGCACGTAGGAAGCAAAGACGCATATCCTCCGATGCTCTAAGCAAGATGGTGGTGGCTGGAAACGCCAGCCACCATTTTGGTTTTTAATATGTCGCTGCCAAAATCCAGTGAAAGCTGCGGATGATTGTGCCTAAACCTTGGCGCGCCACAAGCGCAAGAAACATCGCGAGCAAGTTCCGCACCTTGCCCAAGCGGGGCCCCTGCTTTCGTAGGGGTGACGGAACTAGGGCGGGGGCAGAGAATTAACTTGCTTTTATTCCTAGGATGTGCTAGCTGCCTTCCGCTCCCTTGCACTGGGGTCCGGTTCATGACGGTGAACCCGGATGCAAGGGGGCGGCAGGCCTGCTGGAAGGGATAACGTATCCCAACTCCACCGGGAGCCAGGTTGAACTTCCTCGGGCACTAAGACCCGGGCTGCTATGGCAAGGCCTCTGGTGTCTCCCATCAGGCTTCCTCCGAGTAGGAAGTGAGATGGATCACCTCGGGTGGCAAAGCCCAGAATGGGCTTCACCACCCCAGACCCATAGGGGCGGACTGACAGTTCACCTGATGCTCAATTCCTGCCGGCGCGTGGGGCAACCCAACGCACTTCTGGCCACTTAAAACACAGTGGCACCCGCGTCGGATTATCCCACGCGTCTCCCTTCTTTCCTCTGCCCCGCACGCCACGGGGCAACCAAGGGAACAACCATGACCAAATCCAACTCACCCACCTCCGTCACCCCTGCGAAGGCAGGGGCCCAGCTAGGCCGCAGGCTCTGCACCTTCCGCACCCAGCCCAAGCGGGATTCCGGCTCGCAGACTTCGCCACGATTGCCTTGCAATCGCGGCCGGAATGACGGTCTGTGGGTGCGGTGCTTTGGTGGAATGACGGTAAAAGATGGCGGGGCCGGACGGCGCAGAACGGCATAGAACCTCCGAAGCTGAAGCTGCGCCATTCCCCTCCGCATCAATCCAGTTGCCGCCGTCCCATCCCTGCGGCATGATCACCAAAAAAGAGGAGGACCACCATGAGCCGCGTAGCCGTTGTCACCGGAGGATCAAGAGGAATTGGCGCCGCCATTTCCAAGGCGCTGAAAGCCCAGGGCTGCAAGGTGGCCGCCATCTATGCGGGCAATGATGCCGCGGCCGCCGCCTTCAAGGCCGAGACGGGCATCAACGTCTACAAATGCGATGTCACCAGCGCTGAAACCTGCGCCGCCACGCTGAAGGCCATCGAGGCCGAGCTTGGCGCCGTGGACATCCTCGTCAACAATGCTGGCATCACCCGCGATGCCATGTTCCACAAGATGACGCTGCAGCAATGGCAGGAAGTCCTGAACACCAACCTCAATTCGCTGTTCAACATGACCAGCCCGGTCTGGGGCGGCATGCGTGACCGCGGCTTCGGCCGCATCATCTGCATCTCCTCGATCAATGGCCAGAAGGGCCAGATGGGCCAGGCGAACTACGCCGCCGCCAAGGCCGGCGAGATCGGCTTCGTCAAGTCGCTGGCCCAGGAGGGTGCCGCCAAGGGCATCACCGTCAATGCCATCTGCCCCGGCTATATCGGCACCGACATGGTCAAGGCCGTGCCCGAGAAGGTGATGAATGAGCGCATTCTGCCGCTGATCCCGGTGGGCCGCGTGGGCGAGCCCGAAGAGATTGCGCGTTGCGTGGCCTTCCTCGCCGCCGATGATGCCGGCTTCATCACCGGCTCCACCCTCTCGGCCAATGGCGGCCAATACATGGCCTGACGCTGCGGCCTTGCTCGCCAATCTGTTGCTTGTGCCACCGCCGCTGCTCCTGATATGCGGAAGGCATGGCTGATGTGACGGCACCGCGATTTGCGCCCACCCTCGCCTTGCAAGCCATCAACCTGGCTTGCGAGCGCGGCGGCCGCCGCGTGTTCAGCCAGCTTGAATTCACCATCTCCGGCGGCGAAGCGGTGGAACTGCGCGGCCCCAACGGCGCGGGCAAGTCTTCGCTGTTGCGCCTCATCGCCGGCCTCAACACGCCGGCCGAAGGTGCCTTGAAGCTCACAGGCACCGGACAGGAGATCCCCGAGCTCAGCCACTACATCGGCCATTTCGAGGCGGTGAAGCCTGCCCTCTCCGTGGCGCAGAACCTCGCCTTCTGGGCCAGCCTGATGGGCGGCAGCGCTGATGGCGCGCTGAAGCCGTTCCGCCTTGAGCGCCTCGCCGATGATCCCGCGCAATTGCTCTCCGAAGGCCAGCGCCGCCGCCTGGCGCTGTCGCGCCTTGTGGCCGCGCGCCGCCCCATCTGGCTGCTGGATGAACCCACCGTGGGGCTTGATGCCGCGGCACTGGATGATTTGCGCCGCGAGATGCTGGCCCATCTTGCCGCGGGCGGCCTGATCATCGCCGCCACCCACGCCAGCCTTGGCCTTGCCGGCACCCGCACCATCACCATCGGGGCCGCTGCATGAGTGCCGCCCTGAAAGCCCTGCTGGCGCGCGAAATCCTGCTGGCCCGCAAACAGGGCGGCGGGCTGGGCGCGGCCTTGAGCTTCCTTCTGGCGGTGATCGTGCTGGTGCCGCTGTCCGTGGGGCCGGACCTTGCCCTGCTCTCGCGCCTTGCCGCCGGGCTGATGTGGCTGTCGCTGCTGCTCGCCGTGCTGCTCACCGCCGACCGCATGTTCCAGCAAGACCTTGAGGATGGCTCGCTTGACCTGATGACCATGTGCGCCCTGCCCTTTGAGCTCGTCACCCTTGCCAAGGCCGTGGCCCATTGGCTCACCGTGTCGCTGCCGCTCGCCCTCATCGCCCCGCCGCTCGGCCTGATGATGAACCTGGATGTGACGAGCCTGCCGGTGCTGTGGCTGTCGATGATCACCGGCTCGCTGGCCCTGTCGCTTCTCGCCAGCATTGGCGGCGCCATCACCGCCGGCCTGCGCCGCGGCGGGCTGCTGGTGTCAATCCTCATCTTGCCGCTCTACGTGCCGGTGCTGATTTTCGGCGTGTCGGCGACAACCCTGATGATGGGGCCGCAATCCTCAACCCCTTCACTGCTCATCCTGCTGGCCATCACGCTGGTGGCGCTGGTGGTTTCGCCGCTGGCTTCAGCCGCCGCCTTGCGCATTTATCTGCGCTAACCTGCCTTGTTGCAGCGCCCCGCCTGCAATTGTATGTGAAACGTCAGAAAGGCTCCGCTAAACGGCGCAACGAATCATGCAAAAATTCGCCAACCCCACGGTTTTCCTGAAACTGGCCAATGCCCTGCTGCCCTGGGTGTGGCTGGTGACGCTCCTGCTCTTCGCCTTTGGCCTTTATGGCGCGCTGGTCACCAGCCCGCCAGACTATCAGCAAGGCGAGACTGTCCGCATCATGTATGTGCATGTGCCCGCCGCCTGGATGGCGATGTTCACCTATGGCCTCATGGCCTTTGCCAGCGCCATTGCGCTGATCTTCCGCCACCCCTTGGCCGATGCCGCCGCCAAGACGGCCGCCCCCCTGGGGGCCATGTTCTGCTTCCTTGCCCTTGCCACCGGCTCCTTGTGGGGCAAGCCCATGTGGGGAACCTGGTGGGTGTGGGACGCAAGGCTCACCTCCATGTTCGTGCTGATGCTCTTGTATCTTGGCTACATCGCCATCTGGCAAAGCCTGGATGACCCGCACCGTGCCGCCAGCCTGGCGCGCATCATGGCGCTGGTCGGCGCCCTCAACCTGCCCATCATCAAGTTCTCGGTGGAATGGTGGAACACCTTGCACCAGCCCGCCAGCGTTTTCAAAATGGGCGGGCCGGCGATTGACAGCTCCATGCTTTGGCCCTTGCTTTTCATGGCGCTGGCCTACACATCACTGTTTGTGGCGCTGCATCTCCACGCCCTGCGCACCGAAATCGCCAGCCGCAAGCTGCGCCAGGCGCGCCTTTCTGCAATCAGGACCTCTTAGATGGATTGGAACGCCCACAACGCCGGCTTTGTGCTGGCCTCTTACCTGCTTTCGGGCCTTTGCCTCGCAGGCCTAGCCGCGCTCGTACTGCTGCGCGACAGGCAATCATCAAAGCAAGTTGAAAAAAAGAAAAGCTGACGTTTTGGTCAGACGGCCAGTTTGCGCTTCAGCTTGACCTTGGGCGCCGCTTCCTCGGCCGTCACTTCATCAATCTTGTCCATCTCGCTGGCGAGCGCCGACAGGCAATCCATCACCGTGCGGCGGTCCGTCGCCGAGAAAACCGAGAGAAGCTGCCGGTCGATGTCCTCGGCCCCGGTTTGTGACGCTTTCAGCATCTTTTTGCCCACCGGCGTCAGCCGCACAGTGTTGGCGCGCTGATCTTCCTTGCTGCGCTTTCTTTGCAGATAGCCTTGCGCCATCAGCCGCGAGACAAGATCAGCCAGGGTTGAACGGTCAATGCCGGTGATCTTCACCAGCTCCGTCTGGCTTTTTCCTTCGAAGGAATCGACCGCGGAAAGAACGGTGAACTGGCGGTGTGTCAAACCGCTCTTGCCAACTTCATTCATGTAAAGATGTACGGAATATTGCACCGCGCGCTTGAGCAGATGCGAGAAAGAACGCGCGAATTGTTTTGCCTCTTTTGATGTCGACATTGCTCGTCCTGTGTGAAGTTCTGTTTCTCGTGCGATGGAAACAGTTCGCTTCCGCCCGACTTCCGCCTTGCGCCAGATCTCGCAACCGGCGTCAAGGCGATGGAGTCCTAGCGATTCAAACTTCCTGCTGCAAGCGCAAATTTCCTTATAAAATTCTCATGCAGCTAGAAACTATTTTTCAATCTTTGCAAGTCTTGACATCGCGGCAATTCTGATTCCACTGTATACGGATGATCAGCGCGCGGATGAATATTTGGCTGTTCAGTCTTTCAGGTAACGCGCAAGAAATGGCGCATTCGCCGCCGCGAAAATCATGAAGCAGATCATCAAGCCAAAGGCCTTGAACGCCACCCACACCGAATCCGGGAAGAAATGCCAGATGATCAGGTTGAGAACGCCCATCGCCACAAAGAACAGGCCCCAGCGGAGCGTCAATGTCCGCCACGCGGCATCAGGCAGGCCAGCGCCGCCCTCCGTCAGCTCATTGATCACCTCGCCCATCAGGTCCTTGATGAACAGGCGCTTGAAGGCCATGCCGATAAACAGCACGCCCGCGAAGGTGAACTCGATCAAGGTCACCTTCATCTTGAGATACCAGGGGTCCTGGAAATAAAGTGTCAGCGCGCCAAAGAGTCCAATGAACAGGGCGCTGGCCAGCGTGAAGCGGGCCACCTTGTGCGTGAGCCAATAAGTGATTGCCAGCGCGATGAAAGTGGTGATCATCAAGACGCCCGTGGCCCACAGCAAGCCAAACTTCCAGTTGGCGGCGAAGAACGCCAGCAATGGTCCAAGGTCCAGCGCCAGGCGCTGCGGCTGGCTCAATTTCCGGTCACTCATGCGTCTTCAAGTCCTGCAATCGCTCGGGCAAAGCCATCGGCGTCAAAAGGCTGCAAATCATCGATGCTCTCACCCACGCCGACGGCATGGATCGGCAGTTTGTATTTCTCGGCAATGGCCACCAGAATGCCGCCACGCGCTGTGCCATCCAGCTTGGTCATGATGAGGCCTGTGACACCCGCCACCTTGGTGAATATTTCAGCTTGCGCCAATGCGTTCTGACCCGTCGTTGCGTCCAGCACGAGAAGCACGGCATGAGGCGCTGTTGCATCCAGTTTCTTGATCACCCGCACCAGCTTGTCGAGCTCGTCCATGAGATAGGCCTTGTTCTGCAAGCGCCCCGCCGTGTCGATGAACAGGATATCAGTTCCGTTTTCCCGGGCCTCCTTGAGTGCGTCGAACGCCAGCCCGGCGGAATCGGCACCCGTGGGGCGGCTGATCGTCTTGGCGCCAATCCTCTGGCCCCAAACAGTCAGTTGCTCAATGGCCGCTGCACGGAATGTGTCACAGGCCGCGAACATCACCTTGTAGCCCTCGCGCGCCGCGATCGCACCCAGCTTGCCGATGGTTGTGGTCTTGCCGGCGCCGTTCACGCCGCAGACCAGAATGACAAAGGGCTTCTCTTCGCCAAAGTTGAAAGGCACTTCCACCGGCTTGAGAACCTTCGCCACCTCGCTGGCGAGAATCTGCTTCACTTCCTCGGGGTCGATTTCCTTGTCATAGCGGCCGTGGGAAACAGCGGCGATGATGCGCTCCGCCACGGGCAGCCCGAGGTCAGCCTGGATCAGAGTGTCCTCGAGATCCTGAAGGGTTGCCTTGTCCAGCTTCTTCTTGGTGAAGATCGCCGTGATATTGCCGGCAACCGATTTGGAAGTCTTGCTCAGGCCTTCGCGCAGCCGTGAAAGCCACCCGCTGCGTTGTGGCGATTCTGTCGTCTCGGCTGGTGGAGCAATGGCTTTGGCGGACGGAGGTGCAGGCTGCGGCTCAGGCTCTGACACCACTGCAACAGGTGGGGGAGCAACAGGAGTGACAGGGGTTTCAGGAAGAGGAGGCGGCGGGGCCTCAGGCAAAGGTGCTTCTGCAATTGGTTTTGGCGCAGGGGCCGCTGGCTTCGCCTTCGCCGTGGTGACCGGCTTCTCAGGTTCGAGCTTCTTGGGCTCGGCTTTCTTTGGCTGAGGTTTCAGAGCCTCTGCCTTCTTGGCTTGCGGCTTTTTGTCTTCGGCCTTCTTCGCGGCTGGCTTTGGGGCCTCAGGCTTTTTGGCCGGCTGTTTCTTTGTTTCCGGCTTCCCTGGCGCAGCAGGCTTGGCCTTTTTTGACTGCACTGGTTCAGCCAGAGACGAGGCAGGTTCTGCCACAACTTCAGCCACTGGCTCCGGTGCCGGTGCGGTCTCCTGCTCAAGTTCCGGCGCGGGCAGCGCCGCCTGCTCTGCCGCCTCAGGCGCGGCTTCCCCGGTGGGCCGGCCAGTGATGCGGTTGAACAGCTTTTTGAAAAAACCCGCCATTACACACCCATCTGCAAGTGAGAAGGCGATGCACCCGTCACCCGCGCCTTGATGATGGCCCCTGGCATCATCGCCGTTTCAAATTTCGCCATGGCAAAATGCGGCGTGCGGCCGATGGAAGGCGTTTCCACAAGAACGTCATGGGTCTTGCCCACCTCGGCGGCGAGAAACTGCCGCAGCCTTTCATCGCCCTTGGCACGCAGCAGCGCGGCACGCCGCTTGACCACATCCTTCTCTACTTCCGGCATGCGTGCGGCTGGCGTGCCTGGCCGGGGAGAGAACGGGAAAACATGAAGGAAGGTCAACCCGCATTCGTCAACAATACGCAGGCTGTTCTCAAACATCCCGTCGGTTTCGGTGGGGAAACCCGCAATGATGTCGGCGCCGAACACCATGTCCGGCCGCTTGGCACGGATGCTCTCACAGAAGGCAATCGAATGCTCGCGGCTGTGGCGGCGCTTCATGCGCTTCAGGATCATGTTGTCGCCATGCTGCAGCGACAGATGCAGATGTGGCATCACCCGCGCCTCGCCAGTGATCACCTCGATCAGCTCGTCATCAGCCTCAATGGAGTCGATTGAGGAAAGGCGAAGCCGCTTCAACTCCGGCACACGCCGCAGCAATTCAGATAGCAGCCGCCCCAGCTTCGGCGCACCCTCAAGATCAGCGCCCCAGGACGTGAGATCAACGCCCGAAAGCACGATTTCATTGTGCCCCTCGGCAGCCAGCCGCCGCACCTGTTCCACCGCATCGGCAATGGACACCGAGCGTGAATTGCCGCGCCCGAAGGGAATGATGCAAAACGTGCAGCGATGGTCACAGCCGTTCTGAACCTGCACGAAGGCCCGCGTACGCGCCGTCAGCCGGTCAATCATCGGCACATGCGCTTCCTTCACCTGCATGATGTCGGAGACATCCACGCGCGGACGGTTGCTTTGTGCCAGCCAGGCGGAAGCTTGCAGCTTCTCCTCATTGCCCAGAATGCGCGAAACTTCTGGCATGCTGGCAAACATCCCGGGGTCTGTCTGCGCGGCGCAGCCGGTCACGATGATCTGCGCGGCAGGGTTTTCCCGGTGCGCCTTGCGGATGGCTTGCCGCGCCTGGCGCGCCGCCTCGCCCGTCACGGCGCAGGTATTGAAGATCACCGCATCATTGAGGCCCGCCTTCTCGGCATGGCCGCGCATGATCTCGCTCTCAAAGGTGTTGAGGCGGCAGCCAAATGTCTCGATGCGGGTTCCGCTCACAGCAGCCCTTCCGGCAGGGTGCCTTCAAAATCCAGCGCCGCCGGGCCGGTCATCAGCACGTGGCCGTTCTCTTCATTCACCGCCATGAACAAGTCTCCGCCCGGCAGGGTGATCTTGCATTTGGAATCGATTATCTTGATGCGGTGCCCCGCCGCCATGGTGGCGCAGGCCGCCGTGCCGCAGGCCTGGGTGAGGCCAGCGCCCCGCTCCCACACTTTCAACAGCACGTGATTGCGCGCCACAACCTGGGCCAGCGAAATATTGGCACGTTCCGGAAACATCGGGTGGTGCTCAAGCATCGGCCCAACCCGGCCAAGGTCAACCACGTTCAGATCATCCACCCAGAAGATACAATGCGGGTTGCCCACATTCACCACGGATGGTGAATGCAGGAGAGGCTTGTCGATGGGGCCGATCTGCAGCTCGATGTGCCGCGTGTCGGGAAAAGGTTCGGAAAGCGGAATGTCCTTCCAGTCAAACTTGGGCTTGCCCTGGTCGATGGTGACGAGATGATCACCCGCCTTTTTGGCCGAGAGGAACCCGCCCTTGGTTTCAATGGTGGCCACATCGGCTTTCAGTTCATCAAACATCAGATCGGCGATGCAGCGCGAGGCATTGCCGCAGGACGGCACCTCGCCGCCTTCGGCGTTCCAGATGCGCATGCGCACATCGGCGCTGCGAGAAGGTTCCATCACGATGAGCTGGTCACAGCCGATGCCCGTCTTGCGGTTGGCAATGGCGCGGGCGCCGGCCTCTGTGATGGCAAGCGGATGCTGGCGCGCGTCCAGCACCACGAAATCATTGCCAAGGCCGTTCATCTTGCGGAAGGGAAGGGTCATTCCGCCTCTATATGGGAAATCAGGGGGTAAAAGCTAGAGCGGGCAAGTTCAGCGCGTCGGCACCGGCTTTTCGCCAGAATAGTCATAGAAGCCGCGCTTCACCTTGCGGCCCAGCCAGCCAGCCTCGACATATTTCACCAGCAGCGGGCAAGGCCGGTATTTGGAATCCGACAAACCTTCATGCAGCACCTGCATGATCGACAGGCACGTATCAAGCCCGATGAAATCCGCCAGTTCCAGCGGCCCCATCGGGTGATGGGCGCCCAGCTTCATCGCCTTGTCGATGGCCTCAACCCCGGCCACGCCTTCATAAAGCGTGTAGATCGACTCATTGATCATCGGCAGCAAAATGCGGTTGACGATGAAGGCGGGGAAATCCTCTGACACCGCCGTGACCTTGCCCAGCGTGCCGACAAACTCGTTCACCGCCTTGAACACCACCTCATTGGTGGCAATGCCGCGGATCAATTCCACCAGCTCCATCACCGGAACCGGATTCATGAAATGTATGCCCATGAACTTCTCCGGCCGGCCGGAAGAGGCAGCGAGCCTTGTGATGGAAAGCGAGGATGTGTTGGTGCCGATGATGCAGTCCGGCTTCACATGCGGGGCAAGTGCCTCGAAAATCTGCTTCTTCACAGCCTCCTTCTCGGAAGCGGCTTCAATCACCAGGTCACAGACGCCGAATGCGGCGAGATCGGCGGCAGCGGAAATCTTGGCCAGCGCGGCGGCTTTGTCAGCCTCGCTCGACTTGCCTGACTTGATGCGCCGGTCAAAGTTCTTGGCGATGGTGTCGATTCCGGCCTGAATCCGCTCAGAGGAAGTGTCATTCAGCAGAACCTGATATCCTGCCGCAGCGCAAACTTGCGCGATCCCCGAACCCATTTGCCCGGCGCCAATAATCCCAACCTTTGCGATATTCATGCTTGTGCCGTTTCCCGGAAGCTGGTCAAACCGCAGGCACACTATGCGCCTGAGGCGCGTACTTCAAGATTTTTGTGCAGCTGCGAAATCCCATGCCATCAACCGAGTCCCGCAACCACACTCCGGCGCTTTTGGCCATGCTCGGAGGCAATTTCCTCATTGGCACCGGGGTTCTTTTGCCTTCCGGCCTTTTGAACCAGATTGCGGCAGATTATGCGATCAGTTCCTCGGAGGCCGGGCGGCTTGCGCTGGTTGGCGCATTGGTTGTGGGCATTGGCGCACCTCTCCTGGCCACGGCCACAGGCTGGCTGGAGCGGCGCAGCCTGCTGGCCGCTTCGCTGCTGGTTTATGCGCTGGGGCACTTCTGGTCTTTCCTGGCGCCCGGCTTTGAAATGCAGCAATGGGCCCGGGCTTTCACGGTCATCGGCGCTGCGCTGTTCACGCCTCAGGCCGCCGCCACGCTGGGCGTCATGCTGCCGCCGGAGCGCCGCGCCGCCATGATCGCCTTCATTTTCATCGGCTGGTCCGCTGCCAATGTGGCAGGCATTCCTTTGGCGGGTGTTCTGGCCGAGCCATTGGGTTGGCGCCCGGTTTATGCCGTCATGGCATTGCTTTCGCTTGTTGGCGCACTGGCCGTGTGGCTCACCGTTCCCAAAAATCTCTTTGTGCAGCGCATAGGTGCCGCGGCCTGGGCCAAGGCGCTGGGCTCGCCATTGTTGTTGACGGTTTTTGCCGTGACACTGTGCTCCATGGCAGGGCAGTTCACCATGTTCAGCTACATAGCACCCCTGCTGCGCGATGGCTTTGGCGCCACGCCCCACATGATCGCCCTGATGTTTCTTGTGGTGGGCAGCGCCGGCATCGCCGGCAACTCCATCGCCACGCGCATTGTGGGCCGCTTCGGCGTGGACAGCGTCATTGCCGCAGGCCTCATGGCGCTGGCATTGGGCTTCCTTGGGCTGTTCGTGTTTTTCGGCAACTACAGGCTTGGCCTGGCCGCCGGCTTGTTTTGGGGGCTGGGCTCATTCTCGTCGAACTCGCTGCAACAAAGCCGTCTGGCGCAGCTCTCCCCGGCCATCGCCTCGGTGACCATCGCGCTCAACACCAGCTTTGTCTATTTGGGCCAATCAGCAGGCGCCAAGATCGGCGGCCTGTTGATGGATGCAGGCGTGGCCCAGCGCCTGCCGCTCATGTCTTTGGGTTTCCTGGTGGCCGCAACGCTCTTGTCGCTGCTGGCCACCAGACTTGGCAAAAGCCTTAACCCAGCGCCTTCTCCAGCTCCGGCACGGCGGTGAAGAGGTCAGCCACCAGGCCATAATCCGCCACCTGGAAGATCGGGGCTTCGTCGTCCTTGTTGATGGCGACGATCACCTTCGAGTCCTTCATGCCAGCCAAATGCTGGATGGCGCCGGAGATGCCCACGGCGATGTAAAGATCAGGGGCCACCACCTTGCCCGTCTGGCCCACCTGATAGTCATTGGGCACGTAACCGGCATCCACCGCGGCGCGCGAAGCACCAACGGCCGCATTGAGCTTCTTGGCCACGGCGTCGAGCAGCTTGAAGTTGTCGCCATTCTGCATGCCACGCCCGCCCGAGATGATGATCTTGGCGGAGGTGAGTTCCGGACGGTCAGACTTCGAGAGATTCTCGGAGACGTAGGACGAGAGGCTTGGATTGGCAGCGGCCTTCACGCTTTCAACAGCGGCGGATCCGCCCTCGCCCGCAGCGGGGAAGGAAGCGGTGCGCACCGTGATCACCTTCTTGGCGTCGGTGGACTGCACCGTCTGCACGGCATTGCCGGCATAGATCAGGCGCACGAAGGTGTCGGGAGACTTCACTTCGGAAATGTCCGACACCTGCATCACATCGAGCAGGGCCGCCACGCGCGGCATGTAGTTCTTGCCGTTGGTGGTGGCAGGGGCAACGATGTGGTCATAGCCTGAAGCCAGCGCCACAATGTTGGCGGCCATCGGTTCGGCCAACGGGCGCTCAAGGTCAGCGCTTTCGAGGTGGAGCACCTTCTTGACACCAGCAAGCTTGGCGGCGGCCTTGGCAGCGCCATCGGCCTTGTTACCGGCCACCAGCACATGCACGTCTCCGCCCATCTTGGCAGCGGCGGAAAGCGCCTTGTGCGTGGCATCCTTCAGGGATGCGTTGTCATGTTCGGCAATGAGAAGAACGGCCATCAGATTGCTCCTGCGGCTTTGAGTTTGGAGACAAGTTCGGCAACCGAGGCCACCTTCACGCCAGCGGCGCGCTTCGGCGGGTCTTCAGTCTTGATCACCTTCAGGCGGGCCTTGATGTCGGCGCCAAAGTCAGCGGGCGACTTTTCATCCAGCGGCTTCTTCTTGGCCTTCATGATGTTGGGCAGCGAGGCATAGCGCGGCTGGTTGAGGCGCAAATCGGTGGTCACGATCAGCGGCATCTTGACCTTGAGGGTCTGGAGGCCCCCGTCAATCTCGCGGGTGATGGTGGCTTCACCTGCACCGGGCTCGAGCTTCGAGCAGGCCGTGGCCTGGGCCCAGCCCAGCAGGGCTGAAAGCATCTGGCCCGTCTGGTTGCAGTCATCATCAATGGCCTGCTTGCCGAGGATCACGATCTCCGGCTTTTCAGCCTCCACCACACCCTTCAAAATCTTGGCCACACCCAGCGGCTCGACAACATCATCCGTCTTGACCAGGATGGCGCGGTCAGCACCCATGGCCAGTGCCGTGCGCAGGGTTTCCTGCGCCTGGGCCGGGCCGATCGAGACCACCACGATTTCCGTGGCCTTGCCGGCTTCCTTGAGGCGGATCGCCTCTTCCACGCCGATTTCGTCAAACGGGTTCATCGACATCTTGACGTTGGCGAGCTCAACCCCCGAACCATCGGCCTTCACCCGGATCTTCACGTTGTAATCGACAACGCGCTTAACAGCGACGAGTACTTTCATGGCAACCTCATTGGAATGGCGGCTGTTTACGGAGACTGCCCTCCGGAGTCAAACCCGCCAGCGGCGTGGACCAGTCAAATCCGACCTCTGGTGTTGAGGGCAATTTGCCGCCTGAGCAGCAGGGTCAGGGCAAAGCCCGTGGCGAACCCGCCAATGTGGGACCAGAAGGCAACGTCCGAGCCGGGCGGGGCTGTCAGGATACTGTACAGCTGGAAGGCCAGCCAGCCCAGCAAGGCCCAGGACGCCGAAAGCGGCACCGGCACAAACACCATCACCCACACCCGCGCCTTGGGGAAAAGCACGATATAGCTGCCCATTATGCCAGCAACGGCACTGGAAGCCCCGATCAGCGGCAGGCTGGAACCGGGCATTACCGCCACATGCAACAGCCCGCCTGCCGCCCCGCAGATCAGATAGAAGAAACAGAACCCCAAGTGGCCGAAAGCGTCTTCGATGTTGTCGGCAAACACCCAAAGGAACGCCAGGTTGCCGATGATGTGCAGCCAGCTGCCATGCAGGAACAGCGAGGTCGCCAGCGTTGCCAGTTCTGCCGCAAAGCCGTGGCTGCCGGTGCTGCGCAGTGTGTCGAGAAAATCACTGGGAATGAGCCCGAACTGCAGCAGCATGGCATTGTGCTGGATATCGGTGGCGAAGAACTGGTCCCACAGGAAGATCAGGCAATTGCCCACCATGATGGCAAGGGTGACCCATTGGAAGCGGATCACCTTCAGGGTCGTGTCATCATGCAGCGGAACGAACATCTCACCCGCCCATCAGCAGCTTCAGCGCCAGCCAGAACATGATGGCGGCAATGGCAAAATCAATCCCCCGCCAGACAGATGGCCGCGAAAGCACATCCCGCAGGGCCTTGGCGCCATAACCAAGGCCAAAAAACCACACAAGGGAAGCCAGTGATGCCCCCAGCGCGAAGGGCGCCTGTTCACCCGCCGCCCTCGCATTGGCGATCGACCCCACCAGCACAACCGTATCAAGGTAAACATGCGGGTTCAGCCAGGTGAAGGCCGCGCACAGCGCCAGCGCCGATTGCAGGCTTTGGGTTTCATTGCGGCTTTCGCCCATCGCCTCCGGGTGCAGCGCCCGCAGAAACGCCTTGACGCCATACCACAAGAGAAAGGCCGCGCCGCCATAGCGCATGACCGGCAGAAGGGCCGGGACCGCCTTGAGCACGCCGGCCAGCCCATAGGTGCCGCCCCAGATCAGCACAGCGTCTGACAGCGAGCAGAAAAGGCAGATCCAGAAGACAAACTGGTTGAGCACCCCCTGCCGGATGACAAAGGCGTTTTGTGCCCCGATGGCAATGATCAGGCTGCCACCAAGGGCAAACCCGGCCAGCACAGCGCCGAGCATTCAGCGTGTCTTTCCCGGCACCCAGAGCACATCACCGCTGCCCGCCGTGGCGTTGACCCACCGGCTGGCAACAAAGAAGAAATCTGAAAGGCGGTTCACATAGGCCACGGCACCTTCGCTCACATGCTCGCCCTTGTGGCTGGCAAGCTCCACAATCAGCCGCTCGGCATGGCGGCAGACAGTGCGGCAGATGTGCAATTGCGCCGCAGCGGCATGGCCGCCCGGCAGCACGAAGGACCGGAGCGGCGCCAACTCGGCGTTCAGCTCGTCAATTTCTGCCTCCAGCCGCTCAAACTGCTTCGGCAGGATGCGCAAGGGTTCATAGTCAAGCTTTTGCCCGCGGTCCGGCACGCAAAGATCAGCGCCCAGGTCAAACAGCTCGTTCTGAATGCGCGCCAGCATGGCATCAAGCTTGACCAGCGCGGCATCCTTGGTGTGCAGCCGCGCCACGCCCACCGCCGCGTTGGTTTCATCCACCGTGCCATAGGCGGCAATGCGGATGTGGGCTTTCGACACCCGCTCCCCCGTGCCCAGCGCGGTTTCGCCGCCATCGCCGGTGCGGGTGTAAATCTTGTTGAGTTTGACCATGGCCCTTCTTACTCGTTTCTGAGATAGAAGGAAGGCTTGGCCGAAAGCGCCCGCACCGTCACCATTAGCCCCGCCACAATGGTGATCACCATGGCCAGCACCGCCGTCAACGCCGCGGTGCCAAGGGAAAACTCAAAGGGCATGTCCAGCGCAAAGCGCGCCAGGAACCATGAGGCGAGCCCGCCCACCAGCATGCCGAACAGTGCTGCCACGAGCCCCAGCAAGCCATATTCAATCACGAAGCTTTGCAGCAACTGGCGCCGCGTGGCACCATAGGTCTTGAGCACCACAACCTCATAGCTGCGCGCCGAAAGCCCTGCAGCGAGCGCGCCTGCCAGAACCAGAACCCCGGTGAGCAGCGAAATCACGTTGGCACCGCGCACCGCACCCAGCATCTTGCCCAAGAGGTCGCCCACCGTTTGCAGCGCATCCTTCACCCGCACCGAAGTGACTGACGGGAAAGCGGCCGCCATGGCATTGAGAACTTGCCCCTCATCACCGCCCTTCATTTCCGCGGTGACAAGCTCGGTGTGCGGCGCTGCTTCCAGTGCCGCGCGGTTGAACACCAGTACGAAGTTGATGCCAAGGCCCTTCCAATTGACTTTGCGGGTGGAGGCCAGTTTCGCCTCCACATCCCGGCCCAGCACATTGACGGTGATGGTGTCGCCGAGCTTCATGTCCAGCGCCGCGGCAATGTCGTCCGTCATCGAAACCAAGGGCGGCCCGGCATAGTCCGCAGCCCACCACTGGCCGGAAACCAGGGTTGAGCCACGCGGCACCGTGTCGGCAAAAGTCAGCCCCCTGTCACCGCGCAGGGCCCAGGAGCCATCCGGCTTGGCCGCCAGCTGTTCGGCGGTGATGCCCTTCACCTTCGAGATGCGCCCGCGCAGCATCGGCGTGTTGGAAATGTCGCTCACCCCCGGCTGTGCCGCCAGCGTGGCCTTGAAGCCATCAAAATCCGCACCCTGCACATCCATGAAGAAAAACGCCGGCGCCTTTTCCGGCAGGGCGGAGGTCAATTCGCGGCTGATCGTCTGGTCAGTGAGAGCCAGTGTGACGAAAAGCGAAAGCCCAAGGCCCAGCGCCATGATCACCGACTGGCTCGCTGAACCCGGCCGGTGCAGGCTTGTCAGCGCCTGGCGCAGGAACAGGTTGCGCGGCTTGGGCATCAGGCTGGCCAGCTTCACGATGCCCAGCGACAAAAGCCACAGCGCCACGAAGCTCGCGGCCAGCCCTCCGATAAAGGCGCCGGCCACCCGCTTGTCCTCAAACGACAAGATCGACCCGGCCGCAGCCAGCGCCAGCAGGCCAAGGCTTGCGAACACATAGCGACCCGAGGGCCAGCGGCCCGTGTCGAACCCCTGCGCCCGGAACAAGGCGGCGCCGCTGATGCCGGTAATGCGCGCCAGCGGCCACAGCGAAAAGCCGATGGTGATCAGCAACCCCAGCACAGCTGCAAACCACAGCGGCCTGCCGTCAAATGTCATCGACAGCGGCAAGGGCAGGATGGTGCCGAACAAGGCCTTCACCAAGGCCGGCGTTGCCGCCCCAAGAACCAGCGCCAGCGCAATGCCAAGCAGGCTGACGCACAGGATCTCGATCAGCGAAATCGCAACCAAATCGCCATTCTGCGCGCCAAGGCACTTCAGGATGGAAATGGTTTCGCGCCGCCTGTCAACAAAGGCCGAAACGGCGTTGGCAATGCCCGCCCCGCCAATGACCAGCGCCGAAATTGAAACCAGCGTCAAGAAAGTTGAAAGCCGGCCCACGAATTCATCCGCCCCCTGCGCCGCCTTGTCCGGCGTGCGAATGCGCCATCCCGCTTCTGGGAACTTCGTCTTTGCTTCCTGCTCAACGGCCTTGGCGGCAGCCAGCCCCTGCGCGCCGGTGAAGCGCACCCGGTAGGCATGGGTGACAAGGCTGCCCGGCTGGACGAGGCCAGTAGTGGCCAGAGCTTGATGACTGAGCAGAACGCGCGGCCCGAAAATGATGCCGTTGGAAATCCGGTCCGGTTCGGTGTTGATGGTGGAGCGCAGCGCAAAGTCCGCCTTGCCCAGCTTGAGGCTGTCACCAACCTTGATGTTGAGGCGCGACAGCAGCACCGCATCGGCCCCCACACCCATGCGCCCATCGCTGGACATGAACAGCAGCTTGGTGTCACGCGCCACATCCAGCTTGCCATAGAGCGGATAGGCTTCATCCACGGCCTTGAGCTCCACCAGTGTTGACGCGCCGCCCGCCTGTGCCATGGCCCGCATCGAAGCCACATGGCTTACCACGCCCTTGCTCGCCATCCAGGCCAATTCATCCGCGGAAGCCTCGCGCTGCACCAGCGAAAACTCGATGTCGCCACCCAGCAACACCTGCCCCTGCTCGGCAATGCCGCGCGACACTGAGGAGGCCAGCGATCCGATCATGGCAATGGCGCTCACCCCCAAAGTCAGGCACACCAGCAGGATCCAGAACCCGCGCAGGCCTGAGCGCAAGTTGCGAAACGCCAGCCTGAGCCAAAGTCTCACGCGCGGCCCTCCTTCACCTGCCCGTCGCGCACTTCGAGAATGCGGTTGCAGCGCCGCGCCAGCAGCCGGTCATGGGTCACCAGCAGCAGCGTGGCGCCCTCCTTGGCCTGCAGCTCGAACAACAGGTCAATGATCGCCGCGCCGGTTTCCTGGTCAAGATTGCCGGTGGGTTCATCCGCCAGCAGGATTTTCGCGCCCGCCGTGACAGCCCGGGCGATCGCCACGCGTTGCTGCTCTCCGCCCGAAAGCTGGCTGGGATAATGGGTGAGCCGGTGGCCAAGCCCCACCCGGCGCAAGCCTTCCTCGGCCTTGGCCAGCGCGTCGGCCCGGCCCTTGAACTCCAGCGGAACGGCCACGTTCTCAAGCGCCGTCATGGTGGGGATGAGATGAAAGGATTGAAAGATGATGCCGATCTGGTCGCGCCGGAATTGCGCCAGCGCCGCCTCGCTTTTGCCCGCCAAGGACAGGCCCGCCACCGCAACGCCGCCCTTGCTGGCCCCTTCAAGCCCGGAGGCAACCATCAGCAGCGAAGTCTTGCCAGAGCCGGATGGGCCAATGATGCCGATGGCCTCGCCCGCCTGGATGCGGAACGAGACATCCTTCAGAATCTCCACCGGCCCGGCCTGGGAATTCAGCGTCAGGTAAACATGGTCAAGAACAATCGCATCAGTCATTTCAGGCAGGGCTTTTTGCAGGGGCTTGTTTCAGGATGATGAAATGAAGATATAGGGCGGATGCGCGCAGTTTTCATATTTCTTTTTGGCATCATGCTGCTGGCCTTGCCTGCCGGTGCCACGACCACCATCCTGGCGCTGGGCGACAGCCTGACGGCGGGCCTTGGCCTCGAAGCCGGCCATGCCATGCCCAGCATCCTTGAAGCGGCCCTGAAGCAGGACGGGCAGGATATCACCATCATCAACGCCGGCGTCTCGGGCGACACGGCGGCGCAAGGGGCGGCCAGGCTTGATTGGGCGCTCACCCCCGATGTCAGGGCCGTGATCCTCGAGCTGGGTGCCAATGACGCTTTGCGCGGCCTGCCGCCGGAGCAGACGGAAGCTGCCCTGCGCCAGATTCTCGCCAAGGCAAAGGCCAAAAACCTGCCGGTTCTGTTGCTCGGCATGCGCGCACCCCCCAATCTGGGCGAGGACTACCGCACACGCTTTGATGGCATCTACCCGCGGCTGGCCGCGGAATATGGCACGCTGTTCGACCCGTTTTATCTCGAAGGGGTTGCCGCCCGGCCAGAGCTGAACCAGGCGGACGGCATGCATCCCAACGACAAGGGCGTGGCGGCGATTGTGCCCCGTTTGGTGCCTCTGGTGAAGCAGCTTGTAGCGAAGTTGCCATAAACCACCGTTCATATAAATTCATGATTCGAACGGGGAGGGCTTCGACATGATGCGCTTGTTTACCGGACTGGAACTTCCTGCCGACATTTCCCTCGATCTGAACTTCATGCAAGGCGGCATTGCCGGTGCCCGCTGGATTGACCGGGAAAGCTTCCACATCACCCTGCGCTTCATCGGCGATATTGATGATGCCACGGGCCGCGATGTGGCGCTGGCGCTGGATGAGGCCGACATCCACCCCTTTTCGCTATCCCTCAAGGGCATTGACGTGTTTGGCGGCAACAAGCCCCATGCCATCATCGCCCGCGTGGAGGAGAATGGCGAGTTGAACCGCCTGCAACTGGCCCATGAGCGCATCTGCCAATCGCACGGGCTGGCGCCCGAGGGCCGCAAATTCATCCCCCACGTCACCTTGGCGCGGCTGCGTGACCCGGACCCGCGCGCCCTGCGCTCCTTCATCGAGAGTCACGCGCTCTACCGCTCGCGCCCGTTCTTCGTGAACCACTTTGTCCTGTTCTCGTCCAAGCCATCGCGCGGCGGCGGGCCCTATAATGTTGAGGAATCCTACGGCGCGGCCCGCCACGCCTTCGCATGACCGGCCTTGAGGCAGCACTTCAGGAGTTGCCGGGCTGGAGCAAGGCCGAGGGCCGCGAAGCCATTTGCAAATCCTTCCGCTTCCGGAATTTCACCGACGCCTTCGGCTTCATGGCCAAAGTGGCGCTCACGGCCGAAAAGATGGATCACCACCCCGAATGGTCCAATGTCTATGGCCGGGTGGACGTGACTTTGACCACCCATTCGGCCGGTGGCGTCACCGAGCTCGATATTAAGCTTGCCAAAGCCATGGAAAGCTTCGCCGCCGCCAAGCCTTGACGCGCCGCGGCCGCACACCCATATTCCCTGTCAAACCGCTCAAAGGAGTATGCAATGTCTGATTTCCGGGGTTTCCAACAGTCTGGCCAGCGCGCTGGCACAGCGATGGATTTGGGCCTCAGGGCCTATATGCAGAAGGTTTACAACTACATGGCGGGCGGTTTGGCGCTCACCGGCCTTGCGGCCGTGGGCACCTATAGCATGGCCGTTGGCCCCAATGGCCTGACGCCCTTTGGCGCCAGTCTGTTCAGCGGCCCGGCCAGCTTGCTGCTGATGCTGGCCACCTTCGGATTGGTGATGTTCCTGTCTTTCGGCATCAACCGCATGAGCGCCGCCACCGCGCAACTGAGCTTCTGGGCCTATTCCATCCTCAATGGTGTTATGCTTTCGACCTTGGGCATGGTCTACGCCCATGGCTCCATTGCCCGCGCCTTTTTCTGCGCGGCGGCAGCCTTCGCGGCCACCAGCCTCTATGGCTACACCACCAAGCGTGATCTCACATCCTTCGGCTCGTTCCTGTTCATGGGCTTGTTTGGCCTGGTGATCGCCTCGCTCATCAACCTGTTCTTCATGAGCTCGGCTGTGAACTTCGCGCTGTCGGTGATTGGCGTCTTGGTCTTCACCGGCCTTGCCGCCTGGGATACGCAGAGCATCCGCAACATGTATTACTATGCGGGCCGTGACGGCGAAGCCATTGGCCGCCTGGCCATCATGGGTGCCTTGCGGCTGTATCTGGACTTCATCAACCTGTTCCTGAGCCTCTTGCGCCTGTTCGGCGACCGCCGCTGAACCCATCTTTGGGCACTGTTGCAAGCGCCGCTGGCCCCGTCAGCGGCGTTTTCCTTTGAGACCTCAGACTGTCTCGAATTTCGGCTTCTTTTCCAGAACGCGCAGCACCTGCGCCAGATCATTGCCGCGGCGCATGATCAGGCCACCTGGCGCCACCACCGAGAAAAGGCCACCCTTGCCTGCCAGAGCCGGATTCTTGACCACGGAATAGAGCGGCTGTTCAGAGGCGCGGCGGTGAATGTCGAAGCGGGCCATCTCCTTGCCGAAATCCATGGCATAGTCGCGCCACTCGCCCTCGGCCACATGCCGCCCGTAGAGATTGAGGATCAGCGAAAGCTCTGCCCGGTCAAACACAACCGGTCTTTGCGATTTCTGGGGAAACCGCAAAATTTCAGGACTGTCACCACTCATCGAAACATGCCCGTCATCGCCCCGTAACATGAGACGGGGATGACTTTATTGCAAGAGCAGAAATACCCAAGTTTCGCCTCAATTCCTTCAAGCCTTGGACAAGATACAGGTCAATATAACACCCGTTGCCTCGACGGCCCGGCCGGTTGGCTTCGTTACAGCCCCCCAGCCCCTCGAAGCCCAGATAACTGGCCGGGCTCCCCTGTGTCCCAAGACTTGCGTTTGTGAGTCTGTGAGCATCCCTAAGGCGGTTGCCAGTTGCAACCGCCATTTTTTTGTGCGCAGGCCGCTGTGCCATCCTGCCTCTTGACGGATCAGCCAACATTTCCAATATCCGCCGCCAAATCGGGGATATCAAGATGAGCAAGGACAACACATCCAAACCGCAGGAATTCCAGGCCGAAGTCGGCAAGCTGCTGCACATGATGGTGCATTCAGTCTATTCCGACCGGGACGTGTTCCTGCGCGAATTGATCTCCAATTCTTCCGACGCGCTGGACAAGCTGCGCTATGAGGCCATCGCCAAGCCAGAGCTGCTGGAACAGGACGCAAGGCTTGAACTCCGCATCACGCCCGACAAGGCGGCCAAGACCTTGACCATCACAGACTCCGGCATCGGCATGTCCGCCAAGGAATTGACCGACAACCTCGGCACCATCGCCCGCTCCGGCACCCAGGCCTTCGCCGCCAAGGCCAAGGATGCGCCAGAGCTCATCGGCCAGTTTGGCGTGGGCTTTTATGCCGCCTTCATGGTGGCCAAGGAGGTTGAGGTCTTCTCCCGCAAGGCGGGCGCCAAAGCCTGCAACGTTTGGCGCTCCAAGGGCGAAGGCACCTTCACGGTCGATGAAGCGGAAAAGCTGGAGCGCGGCACCAGGATTGTCCTGCACTTGCGCGACGACGCGGCGGACTATCTTGAAGCCTGGAAGATCGAAGAGGTTGTGAAAACCTATTCCGACCACATCACTCACCCTATCATGCTGGTGGAAGAAGGAGGCTCACGGCAGATCAATTCAGCCTCGGCGATCTGGATGCAGCCCAAGGCCAAGGTGACGGCCGAGCAGCACAAGGAATTCTTTGGCACGCTCAGCCACACCAGCGAGGCCCCCGCACTCACCATCCACTACCGCGCCGAAGGCAAGCAGGAATACAATGTGCTGCTCTATGTGCCGGGTGAACGCCCCTTTGACCTTTACGACCCTGAGCGCAAGGGCCGCCAGAAGCTCTATGTAAAGCGCGTGTTCATTGCCGATGACGCGGCATTGCTGCCGCCTTACCTGCGCTTCGTGCGCGGTGTCATCGATTCCTCTGATATGCCGCTGAACATCAGCCGCGAGATGCTGCAGAACAATCCGGATGTGGCGGCCATCCGCAAGGCGGTCACCAACCGGGTGCTGCAGGAGCTGAAAAAGCTGGGCGAGAGCGACACCGCCACCTTCGCCAAAATCTGGGAAACCTTCGGCCCCGTGATCAAGGAAGGCCTTTATGAGGATTGGGAGCGGCGCGATGCGCTGTTTGAAGTCTGCCGTTTCAAATCCACCACGCGCGATTCAGTCACGCTCAAGGACTATGCCGCCGGCCTGAAGGAAAGCCAGACGGCAATCTATTATCTCACTGCCGAAGATGCCGCCAAGGCGGCCGCCAGTCCGCAGCTTGAGGGCTACAAATCCCGTGGCATTGAGGTTCTGCTCCTCACCGACCCGGTGGACGCCTTCTGGGTGCGCACCGCCATGGGCTTTGAAGGCAAGCCTTTCAAATCCGTTTCCCAGGGCGCTGCTGATCTCGACGGCATCAAGCCGGCTGACGAGAAAAAGGATGAGCCAAAGGACACGCCCGAGACAGCCACGCTGATCACCGCATTCAAGCAGGCCTTGGGGGCCCGCGTTTCGGATGTGCGCGCCTCGAAACGCCTCACCGAATCGGCCTGCTGCATCGTGAATGACGGGCAGATGGACCGCACCTTGGAAAAGCTCCTCTCACGCCAGAAGGATTCCGGCGTGTCTGTTTCCGCACCGGTGCTGGAAATCAACCCGTCCCACGGCCTCATCAAGGCACTGGGCGCGGCCTTGAAGGCCAAAGGTGCAAGCGCAGTCGAGGATGCGGCCCACCTGCTGCTCGACCAGGCCACCATGATGGAGGGCGAAGTGGTGCAAGACCCCGCGGCTTTCGCCAGGCGGCTCGACGCCATCATGGCGAAGGCCTTCGGCTGACAAGTTTTGAAAGGATAAACGATGAGCAAACGCATTGTGTTTACAGGTGGTTCTGGCAAGGCGGGCCGCCACGTCATTCCTTGGCTTCTGGGCAAGGGCTATGACATTCTCAATGTGGACCTGAAACCCTTGCAGCATCCGGGTGTTAAAAATCTCACCGCTGATCTCACCGACAGCGGCCAGACCTTCAATGCCCTTTCCCAGCATTTTGACTTTAATGATTTCGAGAAGGGCCGCGCCGCCGGTCCGCCGGACGCAGTTGTCCATTTTGCCGCCATCCCCCGCGTTTTGCTGGAGCCCGACAACAAGACTTTCGCCGCCAATGTGACAAGCACATACAACGTCATTGAAGCCGCCATGAAATTGGGCGTGCGCAAGGTGGTGATCGCCTCAAGCGAAACAACCTATGGCGTTTGCTTTGCGGAGGGCGACAAGGACTACCAGCATTTTCCGCTGGAGGAAGACTATGACGTGGACCCGATGGACAGCTACGGCCTCTCCAAGGTGGTGAACGAGAAAACCGCCCGCGCATTTGCCAGCCGCTTCAACGCCGATATCTATGCCTTGCGCATTGGCAACGTCATTGAGCCACATGAGTATGACCGTTTCCCCGGCTTCATGGCCAACCCGCTGGCTCGCAAGCGCAACGCCTGGAGCTACATCGACGCGCGTGATCTTGGCCAGATCGTGCATCTGTGCCTCGGCAAGGATGGCCTAGGCTATCAGGTTTTCAACGCCGTGAATGACACCATCACCGCTTACGAGCCCACTGAAGCTTTCCTCAACAAGCATGCGCCCAATTCGCCACACCGCCGCAAGCTTGTGGGTGATGAAGCGCCGCTGAGCAACCGCAAGATCCGCGAAGTGCTCGGCTTTAGGGAAGAGCACAACTGGCGGAAATATGTAAAGGCACCCAAGGCGTGATTACGCGTGGATGCGCATGAGGAGACCCAGCGCGTCCCGCTCTTGGCTTTCCGGGTAATGCAGGGCTTTGCCTTCAAAAATACGCCGCGCACTCCAGGCCGCGGCAGAGGCGTCTATCACATCATCGCGCTGCACATCATTGCGCAAATAATCAAAGGATGAGTGATGAAGTGGTGGCAGGCCCTGCTGCGCCAGAAGAGCAAGGCGTTCGTGCGCGCCCTCTTGCGTCTTCTTGCTGTGGCGCAAGGCAATGCCGCCATTCATCACACTAAAGGCCAATTCAGGATGGGTTTCAAAAACGCGTGATTGCAAGGCAGGCGTCAAGGCCGCATCAACCTCGCGGATTTTTGGAAAAAGGTGGAACACCTGCTTCGACAGTTTGCGGGGCGGATGGGAATGACGGAGGTTGATCGCGCAAGCAGACGGATAGTCCATGGCTGCGGCAGCGGCGCGCGATGGCACGGCAAAGATGCTGGAAGCCCGCCCCTTCAGCGCCTTGCGGGCCAACTGTTCCGCCTGCCGCCCGTGGGCATTGGGCAGGCCCATGGGAATATCCACGGCGATGACCTCGGCTTCCTGATTCAGGATCTCCGCAAATTGCGGAAATAGCTTGGTGTGGATCTGGCTACCCTGCCAGATGGCGGCAATCCAGCCCGCGCGGCAGCCATCGACGCCGATGACCGTATCACCCACTGCCTATTCCGCCGCGCCGCCAAATTGGCGTTCGTAGAACTCGGCCTGAGTCTGCGCGGCCACTAGCGCATTGCGCATGAGGATGGAAACCGTCACTGGCCCCACCCCGCCGGGCACCGGCGTGATCCAGCCCGCCACTTCGGCACAAGGGCCAAAATCCACATCGCCAACGGTGAGCGTCTTGCCGTCTTCCTCGATCTGGTTGATGCCGATGTCGATCACGGCGGCCCCCGGCTTGATCATGTTGGCAGTGATGAAGCGCGGCCGCCCGACCGCCACGAAAACAGCATCCGCCGCGCGTGAGTGGACGGCCAGGTTGCGCGTCATGTGATGGCAGACAGTGACAGTGGCACCCTCTGCCAGAAGGAGAAAGGCGATGGGCTTGCCCACGATTTCCGAGTGCCCGATCACCACAACATTGAGGCCTTCAAGCTTCAGCCCGGTGCGCTTGAGCAATTCCACCGAGGCCGCCGCCGTGCAGGGCGCCAGCGCCACATCCTTGTAGACGATGTTGCCGATGGAGGCCGGGTGCATGCCCTCCACATCCTTGAGTGGATGCACCGCCGCCTGAAGCTCCTTGATGGAGAGATGCTTGGGGATGGGCCGCTGGATGATGATGCCGGTGACGCGCGGGTCTGTGTTCAGCGCCTGCAGCAGGCCCAGCATTTCCACGCGAGAGATGTTTTCCGGCAGGTTGCGCTCTTCAAAGCCCACGCCGGCGCGGGCCGCACCGCGCGCCTGGTTGCGCACATAGAGGTTCACCGCCGGCACATCGCCAATTGTGATGGAAACGAGCTTGGGGTTCCAGCCCTTTTCCTGCAGCGCCTTCACGCCATCCTGCACATTGGCAAAAATGTCGTCTGCAACTGGCTTGCCCAGCAGGGCGTTGTGATGAGGCATGGCAACTCGCAAGAAAGGGTTTGGGCCAGCCTGATAGACGATTCCGCCCGGCCGGATCAAAGCATTCCGACACTGTTTGGTTTCTAAAAGATGTTCTTTTCAAAAAGCGGCTTGTTGGCGGCAATCCGCTCCACGCCCAGGGCCTTCAGGTCCATCGTCCGGTATTCGCCATGCATGATCAGCTCGGAAATGGCATTGCCGGTGGCAAGCCCTTGCTGGATGCCATGGCCGGAAAAGCCATTGCCGAAATAGAAATTCTCGATGGCCGGGTGCCGGCCGATGACGCCGTTCTGGTCAAACCAGTTGTAATCATAATGGCCCACATAGCCGCTGATCACCTTGAGCGATTCAAACACCGGCACGCGCTCAAAGGCTGAAGGCCAGATCTTCTCTTCAAACCAGTGATGTTCCATCTCCCAATCCGCAACCTTGGGCTCTTCATCCTCAGAGGGCGTGAAGCCGAACATGAAATTGCGCCCCTCAGGCCGCCAATAGGTGCCGTCCGTATTGAACCAGGCCGGCCCCTTGCGAAGTGCATCAGGTGCCGCCGGGCAATCCACGATATAGGTGAAACGCTTGGCGGCAGAGACAGGGAGGTTGAAGCCCACCATCGCCGCCACGGCGCCGCCAGCCGTGCCGGCCGCATTCACCACCGCACCTGCCCCCAGCTTCTCGCCGGACTTGAGCGTGACGGACGAAACTTTATCGCCCGCCTCGATGGCCACCACCTCATCGGCGATATAGGTTGCGCCCTTGGCGGCCGCGCCCTTGCGCACCAGGTTCATCAGCCCGTAAGGGTCAAACCAGCCCTCGCCCTTGGGCGCGAAACTGGCCATGGCGATGCCTTCGAAATTGCCATGCGGAAATTTCCGGGCAAGCTCGGCAGGAGAATAGAGCTCGGTAAAAGCGCCCATGGAGCGCTGCAGCTTGGCGTTTTCTTCAAGAACGGGGATAGAAGCCTCGCTGCCCAGAACCAGATAGCCGGTTTCGCGGAAACTGATGTCGGCCTCCGGCCCGAATTCCTTTTTCACATCACTGATGATGTTGAAGCCGAAAGTTGAAAGCCGGATGTTCTCCGGCGTTGAAAATTGCTTGCGCACCCCGCCCCAGGATAAGGGCGTGCAGGCCTTGGCATAGGTCGGGTCCTTTTCAATCACCGCGATGGAGCCCTTGAACCCGTTCTTGCGCAGGAAATAGGCCGTGGAAGAGCCGACAATCGCCCCGCCCACAATCACCACGTCAAAATGCTTCATCACATCCACCCCGTATCAATCAAATAGAGCAGCACAGATGCTGTCAGCGCCGCAAGCCCCGTTCCCAGTGCCACCGCACCAGAAACGGCTGGTACAGCCTCATC
The DNA here is from genome assembly GCA_028868695.1 of Alphaproteobacteria bacterium. Classification (GTDB taxonomy): domain Bacteria; phylum Pseudomonadota; class Alphaproteobacteria; order Rhizobiales; family Aestuariivirgaceae; genus Aestuariivirga. The sequence continues at coordinate 3,218 of JAGWTZ010000012.1, read as the reverse complement.
ATTCTTCTGCGCAAACAAAAACGCGTTGGCCCCCGTGGGCATTGCGGCGAACAGCACGGCAATGCGCGCCCAGAAGGCCGGAACCTGAAACACGAAATGGCTCAGCACATAAACCAGCAGCGGCACCAGAAACATCTTGAGGCCAATGAGCGCGAACATCCCGTCCCAGGCACCTTTGAGCGAATAGGCGGAAAGCGAAACACCCAGCGCAAAGAGTGCCGTGGGCACCGATGCGTCGCCCAGCATGGCCAGCGTCTTGTCGGGAATGGGGTGCAGGCCAAGCCCCGTCACCCGCCACAGCGCACCCGCAATCAGCGCCAGCACAATGGCATTGGTGCCGAGGTTCTTGAGCAGTTCCCGCCCCACTGAAGCCCAGTTGGGGCCGCCTGCATTGCGCGCCATCTCCCGGTGAAGGGTTGCCGCCGTCCACAGGATGGGCGCGTGCACGGAAAGAATGAGGCCCAGTGGCACGCCAACGCCTTCGCCAAAATGCGCCATGGCCAGCGGCCCGCCCAGCAGGCCCACATTGCCAAAGCCCGTGGCCATCGCCGCCGCCGCCCCGCCGGAAACTTTAAGGCTGGCAATCCTGCGCGCCACCAAGGCAGCCACAACCCAGGCAATCGCCAGCCCACCGAAAAAGGCGGCCCACAGGCCCCAGGGTGCGGCTTCGGCGGATGAGAGCGTGGCCATGGTGCGGAACAGGAAGGCGGGAATGGCCACGTTGAAGACAAATAACGCCAGCCCGCGCCCAGCGGCAGCATCAATCACCTTGGCCTTGGCAAAGAGATAGCCCAGCACGATGAGGCCAAAAACGGGAAGGACTGTCGTGAGGACAGAGTTCACAGCCTAGATCGCCACCTTCTTGGCAGCGGTTTTTTCATCGCCAGTATTGGGCGTGCCGCGCGGCTCAATCAGCAGCACATGGCACTCTTCATCGGCCTTGGGGCAATGTTCAACACCCTTGGGCACGACATAGATTTCACCAGGGTTTAGCACCACATTGCCATCCCGCATCTGGATGGTGAGGCGGCCCTTGAGCACCATGAAGAAATCATCAGTCTCCGGGTGCGAATGCCAGTTGAACTCGCCCTGCAATTTCACAACAAGCAGATCGTTGCCATTGTAGCCGCCAACAATCTTGGGTGACCAATGCTCCGGGAATTTCGCAAGCTTTTCACCCAGATTGATTGGCAGCCTCTGCATATTAGGCCCAGGGCCGTGCGGCGGCCGCTTTCTTCTCGAAGGCATCAATGCTGGAAGCCTTCTCCATCGTCAGGCCAATGTCATCAAGGCCATTGAGCAGGCAATGCTTGCGGAAGGCGTCGATCTCGAATTTCACCTTGCCGCCATCCGGCCCACGGATTTCCTGGTTGGGCAAATCAACGGTGAGCGTGGCATTGGCGCCGCGCGAGGCGTCATCCAGCAGCTTCTTCAGGTCATCGGGTGAAACCTTGATCGGCAGGATGCCATTCTTGAAGCAGTTGTTGTAGAAAATGTCGGCGAAGCTCGTCGAAATCACGCAGCGGATGCCAAAGTCGAGCAATGCCCAAGGCGCATGCTCGCGGCTGGAGCCGCAGCCGAAATTGTCGCCCGCCACCAGGATTTCCGCCTTGCGGTAGGCCGGCTTGTTGAGCACGAATTCCGGCAGTTCCTTGCCGTCCTGCGTGTAGCGCATTTCAAAGAACAGGCTTTTGCCCAAGCCGGTGCGCTTGATGGTCTTGAGAAACTGCTTGGGAATGATCATGTCGGTGTCGATGTTCACGATGTTCAGTGGCGCGGCCACACCGTTCAGCACTTCAAACTTTTGCATGTCACTTTCCCTTAAGCAGCAAGATTGACCGAAGCGGCTTCATCCGCCCCGATCATCAGATTGAGATTTTGCACGGCCGCCCCCGATGCGCCCTTGCCGAGATTGTCATAGACCGCCATCAGCACGAATTGCCCGCGCGCTTCATTGCCAAACGTCAAGAGCCGCATGCGGTTGCTGTTGTTGAGCGCTTCCGGGTTCAACGCTTCCTGCGTGCCCAGCGGTGCGACTTCCACAAAGCCGCCGCCATGATGCGCGGTGATCACGTCATGGATTTGCCTGAGTGAAACGCCCGCCTTCATCTGGCTGGCCAGCAGGGGCACCGTGGTGAGCATGCCTTGCGCGAAATTGCCGACCACAGGCTGAAACAGCACGTCATGCCTCGTGCCGGCGTAAAGCTTCATCTCCGGCAGGTGCTTGTGGTTGAATGTGAGCGCATAGGGCGTGAACTCGGATGCCGCCTCGCCCTTGGCCACATAATCTTCAATCATCTTCTTGCCGCCGCCAGTGTAACCCGAAACGCCGCCATAGGAGAGCGCCACATCGCGCGGCAGCAAGCCCTCGTCAATCAACGGCTTTACCAGGGCGATCAGGCCCTGCGGCCAGCAGCCGGGGTTGGTGACGCGCTTGGCGGAAGCAATCTTGCCACGCTGGTGCCGGTCCATTTCCGCAAAGCCGTAAACCCATTCAGGATTCACGCGGAAGGCCGTGGAAGCGTCAATCACCCGCGTCCTGGACGTGGGCCTGATCAGCGAGACGGCTTCAAGCGCTGCCTCATCCGGCAGGCACAGGATCGCCACATCCACGCCATTCAGCAAGTCGGCGCGCGCCTGTGCGTCCTTGCGCTTGTCCGGGGCAATCGAAACCAGCTCAACATCGGTGCGGCCCTTTAGCCGGTCACGGATTTGCAGGCCGGTGGTTCCGGCCTCGCCATCGATGAAAATGGTGGGTTTTGCAGACATTGGCGGGGCTTCTAGCCCCCCTGACCCGGCTTTTCAACCTGAACCGAAAATGAATGCGCCCATCAGGGGTGGTTCAGCCTGCCCCCGCTAGAAAGGCATTCATCAACGGCAATCAAGCCGGGCATTTCGAAGGACAACGACCATGAAGAAGACCCTGATTTCCCTCACTGCCGCCGCCGCTCTGGCGATCGGCTTTTCCGCAACCGCGAAAGCTGATGGCATCGGCTTTGGCATTGGCTTTGGCCCCGGCGGCGTCTCCCATTTCGGCGTTTCGGTTTCCGACGGCGGTTACTATGGCCCCGGCTACTATGACGCTGGCTACGGCTATGGCGGTGATTGCGGCTATGAATGGGTGACGGGCTGGCACTGGCACCATCATCACAAGGTTTTCGGTCCCTACAAGGTCATGACCTGCGGCGACTACTAAGCCCCGCTTTTCTCCCAAAAGG
>JAGWTZ010000097.1 GCA_028868695.1 Alphaproteobacteria bacterium | reverse complement strand
AACCCATGCCCTTCTCCCCTTGGGAGAAGGTGCCCGAAGGGCGGATGAGGGCCACGCACGCAGGGCGTGGGCTTTGGTTCAGCACGTGTTGAACGGTTTTGCATCTGCGCCTGTCGAAAGCAAGACCAATGCTGGCGCATTGGCCCTCATCCGCCCTTCGGGCACCTTCCCCCAGAGGGGGAAGGGCAGTGAGCGGCATTGCGGCTCAGAAGGCCTTCCAGCCCTTGGCGCGCAGGATGGCTATGCCGAAGCGGGAGAGGAGGCTTTGGGGCAAGGGATCGCGCGGGGCGAAGTGTTGCGTGGGCTGGGGCAGCGGCGGCAAGGTTTTGGCGCCGGCCCCGAGCAGCGCCATGCGCGCGGCACCGAGGCCGGTCAAATCCGCCGAGGCGGCGACACTGACATGGCGGTTCAGTGCATTGGCGAGGAACTGCCCGAAATAGGGATTGGCGGCGAGGCCGCCATCAATGGAAATGCTGCTGCCCTTGGCGCCAAGGCGGGCCATGGCCTCCATCACCTCGGCGGCGCGCAAGGCGACGCCTTCGAGGAGGGCCTGCATCATGTCCTGGCGCGTGGTATCGAGCCCGAGGCCCAGCCAGAGGCCGGCGGCGTTCCTGTCCCAATGCGGGGCGGCAAGGCCGGAAAGAGCAGGAATGAAAACCAGCCCGCGCGAGATGGCGGAGGGCTTTTCAAAGGCGTTGATCTCATCATAGCTCTTGAACAGGCCAAGGCCCTTGGCCCAGTTCACCGCCGAGGCGGCATTGTAAACCCCGCCATCCAGCGCAAAGCTGGCGGGTGCTGCGCCGATTTTCCAGGCCACGGTGGGCAAGAGGCCCGACTTGTCTTCGAGCGGACGCTTGCCGCCCACCAGCGCCAAGGCAAAAGCGCCGGTGCCGAAGGTGATCTTGGCATCGCCGGGCTTCATGCAGCCATGGCCGAAAAGGGCGGCCTGCTGATCCACCAGCGAGGCGGCGATGCTGCCGCCGAAGGGGCCCGTGGTGGCGCGGATTTCGGGCAGGCATTCACGCGGCACGCCGAAGAGGGCGCAGAGCTCATCATCCCACTGCAGCGTGTCGAGCGACATCAACGAGGTGCGCGATGCGGTGGTGACATCGGTGGCGAAGGTTCCGGTGAGGCGCTCGAGGAAGAAGGCATCGCTGGTGCCCAGATGCAGGTTGCCCTGGGCGGCCAGCTCCTTGGCACCGGGCACATGATCAAGGATCCAGCGGAATTTGGAGGCGGAGAAATAGGGATCCAGCGGCAGGCCGGCCTTGGCCTTGGTGAGCGTCTCCGCGCCATCGGCCTTCAGCCTGGCGCAGGCATCCTTGGTGCGGTCATCCTGCCAGACGATGGCGGGGCACAGGGGTTTGCCAGTCTTGGCATGCCAGGCGAGCAGGGTTTCGCCCTGGTTGGCGAGGCCCACGCAATCAAACTTTCCGGCCTTCTTGATGGCCGCCTCAATGTGGCCGAGCAATTGCTCCGCATCATGCTCCACCCAGCCGGGCTTTGGGAAATGCTGCTCCACGTCAGCGCTGAAGACGCGGCGGAAGGCGCCTGACTCATCATAGGTGAAGGCCTTGGTGCCGGTGGTGCCTTGATCAATGGCGAGGGCTTTCATTTGGCGGGAACTTTCATATGGCGGGAACATTCACGGGGCGAGGATTCCCGCCAATTCACGGGCGCGCTTCATGCAATTGCCCGCCGTTTCAAGATGGCCGAGCACATTGCCGACAGCAAAGACACCCGGCCGCGATGTTTCAAACTTTTCATTCACCCTTGGCGCCCAGCCATCACGCTCGAGAAAGCCGCCAGCATAGAGGGCAGCCTCGCTGCGGAATCTGCCTGAGAGGATGACGCCATCGCAGGCGAGGCTGCGCGGCTTGCCATTTTCACTCACCTCCACCGCCTCCACCCTGCCCTTGCCATGGATGGCGAGAAGCGCGGTTTCGCGGAGCACCGGCACGCCGAACACCCATCTCGCACCCAGGGCAAAATAGGCCGGCGCATCGAGGGCCTTGGCTTCGGCGAGCATGGCCACGGGCCTGATGCCGGCATGGCGGCAGGTGAGCAGGCTGGAAAAGGACACCCATTCGGAACCGACAATCACCGGGCGCTGGAAGGGCTTTTCGCCCCTGAGATAGACGCGCTGCTGCAACTCGCCCGTGTTCATGACACCGGGCAGCTTGTTGCCTCCCACAAGGCGGGCGGCGCGGGAGGATTCACGCGTGCCTGTGGCCAGCACAATCTTGCCGGCGCTCATTTCGGTGATGCCGCTTGCGCCATGGACGCGCAGGTTGCCGCGCAAGGTGAATTCCAGCACCGTGGTTTGGGTGCGGATGTCGAGCTGCTCTGTGGCTTCGCGCAGGCGCCTTGCGAATTGCGGGCCGGTGAGGCGGCTTTTCGAGGTGAAGAAGCCAAAGCCCATGTGGCCGCAATGGCGCGGGATGCCGCCGGCCTCGGCCTCGCGCTCCAGCACCACGACATCCCTGGCGCCGCGCTTCTGCATCTCCCAGGCCAGCGTGAGGCCCGCGGGGCCGCCGCCCACGATGATGACCTTATGGTGTTCCATGTTTCACCTGGTCAAAGAGTGCCGAGACGTGAGCGGCGCAATAAAAGCCCTGGCAGCGGCCCATCATGGCGCGGGTGCGGCGCTTGAGGCCCGCAAGGTCGCCCGCCGGAAGCGGGCCTGCACAGGCGGCCTCGATCTCGGCGCGGGTGACCCACTCGCAATGGCACATGATCTCGCCGCCCTTCATGTAGGGGCGGATGGCATGCTCGGCCAAGCTGGGCACGGGTGTGAGTTTGGGGGGCGGAAGCTTCCTGGGCAGCTTTCCGAAATGCTTGCCATAAAGCTTGGCCACATGCTGGGCGATGCCCAGCGCGGCGGTGAGGCCGGTTGAGCGGATGCCCGCCACGGTGATCCAGTTTTCATCCTCATGGGCCTCGATGACATAATCGCTCTGCTGCGTGGCGGGGCGCAGGCCCGCATAGATGGCGGTGACATCCACATCCTTCAGCGCCGGCAGCATTTCGATGGCGCGGGCCTTCAGTGTTTCGAGGGCGGCGGTGCTGGTGGTGGCATTGTCACGCTCTTCGGTTTCTTCCGCCGTGGGGCCGATGGCAAGGTTGCCGAAGATGGTGCGGAACAGCACCACACCTTTGGTGCGCGCGGTGGGCACGGGCAGCAGGATGGCGCGCATCAGCTTGGCGGCGGGCTTGTCAAACACCACAAACTGGCCCTTGCGCGGCTTGATTGCAAATTGCGGCGCATGGGCCAGCGCTTCAACATGATCACCAAAGAGGCCGGCCGCATTGATGACGATGCGGGCGGTGACTTCGCCTTGCAGGGTTGAGAGCGTCCAACCATCGGACGTGCGCGTGGCCTTGTTGACTTCGGCATTACGGATGATCTTCGCGCCATGAGCCAGCGCCTGATGGGCATAGGCCAAGGGGGCGGACCATGGGTCAATCACATGCTCGCCCGGCACCAGCAGGCCGCCCAGAGCCTGCCTTGCCAGCTGCGGCTCGCGGATGCGAAGTTCAGTCTGGCTGAGGCGCTTCACATCCTCCACGCCATTGGCGCGGGCCTTCTTTTCGATGGCGTCAAGCTTCGCCAGTTCATCGTCATTCCAGGCCGCGACGATGGCGGATGTTTCCAGCAGCGGCAGGTTCAGGCCCTGGCGGATTTCGAGATATTCGGCATGGCCCGCCTGCATGCAGGCAAGCTCAAGACTTTTCGGCGGGGCATCAAAGCCGGTATGCAGCAGCGCGCTGTTGCCCTTGGAGGCGCCGGAGAGAATGTCGGCGCCCTTTTCCAGCGCCACGCAGGACAGGCCCAAGAGCGCAAGGCGGCGCAGGATGGCCAGGCCCACCACACCACAGCCAATGACGGCAATGTCGAATCTTTCGGACATGGCGCGAGGTTAGAGAGAAACTCCGGCGAAACCAATGCCGCCCATGCTGCCAGTGTGATGCGGCTTAGCCTTGGCCGTATTTGGCGAGCCAGCTTTCCTCGATCAGCTTCACGAAGCTGGCATTGGGCTC